>NZ_JAQQLA010000001.1 GCF_028548395.1 Vogesella indigofera | reverse complement strand
CTGACGCTCTTGCCGTCGCCCACGTTCTTGTCGCCAAAGCTGCCGCTGCTTGCCGAGCCGCTCAGGCTGACGCCGTCACCTTCGTAGATGGTGCCCGCCAGTACCGCCGTACCGCTGAGGGTCGCCGCCAGCGTGCCGTTGTAGACCTTGTCATTGGCCGTCAGTCCGGAAACGGTCAGCTGCGCCGGGGTGATGTTGGCCGTCAAGGCAGTGGTCACACCGGCGATCTGGTAGTTGCCGTTATTCAGGCTCAGGCCGTCCAGGTTGGCGCTGACGCTCTTGCCGTCGCCCACGTTCTTGTCGCCAAAGCTGCCGCTGCTTGCCGAGCCGCTCAGGCTGACGCCGTCACCTTCGTAGATGGTGCCCGCCAGTACCGCCGTACCGCTGAGGGTGGCCGCCAGCGTGCCGTTGTAGACCTTATCATTGGCCGTCAGTCCGGAAACGGTCAGCTGTGCCGGGGTGATGTTGGCAATCTGGGTTCCACCCACAAAGGTGTAGTTGGATGCCAGACCACCATTACTGCCATTGCCAAGGCTCAGCCCGGTAGTTGTGACGACCTTGCCAGTACCGATATTCTTGTCGGCAACAGTCCCTTCACCACTCAACGTCAGTGTTTCCGAACCGACCAGATTCCCAAGGGTAAAGATGTTGTTGCCTACATGTGTCGAACCGTCATAAACACGCGCGCCAGACAGGTCTACCGAACGAGCGATGATGTCGGCTGTACCGGTAAGAGAAGTCCCTCCAGACAAACTGTAGTTAGCCGCATCGGTACCCGACAAGGTAATCCCGGTCACACTGACATTGAGGTCGCTGCCAGCATCTTTCTGTGAGAAATTACCGGCGGTATAGCTGAAGTTCACCGCATCGCCAGTGATAAACCCGACGGATGAAACCGCCGCATCCGTCGTGCCGTCATAGACCTTATTGCCGATCACGGCGCTGATCGACTTGGGTGTAATGCTGTAGGTACCCTGGTTGAAGTAACCCACCGCGTAGGTACCGGAAGCGTAGCTGCCAGGATTGCTGTCGTCCGGTGTCAGCGAGCTATAACTGCCGACGTTCTTGCTGGCGGTAGAAAAAGCCAGCGTGCCCAGATCGCTCACGTTAAAGCCGTTCGGTCCGCCCATCGTGCTCAAGACGACATTGCTGGCCGTGGCATTACCGTCATAAACCTTGGTGCCGTCACCTGTCAGCACATAGATCGCCTGTGTAGCCGGCGTTGTGACGTTGTATTGGGCAGAGGTGTAACTCTGGTTGCCCCCCGGAATGACCATGGTGCCACAATATGGGTAGCCAGGATGGCACGGGTTATTCTGGGTAAAAGCAGCGGCCTGATTGTTTCCGTTGATACGGAAAAGGTAATAAGCCACATTGGGGGCATAAAACTGTACTTGGGCCTGGCTGCCGTTATTCACCATACCCAGAGCCCCTTGGGAGTCCAGCGTGTTCCAGGCATCGACCACAATACCGCCCCGATTCGCGGAGGTTTTAAAGGTGGTGGTGGTGCCAGAGCCACCCTGGATGCCAAAACCGAATACTTTGGCATCCCCGGTACTCTTGCCACTGATGAAAATGTAGCCGCCACCGGAATCTATCGTGGCATTGGACATCACGTACACACCGGCCTTGGTCGCATCGTATGTACTGGTTGTTGCCTTGGATTGGCCATTAATGGTGATGTTTCCGCCACCTGACTGGATGGTAACTCCTGTCCCGATCTTTACTGCTGCGGAAGTCGTCGTCTGATTCAACGCGTAACCGATACCATACGATGTCGCCGTAGTCTGGTTACCGCCGGCCCCGCCGATCAGGATATTCCCGCCATTGGACGTCAGATCGGCGCCGACATTGACCCCACCGGTAGCGGAACCAGGATTGTTTGCCGCGCTGAGTTTGATGGCCAGCGCACCAGCCGTCGAGCTAATAGGCGCACTGATGATGATGCTGTTATCCGCTTGCAAGGTTAGAGCGGCACTACCGCCAGCCGACTTGGTAATCGCACTGGTGACAGTAATATCACCACTGTCGCTACCACTGCCCGTGCTGCCGTAAGCAGTATTGTTCGACTGGGTGGTGACCGTGACATTGGTACCAGTATTCAGCGCAGTAGCGATATTGCCGGCCGCCGTGGCGTTGATGGTGTAGTTGTATGGATCAATCAGCCAGCTGCCACCCTGGCCTTGCTCGGCGCCAGCATTCACTTGCAGGTCTTGAAGTGTCTGCACATTGGCAGCCGAAGTCTCAATGGCACCACCATCTCCTCCTTGTGGCGCACTGGCATCCAGCACCCCGCCCACATTCAGTGTGCCGACCTTCATATCGCCCAGCAGCAGGATCTCGCCTTTTTTACCGCTGGTAAGTGTTTGCGCACGCACCACGCCAGTGCTGTTGACGACAGCGCTACTTAGTTCGGTCAATGCCTTGGCCGTCAGGTAGACAAGCCCCCCATCGGCCCGAACCGCTCCGCCATTGGAAATGGCTGCATCCAATGCGCCTTGGCTGATCTGCAGTTTGACTGGGCCGCCCAGATCAAGGGTGACATCCGTCCCGGCAGCCAGTTGCACCGATCCGGCATCCGCAGTCAGCCAGCCCTCGTTGCTGACCTTGGCAGCGATCAGGGTGATCGTACCGCCCTTGCTACCATCACCAGCGGCGGTGATATTGCCTTGATTCACAATCGCATTGTTACTGCCTCCGGTCAGCTGGTAGTTGCCAGCCATAAAGTCAACCGTGGTCATATTTAAAGTGGATGCCACCAGACTACCCACATTGACCTGTGCCGTAGGGGAAAACAGTACGCCATTAGGATTGAGGAGGAACACTTTGCCGTTGGCGTTGATGGCACCCTGGATAACGGAAACATCGGAACCCAGCACCCGGTTCAGTGCAACGGCATTGGCATTGGGCTGTACAAAATTGACGGTATGGCCGCTTCCCACCGAAAAGCTCTGCCAGTCGACCACCATCTTGCTAGTTGCCTGGTTGACGGTCATGGTCTGGCCGGACTGGCTGATCGAACCGCTACCCGCGACGACACTGCCCCCCGTCGGCAGGGGGGCCGCGCCAGCAATGCCGGAGAACGCGAACGCTACCGCTGCGGCAACACCAGTAACAGAACGGCCGGATTTGGACTTCCCGTGCCGCTTGGCAATCTCAGTGACAACCTGCCATGTGTTAGTGACTGCATTCCAGATAACGATGTAAGCGCGGTTCATGAGCACCTCAAATGTCGCGTATTTTTAGCAAATGACATTTGAGCTGATTCCAAAAAATCAAACAACAAGAAACCAGTGAATAACTGATAAATATCACTATATTTTTTAACAAAAACTCTTTTTTAAAAGACAAAACAAGCAATTAATATAAAATCATCAGCCTTTTGATAACATATTTTTATTTTTGGGAAAAACATTAATGCCAATCGGCTTTAACGCGCATCAACAATAATCATGAGAATTAGTCCCCTCCGACCAGAGCCACAGAGTTCCGGGGATTGAGCAAGCGTGCCTTAGCTGCCACTTGTCCAGACGATGACTGGACACGCAAACCTTGCAGGGAGGAG
The DNA here is from genome assembly GCF_028548395.1 of Vogesella indigofera. NCBI lineage: Bacteria > Pseudomonadati > Pseudomonadota > Betaproteobacteria > Neisseriales > Chromobacteriaceae > Vogesella > Vogesella indigofera. The sequence continues at coordinate 360,109 of NZ_JAQQLA010000001.1, read as the reverse complement.
GAAAACTGGTCACTGCAAAGTGGCCGCAGCAACCAAAAAAAACATTTCCCATATAAAATCAATCACTTGAAAAAATCACCAACAACGGCAATGACCATGCCAATCATGGGGTCGGCATCCCTACAAGAGCCGGGGTTGTGCACAGTACGGCGCGACATGCCGCATGGCGCGGGAGACGTAGTCCTCCTTCTCACCCACCGGCGCCACGTAGTGAAGGGCACTGCGGGCCGCCTCGACACCCTGCAACCGGGCAATCACCCAGGCGGCGAGATACGGTGAGGCGAGACAGCCACCGGCCGTGGCCACATTGCCGCTGGCGAAGAAAGGCTGCGGCAACACGCTAACGCCGGCCTCCTGTACCCAGGGCTTGGTGATCAGGTCGGTGCAGGCCGACACCCCGTCCAGCAAGCCAAGTTTGGCCAGTACCAGCGTGCCGGAGCATTGCGCGCCCAGCAGCTGCCGGGATGGATCAAACTGCATTTGCGCCATCAGCGCGCCATCCGCGACCACCTCCCGCGTCTGCATGCCACTGCCCACGATCACCGCATCCGCTTGGCTGGCCTCGGACAGTGAGATGTGCGATTCGAGCACCACCCCATTCATCGAACGGACTTTTGCGGTGGGGCTGGCGATCGACACACGCCAGCCGGGCGTCTTGATGCGGTGGAGAATGCCGAGCGCGATTAAAGAATCGAGTTCGTTGAAGCCGTCAAAGGTGAGGATAGCGATGTGCATGGTGCCGTCTTTCGGTACGAATCAGGTTGCGACGCCCCAGCGTATGCCCAACAATCAATACAATCAAAAAATTGTCATGGATATATTCCTTATGGCCCGGGCACGCTACAAACGATTGGTGGATACGTTGGCCGCAGACATCCGCGCCGGCCAGCTGCCACCAGGCACGCGGCTGCCAACGCACCGCCAACTGGCCGCCAAGGAAGGTATCGCGCTGGTCACCGCCACGCGGGTCTACGCCGAACTGGAAGCGATGGGGCTAGTCAGCGGCGAGCCCGGTCGCGGTACCTTTGTCAGGGACACCTCGCTGCCTGCCGGCCTTGGCATCGACCAGCACGCGCTGGCAGCCGGCATGGTGGATCTCAACTTCAACAATCCCGCCCTACCCGGCCAGACCGAGTTGCTGCGTGACGCCTTGCGCCAGCTGGCCGCCGCCGGTGATCTGGAGAGCCTGCTGCGCTACCAGCCGCATGGCGGTCGTCCACACGAGCGGGCGAGCGTGGCACGCCACCTGGCAAACCGCGGGGTGGCGGTCGGGGGCGAGCAGGTACTGATCGTCAATGGCGCCCAGCATGGGCTGGCAGTGACGGCGATGGCGCTGTTGCGGCCGGGCGATGTCGTCGCCACCGACGCCCTCACCTACCCCGGCTTCAAAGTACTGGCGGAGGCGCTGCACCTTGAACTGCTGCCGATCCCGGCCACCGGGCAAGGCCCCGATCTGGATGCGCTGGCACGGCTGTGCCAGCATCGCCGGATACGCGCCGTCTACAGCATGCCGACCCTGCACAACCCGCGGGGTTGGGTGATGAGTGCGGCGCAGCGGGAGCGGCTGGTATCGATCGCCCGCCGCCATGGCTTGCTGATCATCGAGGACGCCGCCTACGCCTTCCTGGCGGAAGCGCCGCCGCCACCGTTGGCCGCACTGGCCCCCGAGATCACCGTGTACGTTTCCGGCCTGTCCAAGAGCGTGGCCACCGGGCTGCGTGTCGGCTTCGTCGCCGCCCCGACCAAGTGGGTGCCGGCCATCGAACGCGCCATCCGGGCCACCAGCTGGAACACTCCAGGCGTGATGACCGCCATCGCCTGCGGCTGGCTCGACGATGGCACCGTCGCGCGGCTGGAAGCGGCCAAACGCGACGATGCGCAACGCCGGCAACTGCTGGCCGGCAGCCAGCTATCAGGGCTGTGCTACATCAGCCATCCGGCGTCTTATTTTCTCTGGCTACCGTTGGGCGAAGAAGTGCGTGCAGACCAAGTGGTGGCGGCACTGCAGCACGAGCAGATCTCGGTATCGACGGCGGAGCCTTTCGCCACGTCCACCTCCGTGCCGCACGCACTCCGCCTGGCGCTGGGCTCCGTCGGACTGGAGGCGCTGCAGCAGGCCTTGCAGAAGGTCAAGCATGTGATCAGTCGTTACACCTATTGAGTCGCCACCGGTTTGCTCAACGGCCGCGCTCGCGTTAGCCGCTGGTGCCCGGCCACCCCAGCGGCTTGCTGCCGGCACAGGCAAGAGACAGCCGCAATTACTGCAAATATTGCAGCAATGAAATGCAAAATTGCATCATTGTTCAATTCATTGAGCGTTCACATAATTCCAACCATCCGTATCAGAAGCACTCCCCCACACCGCAAGGAGACCACGATGGTTGCAGTTGTCCGCTTTCAGCAATTTGGCACCCCGGAAGTTTTGCAGATCGAACAAGCCGCCATGACCACACCGGGGCCGGGGGAGGCCTGGGTTGAGCAAGTCGCCATCGGGATGAACTATCTGGATGTGATGCAGCGCAATGGCGTGGTGAAAGTCCCGCTGCCCTCGGGGCTGGGGCTGGAAGGTGCCGGGCAAGTCACCGCCGTCGGTGATGGCGTCAGCAACGTCCGGGTGGGTGATCGGGTCGCCTATGCCAACGGCCCGCTTGGCGCGTATGCCAGTGGCCGGCTCTATCCGGCCGAGCGGCTGGTCAAGTTGCCGGACAGCCTGTCCTGTGAAGACGCCGCCGCGGTGATGTTCAAGGGGCTTACCGCCCAGTATCTGCTCAAGAGCACCTACCCCGTTGGCCCGGGCACCACCATGCTGCTCTACGGCGTGGCCGGCGGGCTGGGGGCGCTCATGGCGCAGTGGGCCAAGCAGCTGGGCGCATTCGTGATCGGTGTCGTGTCCCGGGCCGCCAGCGTGCCCAGGGCCGAGGCACTGGGCTGCGGTGCGGTACTGGTGTTCGACCCCGCGACACTGGCCGCCGAGGTTGGCCGCATTACCGGCGGCGGCAAGGTGGACGTGGTGTACGATCCGATTGGCAGGCTGTCGTTCGAGGCGTCGCTGGACAGCCTGCGGCCACGCGGTGTGATGGTGTCGTTCGGCGCGTCTTCCGGCGTGCCCGCAGCGGTTGAACTGGCCACCCTGAATGCCAAAGGCTCGCTGTTTCTCACCCGGCCATCGCTGGCCGCCCATACCGCCACTATTGCCGAATATCAGGAACGGGCGCAGGACGTACTGGCCGCCATCGACAGCGGGATCATTACGCCAGACATCTGGGGGTGCTACGCGCTGGCCGACGTGGCAAGCGCCCACGCCGACCTTGAGTCCGGACGCTCGTCCGGAGCCATTATTCTGAGACCATGATGCACGACTTGCTCGACAACCAGCACAGTGACGAAATCGCCGCCCTGCTCGCCGTGGCATCCGAAGGCTCGTTCGTGGCCGCCGGCCGCCTGTTGCAGCGCCACCCAACCGTGGTTTCCAAGCGGGTAGCGGCGATGGAGGCACGGCTGGGTATCCGGCTGATCGAGCGCACCACCCGGCAACTGCGCCTGACGGATGCCGGTGCGCAACTGGCTCAACGGCTACGCACCGCCATCGGCCTGATTACCGCCGCAGAGCAGGAAGCGGCATCCGGCGCAGCGAAAGTGCGCGGCGTGCTGCGTGTGGCCTTCCCGGCCGCCATGGGCCGGCAATGGCTGGCGCCCATGCTGCCAGCCTTTCTGGCTGCCCATCCGCAAGTATCGCTGGTGGCAGACTACAGCGAGCGCTTCGTGGACATCATCGCCGAAGGCTTTGATCTGGCCATCCGCATCGGTGAGCTGCACGACAGCCGCTTGATCGCCAGAAAACTGGGCGAGCATCGCCGCATCTTGTGTGCCTCTCCCGCCTATCTCGCGACGCACGGGGTGCCGGCCCAGCCACAGGAACTGGCTGGCCACAACTGTCTGCGCTTCAGTGGTTTTGCCACCTTTCCGCAATGGCAGCTGAGCAGTGGCGAGCAACAGCAGTCGATCACGGTCACTGGATCAATAACCAGCAATGACAGCGAGTCGCTGCTCGCCGCCACCCGTGCCGGGGTCGGTATTCTGGCTGCCGGCGAGTGGCTGCTGAGTCGCGATCTTGCCGCCGGCCGGCTACTACGCGTGCTGCCGGATTGGCAACTGGGCGCCGTGGGCGGCATCTACCTGGTGCGCCCGTCGGCCAAATTTGCCGCCGCCAGCACGCTCGCCTTCAAATCATGGCTGGAGGATCAATTCTCTGCCGGCCCGCCTTGGCAGCTTGGGGAGGCGTGATGAGTGGACTACCTAACTGGGAAATCACAGTTTGTGACCATGTTAGAAGCCGCGGCCTGAGGTGAAAATTGATGTATCGGCATATCTGCATTCGCGTATCGAGAACGATGCTTGCAGGCGGCCAGGCCGGCGCGATGGCCACCCACCACCCCGGGGCCTCCCCGGCCACCTCTTGCCGTGCCCCGTCACCACACGCCGCGACGGCTGAAATGGTGTACGCTAGCCGCCACGCACGATTGAAACCATGCATCCATGTCCAGCCGAAGCCTGAAAACGCCACCGAAAATCGACAAAACCGCCAGCGAGCCGGAGGCGATGCCGTTGCCGTCGCCGGAGGACGAGAGCCATCTCGCCGGCCGTTGCACGCCGCAGGCGGAGCAGCTGATTGCGCTGCTCGACAACGGAGTGCCGATCTACCTGTTCAGCCGCATCAGCAGCGGCCATACCTTCCAATCCGATTTTTTCCGCATCCAGTTCGTCACCTTCGCCCGCGCCGAGGGCAGCCAGTGGCTGCCGCTGCGCGGCGAAGCATCGGAATGGATGAACACCCGCAACTGCCTGCAGGTGGCGGTCGATCACCCGTCGCACACGGTGTCGTTCGGGCCGAAATCCGGCTTCAGCCTCAGTCCGGAAATCGCCGGTCTCGGCCTGTCCGGCTACGCCTACTCGCAGGCCATCAGCTGGCTGAAACAGCGCTACCCGGACTACCGCGTGCTACCCAGCGTGCTACCGGCGCCGGAGGCGGACGGCGAAGAGGCACGCGCGCACCGCAACAGCCGGCTGGCGGCGCACGGCTTCGATTTCGAGTGGGACGACGGCAGCCAGGTACACGGCCGCTACCACAAGGCCCGGGTGCGGCAGCTGATCAGCGGCTGGGACAACGAAAAGGTGGCCGAGGTGTCGCTCAACGCGCTGCTGACCACGTTGTCACGCCACGACGAGGAACGCGCCGAGCTGCAGCACAAGCTGCACAGCCTGCAGTCGCAGGAGCGCTCGCTAGAAACCTCGCTGCACAAGGAAAAGCAGACCAACCTGCTGCTGACCGGCATTACCTGCTTCGTGCTGATCTTCAGCCTGCTGGGCGCGCTCGGCTTCTACTGAGCATTCAAACGTTGCGGCCAACGTTGGCCGCAACGCCCCCTCTTGAAGCGTGTTCACGATCTCGCGCACTCACGCGAGACAAGGCGAAAATGGCTGGCAAGCGGCGTTTATCCAGAGATAAACACGCCTGCCGCAGCCGTTTTCAACACGCTATCGCCCCATGGATATCAGTCGCCGTAGATTGGGAACAGGTTCTTACTCCGTCTGGCCCTGCAACAGCTCGCGCACACTGGCAAACGGATAGCCGGCAAAGCGGCCAAAGCCGGGTAGCCGCGCCGCGCGAAGCGCCGTCAGCCGCGGCAGGGTGATGCCGCACAGGAAGCAGGCCGCCAGATGCGCCTCCGCTGCCGCACCCAGCTTGTCGTGCAGCGCCGCCAGCGTGCCGTTCAGCGTGGCGGCGTCCAGCGCGGCCTGCGCCGGTGCCGCCGGCAGCCGCGCAGGCTTGCCGCGACACACCAGGCAATGGCCGCATTCGCGCGGCGCGGCGGCATCGCCGAAGTAGCTGGCCAGCGCGAAACTCAGACAGCTTTCCGTTTCGAACAGGCGCAGCATCTGCTGCAGGCGCGCCAGCTCGCTGTCTTCGCGCGCCTGGAACTGGCGATAGAGGCTGGCGGCCAGCGTGGCGACATCGAACGTAGCGTCGTTCACCGCGTACACCTCGGTCATCTGCTTGGTTTCCAGCGTCAGCCAGCCGCGCTCGTCCATGAACTCCAGCGCCGTCACCGCACGCTGGCGCTGCCCGGGGAAGGCCTGCAGGAAGCTGTCAAAGTCGAACGCGTACCAGCTGCGCCCCAGCTTGCTGTGCGCCAGCAGTGCGGCGACAAAATCGCGGCGCTCGTCCTTGAAGTGCGCCAGCAGCGCCGCTTCGTCCTCGCGCAGCTGGAAGCGGTACTCGCTGTAGTAGCTGTACTGCGCCTGCAGCACGCCCTGCACCTCCAGATACACCAGCAGCGTCTTCAGCGGCAGCTGGCGGATATTGCTGTCCGCCGACAAGCCGTACAGCGTCATCTCCCACTGCCCGTGCTGCGCCTCGTCGCGGATGCGCTGCAATACCTGTGCGATCGACGCCTGCTGCGGCGTGTCGCCGTAGACGAAGTTTTCAAGCACGTGCAGGCCGTCGCGGTTGCCCAACAGCGTGCACAGCGAGGTGGCACCGTCGCGGCCGGCGCGGCCGATTTCCTGGCTGTAGTTTTCCACCGACTTGGGCAGGTCGTAGTGGATCACCTGGCGGATGTTGCCCTTGTCGATGCCCATACCGAAGGCGATGGTCGCGACGATCACCGGCGTGTCGCCGCGCATGAACTCGTCCTGGATCTGCTCGCGCAGCGCACTGTCCAGCCCGGCATGGTAGGCGGCGGCGCCGACGCCCTGCGCCTGCAGCCGTGCGGCCAACGTTTCCGCGGTCTGCTGCTGGGTGACGTACACCACGCAGGCGGCGCCCGGCGTGCGCGCCAGCAGCTTCAGCAGCATCGCGTCCTTGTCCGCCTGCGCCACCGCGCGCACGTGCAGGTGCAGGTTGGGGCGGTAGAAGCCGGTGACGGTGATGTGTTCGGGCGCGATGTCGAAGCGGTGCGCCATGTCCTGCATCACCGCCGGGGTGGCGGTGGCGGTCAGCAGCAGCACCTGCGGGATGGTCAGCTGCTGGCGGTACTGCGGCAGCTTCAGGTAGTCGGGGCGGAAGTTGTGGCCCCACTCCGAGATGCAGTGCGCCTCGTCCACCACCAGCAGCGACAGAGGCACCTCGGCGATAAAGCGGCGGAAGCGCTCGTTCTTCAGCCGCTCCACCGACACCATCAACACCTTGATGCGTCCGGCGCGCACGTCGGCCATCACCTGCTGTGCCTCGTCGCGCCTTTGGCTGGAGTCGATCGCCGCCGCGGCGATGCCTTTCTGCTGCAGGAAGGCCAGCTGATCGCGCATCAGCGCCAAGAGCGGCGAGATCACCAGCGTCAGGTGCGGCAGCTGCGTCGCCGCCAGCTGGTAGCACAGCGACTTGCCGGAGCCGGTGGGGAAGATCGCCATCGCGGAATGGCCGTCCAGCAGTGCCTGCACCACCTCGCGCTGGCCGTCGCGGAAGCCATCAAAACCGAAATACTGCGCCAGCGCGGCGTCAAGCGGGGAAGGAGGGGTCATCGGTGGCTCCGGCGGCAAAGGCGCAAGGAGAACACACTAGACGGCCGCTGCCAAGGTTGGCCGCAGGCCATGCCCGTAACAGCCGGCCGGCGTGGCTGGCGGCGGGTACGAACAGGCGGCGCTTAGAACGTGTTCACGATCTCGCGAGCGAGACAAGGCGAAAACTGAGGGGCGCGGCGTTTATCCAGATATCAACCAGCATGCCGAAGCCGTTTTCAACGCCGTATCGCCCCGTGAGATCAGTTACAGCAGATCGTGAACACGTTCTTAGCCGAGGTGGAACTTGGTCACCGACTGGTGCAGCTCGCCGGCAAGGCCGTGCATGCTCTGCGTCGCGTCGGCTGCGGCACGCGCGGCGGCGGCGTTGTCGCTGGCGCTGCCGGCGATGCCCTCGACGTTGACGGCGATGTCGTTGCTGGCCACGCTCTGCTCCTTCAGCGCCAGCGAGATGTCCTCCACCGCGCGCAGCACCGCCGCCGACGCCTGTTCGATGCTGGCGATGGCGTCGCCGCCCTCATCGGCCAACGCACGGCCGGCGGCAACGCGCGCCACCGTTTCCACCATCGCCTGGCTGGTATCCGCCGACAAGCGGCGGATCTGCTCGATCTTGTCGACGATGTCGCCGGTGGCCTGCGCGGTGCGCTCCGCCAGCTTGCGCACCTCGTCGGCGACCACGGCAAAGCCGCGGCCCAGCTCGCCGGCACGCGCCGCCTCGATCGCCGCATTCAGTGCCAGCAGGTTGGTCTGGTCGGCAACATCGCGGATCACACCGACGATGGAGGAGATATTGCCGACATCCTCCACCAGCCGCTGCAGGCTTTGCGAAGCGGTGCCGACCACATCGCTGATTACCCGCATCTCGTCCACCGCCTTGCGCACTACCGCCGCGCCGTCACGCGACAGCTGGCCGGAATTGCGCCCCAGCTCGTGCGCGTGTTCGGCATTGGCGGCGATATGGTTGATGCCGACCGTCATCTGCTCCACCGACGCCGCCATCGCGGTGGCGGCCCCACTCTGGCGGTCGGAACCGGCGGCAACGCGATCGACGTTGTCCATCAGCCCGTCGGCCACCGACACCAGGTAGTCGGCATTGGTGATCACCTGCCCCACCATGTCGCGCAGGTGCTGCTGCATGTCGGCGATGCTGGCCAGCAGGCTGCCCTGCTCGGCCTGGCGGACATCGACCGCGGTATCCAGCCGTCCGGCGGAAATCGCCGCCACCACCTCCACCGCGTAGGCCGGCTCACCACCGAGCTGGCCGATCAGGCGGCGGCCGATGACGTAGCCGATGGCCAGGAGCAGCAGCAACAGGCCGACCAAGCCGGCGCCGAGGAACAGCGCCTGGCGCCACACCGCGTTATCGATATGATCGACGTAGATGCCGGTGCCGATCACCCAGCCCCAGCGCGCCGTTTTCTGCACCACCGCGATCTTGCCCACCGGCTGCTCGAAGCCGGGCTTGGCCCAGTGATACTCGGCCACGCCACCGCCGGCCAGCGCCTGGCGGAAGGCGGCGCCGAGATTGACGCCGTTAGGGTCGACCTGCGCCGTCATGCTGCTGCCAACCAGGTTGCGGCGGATCGGGTGGCCCAGGTAGGTGAAGCGGTCGTCGGTGACGAAGAAGTAACCGTCCTCGCCGAAGCGCATCGCCATCACCGCAGCCATCGCCCGCCGCCGCGCCTCATCCTCGCCCAGCGTCGCCGCCTGCGCCTCGTAACTTTCCACCAGTCTGGCCGCGCTTTGTGCCAGCTGGCGGGTATCACGTACCGCCTGCTCGGTCAGGGTCTGGCCAAGGTTGAACAACGCCCAGATCGTCATCAGCACGATGCCGATGGCCGCCGCGCCCACCATGGCCATGAATTGGGCCTTTACCGTTTTAAACATCCATCTCTCCCGTTTGCTGTTTGCTCTTCGTTGCCGTGTGCAGCGTGTTTTTTTGGCCGCTGCTTGTTATGGATATGGTTGTGCCGTCTGTCGCGGGCTGGCCGTCGGCACCGCAACACCCGGTACCGGCACCAGCCCTGCCACGCTTATTACCGGTTCATGACACAAGCGTCCGAACCGGCGCAGACTGTCCGCTTTTGTATCGAAACACGATCAAAAACCGCGATTGTCTGTTTAAGCAGGTGGTGACCGCATGGTAGCGGCAGCGCGCCCGGCAAACTGTGACAAATCGTAACCAGCGCCGCGACGGCCATGAAAAACGGCAGCCCGCAGGGGCTGCCGTTTTGACGGGATGCGGCCAGGGTTGGCCGTAACGAGGTGTGACTTACTTGCGTTCCACCTGCGACACGTCGCGCACCGCGCCGGTGTCGGCACTGGTGGTCATCGCGGCGTAGGCACGCAGCGCCGGGCTGACCACGCGCTGACGGTCGACCGGTTTCCACGCCAGCGCGCCCTTGGCTTCCATCGCCGCGCGGCGTGCGGCCAACGTTTCGTCGGATACAGCAAGGCGGATGCCGCGGTTGGGGATGTCGATCTCGATGCGATCGCCCTCTTCCACCAGGCCGATGGCACCGCCTTCCGCCGCTTCCGGCGACACGTGGCCGATGGACAGGCCGGAGGTACCGCCGGAGAAACGACCATCGGTCAGCAGTGCGCACTCCTTGCCCAGGCCCTTGGACTTCAGGTAGCTGGTCGGGTACAGCATTTCCTGCATCCCCGGGCCGCCTTTCGGACCTTCGTAGCGGATCACCACCACGTCGCCGGCCACCACGCTGTCGGCCAGAATCGCCGCCACCGCGTCATCCTGGCTTTCGAACACGCGGGCGCGGCCGGTGAACTTGAGGATGGAGTCGTCGACGCCGGCGGTCTTCACGATGCAGCCGCGCTCGGCGATGTTGCCGTACAGCACGGCGAGGCCGCCGTCCTGCGAGTAGGCGTGTTCCTTGTCACGGATGCAGCCCTCGGCGCGGTCGTCGTCCAGCGTCGGGTAGCGCATCGACTGCGAGAAGGCGATAGTGGTCGGCACCCCACCCGGCGCGGCGCGGTAGAAGCGGTGCACCTCGCTGTCGGCGCCGTGGCGACGGATGTCCCACGCTTCCAGACCGGCGCCCATAGTGGCGCTGTGGATGGTCGGCACCTCACGCTGGATCAGGCCGGCACGGTCCAGCTCGGACAGGATGGCGACCACGCCACCGGCGCGGTGCACGTCTTCCATGTGGTACTTCTGCGTCGCCGGCGCCACCTTGGACAGGCACGGCACGCTGCGCGAGATGCGGTCGATGTCGGTCATCTTGAAATCGACACCGGCCTCGCTGGCGGCAGCCAGCAAGTGCAGCACGGTATTGGTGGAGCCGCCCATCGCCACGTCCAAGCTCATCGCGTTCTCGAACGCGGCCTTGGTGGCGATGCTGCGCGGCAACACGCTGTAATCGTCCTGCTCATAGTGGCGCTTGGTAATCTCCACAATCAGGCGGCCGGCGCGCAGGAACAGTTCTTTCCGATCCGCATGGGTCGCCAGCATCGAGCCGTTACCCGGCAGCGACAGCCCCAGCGCCTCGGTCAGGCAGTTCATCGAGTTGGCGGTGAACATGCCGGAGCAGGAGCCGCAAGTCGGACAGGCGGAACGCTCCACCTTGTCCACGTCCTCGTCGCTGATCTTGTCGTTGGCGGCTTCCACCATCGCGTCGACCAGGTCCAGCTTGCGCTCGGTACCGCGCCAGTTGACCTTGCCGGCCTCCATCGGGCCGCCGGACACGAACACCACCGGGATGTTCAGCCGCAGCGCGGCCATCAGCATGCCGGGGGTGATCTTGTCGCAGTTGGAGATGCACACCAGCGCGTCGGCGCAGTGGGCGTTGACCATGTACTCCACGCTGTCGGCGATCAGGTCGCGCGATGGCAGCGAGTACAGCATGCCGCCGTGGCCCATGGCGATGCCATCGTCGACCGCGATGGTATTGAATTCCTTGGCCACGCCACCGGCCTTCTCGATCTCGCGCGCCACCAGCTGGCCCATATTGTGCAAGTGCACGTGGCCGGGCACGAACTGGGTGAAGGAGTTGGCGATGGCGATGATCGGCTTCTGGAAATCCTCGTCCTTCATGCCGGTGGCGCGCCACAGGGCGCGGGCACCCGCCATGTTGCGGCCGGAAGTCGAGGTCTTGGAACGGTATTGAGGCATGATGTGTCCTTGAATGCAGTAATGGCTTTGTCGCTTTGATCTGGCGGCGCGTCGCGGGCCGGGCGGGATATTGCCCGGCCGGTAGAACTTGCGGGTGCCGGCATGTTCTACACATAAGGCGTCGCGCGGCGGGTAGCAGCGCGACGACCGGTAACGCTTTCCGTATAATTTATCTCTATCCTTTTACCGCAAACGCACATACCTGACAAATGCTGATCCATCCCCAGTTTGATCCTGTCGCCATCCAGTTTGGCCCGCTGGCCATCCACTGGTACGGCCTGATGTACCTCGTCGGCTTCGGCCTGTTCCTGTGGCTGGGCCATGTCCGCATCAAACAGCAGCCGGATTGCGGTTGGAACGGCAAGGATCTCGACGATTTCCTGACCTGGGCGGTGCTCGGCGTCATCGTCGGCGGGCGGCTGGGCGAGGTGCTGTTCTACCAGCCCGGCTACTATCTGGCGCACCCGGCCGAGATCCTGATGGTGTGGAAAGGCGGCATGAGTTTCCACGGCGGCTTTATCGGCGTGCTGGCGGCGATGCTGCTGTTCGCACGCAGGAAAGGCGTCAGCTTCTGGCGGATCAGCGATTTCGTGGCACCGCTGGTGCCGACCGGCCTCGCCGCCGGGCGCATCGGCAACTTCATCAACGGCGAGCTGTGGGGCCGCATCGCCAGCCACGACCTGCCGTGGGCGATGATCTTCCCGCACGTCGACGCCATGCCGCGCCACCCGTCGCAGCTGTACCAGGCGGCGCTGGAAGGCCTCGCGCTGTTCGTGATCCTGTGGCTGTTCTCGGCACGACGCCGGCCGCTGGGGCAGGTGTCGGCGGTGTTCCTGATCGGCTACGGCAGCTTCCGCTTCATCGCCGAATTCTTCCGCACCCCGGACGCCGGCATCTTCGGCCAGTCCGACATCATCAGCATGGGGCAGTGGCTGAGCGTGCCGATGATCGTCGCCGGTATCGCACTGTACCGCTGGGCCGCCAGACGCGAACAGGCGTCAGCCTGATCCCGCACACCCGACAAAACCCGGCTGCGGCCGGGTTTTGTCATTTGCGGCCACCCCTGGCGTAGCGCGCCTCCCAGCGCGCGCCCAGCCAGACCAGGCTGCTGCACCACAGCCAATACAGCAGCGCCACCGTGGCGAATACCGGCAGCGGATACACCTGTTCGCGGTTGTTCACCTGCGAAGCGACAAAGGTCAGCTCGGCCACGCCGACGATATAGGCCAGCGAGGTGTCCTTCACCAGCGTGATCCACTGGTTGACGAAGGACGGTACCATGATGCGCAGCGCCTGCGGCAGCACGATCAGGCGCAGCGTCTGCCAGCGGCTGAAGCCCAGCGACAGCCCGGCCTGCCACTGCCCGGCGGCGATGGCGGCAATGCCGGCGTGCACCGCCTGCGTCAGGAAAGCGCCACCGATCAGCGCCAGTGCCGCAATCACCATCAGCGTGCCCGGCACGTCGATGGCAAACAGCACCGGCAACAGGAAGTAGCACCAGAAAATCAGCATCACCACCGGGATGGCGCGCAGCAGCGCGACGGATAGCGCTACCAGCTGCCGCAACGATGGATGCCCCAGCGTCAGCACGATGCCGCCCGCCAGCCCCAGCAGCGACGCCAGCAGCGCCGCCGTCAGCCCCATCACCACACTCAGCGCCATGCCGCCCAGCGACCCGGCCGGCCAGCTGCCCAGCAGCAGGTAGTCCAGATTGGTGCCGATCACCTCGACCGCCGTCATCGTCCTTCTCCCAAGGTTGGCCGCACCCGCCCGCCGGCCAGCTGCGCGCCCAGCACCAGCAGCAGGTACAGCAGCGTGGCGACGGCAAAGGCCTGGAAGGTCAGCAGCGTCTCGCTCTCCACCTGGCGCGAGCTGTACGACAGCTCGGCCACGCCGATGGCCATGGTCAGCGAGGTGTTCTTGATCACGCCCAGATACTGGCCCAGCAGCGGGCGGCGCACCACGCGCAGCGCCTGCGGCAACACGATGTGGAGGAACACCTGGCGCGGCGTCATCCCCAGTGCCAGCGCCGCCGCGCGCTGCCCCAGCGCGACACTGCGGATGCCGGCGCGGATTTCCTCGGCAACGAACGCCGCGCTGTACAGCGACAGCGCCACCAGCGCCGCCACGAACTCGAACGACGGCCAGGCCAGCGTCCAGCCGGCCAGCGTCACCTCGTGCGGCGCATTCAGCCACAGCATCGCCGCTTCCGGCAGCAGCCCGGCTACGCCGAAGTACCACAGCAGCAGCTGCACCATCAGCGGCGTATTGCGATGCAGCGACAGAAGGGTCCGCACCGCCAGGCGCACACTACGCCAGCGCTGCTCGTGACCTGCGGCCAGCAGCACGCCGAGCAGCGTTGCCAGCATGCACACCAGCAGCGCCAGCCACGCCGTCAGCGCCGCGCCCTGCAGCATCCAGCCGATGAAATGCGGCTCCAGCCAGCCATAACCCAGCCATGCAGGCGGTGTCATGATTTACTCCCTCTCAGCAAAGAAAAGCCGCCAGGCAAGCCCGGCGGCCGTGATTGACACCCGAATCCGCGGCGGATCAGGCCTTGTCGCCGATCCGGAAGTCACGCGGCAGCGGCGCCTTGGTGCCCGGGCCGAACCAGTGGTCGTAGATCTTTTTCGCTTCGCCGTTTTTCTCCAGCCCCAGCAGCACCTCGTTGACCACCTTCACCAGCCGCGCCTCGCCCTTGGGCAGGCCGATGGCCTGGAATTCGCGGGTCAGCGTAAACGGTGCGATCTCGTACTTGTCCTTGTCCGGCGCATTGGCCAGCAGGGCGGCCAGCTTGGAGCCGTCCTGGGTGATCGCGGTCACGTTGCCGTTACGCAGCGCGGCAAACGCCAGCGGCGTGTCGTCGTAGGACACCACCTTGGTGGCCGGGTATTTCTCGCGCAGCGTGATCTCTTGCGTGGTGCCCTTGTCCGCGCCCACGCGCAGGCCGGCCAGCTGTGCCGGCGTGGCCAGCGTGCCCTTGCGGCTGATGAACTGCTGGCCGGAGGCAAAGTACGGCAGGCTGAAATCGACCTGCTTGGCGCGATCCGGTGTCACGGTGAAGTTGGCCGCAATCAGGTCGGCCTTGCCCGACACCAGCAGCGGAATGCGGTTGGCCGGATTGGTCGGCACCAGCTCCAGCTTGACGCCGATCTTGCCGGCGATGTGGCGCGCCACGTCCACATCCAGCCCGCTGATCTGGCGACTTTGCGCATCGAGGAAGCCGAACGGCGGGTTGCTGTCGAAGGCGGCGACACGCAGCACGCCGGCTTTCTTGATGTCGTCGAGGCGGTCGGCCAGCGCGGAGGTAGAGGTAGCGGCCAGCAGCAGGGCCAGGGTCAGTTTGAGTTTCATGGTCGGCTTTCATTCAGGGGTCACGAGAAGATGGCTCATCATAAAACGATGACAAAGCCATACAAACCAATGAATTTTGTATTCTTTATCCACCAAAGGAATAACCGCCGCCCGGCCACGCCGGCAGCGCGACGGGCTAAACTGAGGGTATCGGCATTGCGCCACGGGACACCCTCATGAACCGCCTGCTTGTGCTGCTGAGCCTCGCGCTGCTCAGCGCCTGCGCCACTTACCAGTGGCGCCACGCCACCCGCTACGATGCCAACTTTG
The DNA here is from genome assembly GCF_028548395.1 of Vogesella indigofera. Lineage (NCBI taxonomy): Bacteria > Pseudomonadati > Pseudomonadota > Betaproteobacteria > Neisseriales > Chromobacteriaceae > Vogesella > Vogesella indigofera. The sequence goes on along the minus strand of NZ_JAQQLA010000001.1, from coordinate 344,841 downwards.
ACGAAGACAGCTTCCAGTGCAAGAAAGAAGCGGCGCAGGCCTTCCCGCCGCTGGCGGGCGAGCGCATCACCCGGCCGCCACGCTTCGCCCCATCCTGGTTCTGTTCGCCCGCCGGCACCCGCTGCAGCCGCACGCTGCCGTACTGGCAGGACGCCGAAACCGAGAGCTACGACATCAACGAAAGTGCGCGCGACGACCTGTACCGCAGCTGCCTGCAGGCACGCGGCTGGATCCGCTACCGCGTCGACTGACGCCCGCCCTACATCTGGCCGCGCCGTCTCGGCCTTGCCCGCGGCAAGGTTGGCCGCAAGCGCCCCACACACGGCCAGATTCCCGGCCAGCCAGCACCTGCTTTATGCTGCTGCGATTAGGCGCACGCGCCGATCTGACATAAAATACAGCCACTTTGGCGGCTTATCGTCCGCCTGCCCCGAGCAGTCCGCGTGACTGCTTTTTTGATGGTGGCGGCCTGTTGTCCGCCCAACCCGAAGGATGATCCGCTCATGAACATTGCCAAACTGTCCGTGGCAGGCCTGCTGCTGGCCGCCGCAGCCCTGTCCCACGCCGAAGCGCTGCTGAAAGTCTCCGCCATTCCCGACGAAGCCCCGACAGAGCTGCAGCGCAAGTTTGCGCCGCTGGGCCAGTACCTGGAAAAAGAGCTGGGCATGAAGGTGCAGTTCGTGCCGGTCAGCGACTACGCCGCGGTGGTCACCGCGCTCAACGCCGACCAGATCGACATGGCGTGGCTGGGCGGCTTCACCTTCGTGCAGGCCAGCCAGCGCGGCAAGGTGGTGCCGTTGGTGCAGCGCGAGGAAGACTCGCGCTTCACCTCCAAATACATCGTCAACGCCGACAGCGGCATCAGCAAGCTGCAGCAGCTGAAGGGCAAGAGCTTTGCCTTCGGCTCCGCCTCGTCCACCTCCGGCCACCTGATGCCGCGCTACTTCCTGCAAAAGCAGCACATCAAGCCGGAAACCTTCTTCAAGAGCGTCGGCTACTCCGGCGCGCATGACGCCACCGTGGCCTGGGTGGCCTCCGGCAAGGTCGACGCCGGCGTGCTGAACGCCTCGGTGTGGGACAAGCTGGTCGAGGCCGGCAAGGTCGACCAGAGCAAGGTCAAGCTGCTGGGCACCACCCCGCCGTACTTCGACTACAACTGGACGGTGCGCGGCACGCTGGACAAGGGCCTGCAGCAGAAAATCCAGCAGGCGTTCCTGAAGCTGAACGCGGCCAACCCCGAGCACAAGGCCATTCTCGATCTGCAACGCGCCAGCAAGTTCATCCCGACCAAGGCCGCCAACTACAAGGGCATCGAAGCCGCCGCCAAGGAAGCCGGTCTGCTGCAATGAGTCTGCGTTTTGACGCGGCCAGCCTGAGCCTGGGCGGCAGCCGCATCCTGCAGCCGCTGTCGCTGCAACTGGCGCAGGGCGAGCAGGTGGCGCTGATCGGCCCGTCCGGCGCCGGCAAATCGTCGCTGCTGCTGCTGGCCAATAGCTGCCACCGTCCCGACGGTGGCAGCGTACAGCTACTGGGGCAGGATCCGTGGCAGCTACGCGCGCCGGCACTGCGCCGGCTGCGCAGCCGCATCGGCAGCGTGTACCAGCATCCGCCGCTGCCGGCGCTGCAGCGGGTGGTCACCGCGATCGGCGCCGGCCAGCTGGGGCAGCTATCAACGTTGGCCGCACTGCGCCGCCTGCTGTGGCCGCAGGATGTCGCCGCCATCCGCGACGCGCTGCAACGGGTGCAGCTGGGCGACAAGTTGTGGCAGCGCTGCGACCGCCTGTCCGGCGGCCAGCGCCAGCGCGTCGGCATCGCCCGCGTGCTGTACCAGCGCCCGGAACTGCTGCTGGCCGACGAGCCGGTGTCGGCGCTCGACCCGCGCCTGGCCGACGACACCGTTGCGTTGCTGTGCGCCGATGCGCGCCAGCGCCACGCCACACTGCTGGTCAGCCTGCACTCGGTCGAGCTGGCGCTGGCCCACTTCCCGCGCCTGATCGGCCTGCGTGACGGCCGCATCGCCTTCGACCTGCCGCGCGCCGAGGTCACCCCGCCGCTGCTGGCGGCGCTGTACGCCGGCGAACAGCCGGCCACCGCCGACGAGCCGGCACTCGGCAGCGGCATCCGGATCGCACCATGCTAAGCAGCCTGCACGACCCGGCCCGCGCATCGCGGCTGGCCGGCCTCTTCGCCACGCCGCTGTTGCTGCTGGCGGCGATGGCCTACACCGGCTTCAACCCGCTGCTGCTGGCCGATGGCGACACCGCCGGCACGCTGTGGCGCTTTGTCGCTGACTTCTTCCCGCCCAGCCGTGACGGCACCTTCCTGCGCGACATGCTGCGCGAAACCGCCACCACGCTGGCGATTGCCAGCAGTGGCCTCGCGCTGGCGGTGTTGCTCGGCCTGCCGCTGGCGCTGTTGACCAGCCGCGCGCTGGACCGCGACCGCCTGTGCGGCGACGCGCCGGCCCGCGGCTGGCAATGGCTGCAACGCCTGCTGCGCGGCGTGCTGATCGTGCTGCGCGGCGTGCCGGACCTGGTGTGGGCGCTGTTGCTGGTGCGCGCCGCCGGACTGGGCAGCCTGCCGGCGGTGCTGGCGCTGGGGCTGGCCTACGGCGGCATGCTGGGCAAGGTCTACGCCGAAATCCTGGAATCGCAGCCGCCGCAGGCCGCGGCGGCACTGGCCGCCAGCGGGGCGTCGCGGCTGGCCATCTTCGGCTACGCGCTGCTGCCGCAGGCGGCGACCGAGCTGATCAGCTACAGCGTCTACCGCTGGGAATGCGCGATCCGCGCCTCGGCGGTGATGGGCTTTGTCGGCGCCGGCGGCCTCGGCCTGCTGCTGGATACCTCGATGCGGATGCTGAACGGCGGCGAAGTCGGCAGCCTGCTGCTGCTGTTCGCCGCGCTGGTGGCGCTGACCGAAGGCGTCAGCCGTGTCAGCCGCGCCGCCATCCACAGCCGCGCCGGTGGCGCCGCGCTGGCCGCCGGCACGCTGTTGCTGCTGACACTGTCGCTGCTGTGGCTGTGGCCACAATGGCGCGAGGCACCGTTCGATGTCGCCGGGCTGTGGCGCTTCGCCCAGGAATTCCTGCGGCCAACCTTGCGCGGCGACTTCCTCGTCCAGGTCGGCAGCGGCGTGCTGGAAACGCTGCTGGTATCGGCACTGGGCAGCGCGCTGGCCTTCATCGGCGGCGCGCTGCTGGCGTTGCCGGCCAGCAACCGCGGCCCGCGCTGGCTGCGCCCGCCGGTGCAACTGCTGCTCAATTTCCTGCGCGGCACGCCGGATCTGCTGTGGGGCGCGCTGGCGGTGCTGGCGCTCGGCCTCGGCCCAGCCGCCGGCGTACTGGCACTGGCGGTGCACACCAGCGGCGTGCTGGGCCGGCTGTTCGCGCAGACGCTGGAAAACACGCCGCCGGACGCGGAAGCCGCACTGCGCCACAGCGGCGCCGGCCGCCTCGCCTGCCTGTGCTACGGCCTGCTGCCGCAGGCGCTGCCGCAGTGGCTGGCCTACACCCTGTACCGCTGGGAAAACAATATCCGCATCGCCGCCATCCTGGGCCTGGTCGGTGCCGGCGGCCTCGGCCAGCAGCTGTATCTGGCGCTGTCGCTGTTCCAGCTGTCCAACGCCGCCACGCTGATCCTGGCCATGCTGCTGCTGTCGTGGGGGGTGGAAAGCTTCAGCCGCTGGCTGCGACAACGGCTGCAATAACCTGCCTGCTGTCTTGAAAACGATGCGGCCAACCTTGGGAAAGGTTGGCCGCATCGTTTTGGGGCGCGTCGTCGGCCAAAGCTGTGAATCGCACCACCAATCGTGAACCAGCTGGCATCAGCCAGCACGTACGCGATGTCCCCCCCTCTCCGGGGGCAGCCTCCAACATCAGCCGCTCGTATTACTCGACAAGGATGTAGACTGTCTCACACCTCTGCCGCTAGAATGACCGCAGGTGCCCACCCTACTTGCACGCGAGTAAAAACAGGCAATACAGCAACGACCGTCATATCCAAATAGACCTTCTCTTTTGAGCCTCGTCGTCGGGGACTTAAACGCGTGCACCTGACCCGAATCGATGAGGTTTACAGGAAAGGTTGATCATGACGATCAAGCAACTGGCATTCGAAACGCAGCAACATCTTCAAGCCCAAACCGGTACCATCTTCAAGCGCAGCCACGTTTACGAACTACTGGCCGCCGCCTTCGGTTTCAATTCCTACGCATCCTTATGTGCTAAGCACATTTTCACGCAAGGTGGAGTCCCTAGCCGCCACTCGACCAAGTATGCTGAATCGGCCGGGCGCCGCTGCCTAGAACTCGACTACCCACCGGAAACTGCGCTCAAGCTTGTTCCGACCCTCTCGAACTATCTCGCAGATCAAGATATCGGCGTCATCCGCATTGCAGATATCGTAGCGTATCTACAATATGAAACCTACGGAGTGTATGAAACCAGCAGAGTGGATGATCTTGAACTCGATGAGTTTGATGATGATGCGGAAGATGCTGAAGAAGATATCGATAGTTCGTGGCCGGATTTCGAGTTTATCGTCACCCCCGTCTTGCTAGATGGACTGACAGATGTTGCGGAAAAGGGCAATGCTGACGCCCACTATGCTCTAGCGCTCATCTACGGTTCGTCCTATGACCCCGACAATAAAACTAGAATGGGTAGCGACTATTGGTACAACGAAGAGCGTAACGGCCGAGTACTTTCCGGCGTCCAAAAGGAATGGGCAGAATCATATGCAGCCATGCTCAGTGATTCAGAAAAGTACGAACACCACTTGCGCGCGGCAGGCGCACAGGCCCATGAAGCAGCCTTACTCGAAATGGCGGAGCGTTTTGACGACCCGTCCTTCTTCGAGAAATTGAGTACCTACTCCGAAAGCGTTGACGCAACCCGCGCGGCGGATATTGCTGAGAATCTCGGTTTACACATGCATGCTTGGCGATGGAAAACGAAAGCCTCAGAGCAAGGTAACACCGTTGCCATGCGCGAACTGATCGAAACCTATGATATAGGCGACCAACCACAGTGCTGGACCTGGTTCTACCTTGCCAAACTTCTAGGCACCGATCTTTCCAAAGATGAATATCGGGCTTTCCACGAAGATGGTTCAAACTACGACGATGATATCGGAGGCCCGCTCTACGTCGAGGGACGGGACGGCGTGAGGCTGAAACCAATCGGCGCCGATGAGGATGCCGCCGCTCAACAGGCTGCCGCCACGCTGTATCAGTCCATTGTAACGAGGCGGGCATTGGTGCGTAGCCAAGGCTGATCTTAATCACCACAGAGAGTGGTCTAATTGGTAATCGTATTCACCACTACCCCTCTCTGATATGCCCCCATGGTCGGTACGCTTCTTACCATCCGGTAACGGTCACAATCAGGTCCATTGGTAGCGGTCTGGTGCGCATTTGGAGCAGTTTTGGAGGACCGCCAGCGCACCGGATCTGAGGTGTAAGCCTTACTACAATGGTTTACGAGGGAAACAATAAGGAATGGCTGCTTTCAGTTAAAAAGCAGCCATTTTTATTCACGTGGGAAGAGTCCGTCTTGGCCGAGGAACCGTGCTCTAACTCCACATAAGCATCGGGCAGCTTCGGGTTGATAGCAGGCATCCATCCTCCTAGGAAAGATCACCTGCTCCCCCTTAACGCGGCGGCAGCACCGGGCGGTTACTGAGCGGTGTGGACAGGATGATGCTGGTGCGCGTTTCGCCCAGATCGTTCAGCCGCGATACCAGCAGCTCCAGATGTGACACGTCGCGCGCCAGCACGCGAAAGACGTAGGAGTCGACGCCGGTCACATGGTGACACTCCTGCACCTCCGCCATTGCGGCCAACCTTTCCAGCAGCATCTTCTTCGCCGGCTGCGGCACGGTGATGCCGACCAGCGCCGACAGCGCAAAGCCGGCCTTCAGCGGCGCCACCACGGCATGGTAGCCACTGATCACCCCCGCCTCTTCCAGCCGTTTCACCCGCTCCGATACCGCCGGCACGGACAGCCCTACCGTCTGCGCCAGTTCGGTCAGCGATTGCCGCGCATTGTCCTGCAACGCCTGCAGGATCAGCCACGATTTGCCATCCACTTCCATTTGCAAGCCTTTCTGCTGTTTGGCCTAAGAATATAAACCCGACATCGCATTCTGGCGAAGATAGCTCATGGCGCGCGCGGCGGCGCCGTCGCACACTAGGGCATCACATCGAGGAGCCAGACGCCATGCAAAGCAGCTATTTATTTGTCGAAGCAGCCCTCATCGGGCTGGCGATTGCCGCGCCGGTCGGGCCGGTGGGTTTGTTGTGCATCGAGCGCACGCTGCGCCAGGGCGCGGCCACCGGCTTTGTCACCGGGCTGGGCGCCGCCACCGCCGACGCCATCTACGCCGCGATCGGTGCCGCCGGCCTCGGCACGCTGATCGCGCTGCTGACGCGGCTGGCGACACCGCTGGCGCTGGCCGGCTGCGTGCTGCTGCTGTATCTGGGCATCGCCACCCTGCGCCGCGACGCGGCCAGCCACGCCGCCCGTGCCGCCGGTGCGCACAGCCTACCGCGCGCCTACAGCAGCGCGCTGGCGCTGACGCTGACCAACCCGATGACCATCCTGTCCTTCATCGCCATCTTCGCCGGACTGGCCGGCGCGCGCACGCCATCGCTGGCCGACAGCGTGCTGATGGTGGTGGGCGTGTTTGCCGGCTCGGCGCTGTGGTGGCTGCTGCTGGCCTACGGTGGCGGCCGGCTGCTATCGCGGCTGGGCGCACGCGGGCAGCTGCTGGTCGACAAGGCCTGCGGCGTGCTGCTGATCGGCTTTGCGCTGCTGCTGGCGTGGCGCACACTGGCGGGATGGCACTGAGTCCGTATCACCAAGGGCATGGCGGTGAACAGCCGTGAGGCAAGGCTCAGTTCAGGGGAATGGTGGGTGCCGGCCAGCGCTAGCCGCCGGCGATAGCTCAGATCAGCTGCTGCAGGCGACGGGTCAGCGCGCCGGGCTGCCACTGCCGCTCTGCCAGCTGCCGCAGCGGCCAGATGCCGGCCAGGCTGTTGCAGACGAAGGCTTCGTCCGCGGCCATGACCTCATCCGGTGACAGCCGCACCTCGCGCACGTGCAGGCCGAGGTTGGCCGCCGTGTCGATCACGCAGGCGCGCATGGCGCCGGACACGCCGCAGCGGTCCAGCAGCGGGGTGATCAGCTCGCCGGCACGCACGATGAACAGGTTGCTCATGATGCCCTCCACCACCGTGCCGTCCATGTCCAGCATCAGCCCTTCGGCGATGGCCGGGTCCGTCCATTCGCTGCGCGCCAGCACGTTTTCCAGGCGATTGAGGTGCTTGATGCCGGCCAGACTCGGCTGGATTGCCAGCCGCGTGTCGCACCAGCGGGCGGCGATGCCCAGTGCCGCGCGCTCGGCCGGGTAACCCGCCCAAGTGCTGGCGCTGACGATGCGCGTCGGCATGCACGCTGCCGGCATTGCATAGCCGCGTTGGCCGACGCCGCGGGTGAGCACGATCTTGACCACTGCACGTTCAAGCTTGGCCGTAACGCTGGCGATCTCGCGCAGCAGCAGCGCCTCGTCCGGGCACGGCAGGCGCAGCGCGGTGCAGTCTGCGGCCAACCTTTGCCACTGCCAGTGCCACAGCAGCGGCGTACCATGCCGGGCTTCCAGCGTGCGGTAGATGCCATCGCCGTAGGCTAGGCCGCGGTCGCCGGCACTGATGCTGTCGCCGGGCTGGCCGTTGACCAGCATCAGGCCTGCTCCACGCCCAGCGCACGCAGCAGGCCGCGCGCCTTGTGGCGGGTTTCCTGCAGTTCACGCTGCGGGTCGGAATCGGCGACGATGCCGCCGCCGGCGCGGAAGCGCAGCTGCTGCCCCTGCTGCATGAAGGTCCGGATCAGGATGTTGAGGTCCAGCGTGCCGTCGCGGTTGAGGTAGCCGAGGCTGCCGGTGTAGGCGCGGCGCGCGCTGTTTTCCAGCTCGCGGATGATCTGCATGGTGCGCACCTTCGGGCAGCCGGTGATGGTGCCGCCGGGGAACAGAGCGCGGAACACGTCGACGGTATTGACACCGTCACGGATGCGGCCACGGACATTGGACTCGATGTGGTGCACGTAGGCGTAGCTGGCCACCGCCATCAGCTCGTTGACCTCCACACTGCCGGGCTGGCAGATGCGGCCCAGGTCGTTGCGTTCCAGGTCGATCAGCATCACGTGCTCGGCGCGCTCCTTGATGCTGGAGATCAGCCGCTGCTTCAGCGCGGAGTCCTCGGCGGCATCGGGCGAGCGCGGATGGGTGCCGGCGATGGGGCGGGTGTCGACCCAGCCGTCGTGCACACGCACCAAGCGCTCCGGCGATGAGCTGACGATGTGCGCGTCACCGAAATCGGCCAGTGCCGAGAACGGCGCCGGGTTGGCACGACGCAACGCAGCGTACAGGTCCACCGGACGCACGTCCTCCGCCAGCGTGGCGCGCCAGCCGCGCGAGATGTTGACCTGGAACACATCGCCTTCGTAGATGTAGTCCTTGAGCTTGACCACCGCGTCGGTGTACCAGTGCGGCGGGTCTTCTTCCAGCTCCTGCAGTACCACAGGGTTGGCCGCAAACGGCTCCGACTCCACCAGCGCCTGTTTCAGCGTGTCCAGCTGCGCCGGCGTTTCTGCCAGCAGCCAGCTTTCCCGCTTCACGCGGTCGTAGAGCAGCGCGGCGGGAATGCGGCTGAGCACCGCCAGCGGGAAGCTGTCGCTGATTGCCTGCGGCACGCTGGGCTCGAACTCGGACAGCAGGTCGTAACCGAGATAGACAAACCAGCCGCCGCTGAACGGCAGCCGGTGCGGATTGGCCACCGCCTGCGGCAGCGGCAGCGCGCGCACGTCGTCGAGGAACAACGCGCCCTCGCCTTCGCGATAGACACGGGTGTGCTGCGGCAGGGCCATCAGGATGTCCCAGCCGCTGTCACCCGACGACTGCATCAGGTACGGGAAACGGGCGCGATCGTGGGCGTGCAAGGCCAGCAGATCGGGGGTAAAACTCAGCAGTTCACAGTGCATGGCAGCAGGGCCTGAGGTTCGGTTGCGGCAAGGATGGTGGGGCGGCTGGCTGGGCGCGGACGGCGGCGCTTGTTCCTCGCCACCAACCACCTAATAGGACTATACATCCGCTGCCATGCCTTGCCAGCGCGGCTGCGACTGCCGGCACGACCCGCCATCTTGCGGCAACAGCAACGTCATGTTGGCCGCAAAAAGAAAAGACCGCGCGAGTTTATCGCAGCGGTCTTGGCTGTCAACGGTTTCGACACCGTTTGGCGTGGCTTACACGCGCTTGAATACCAGCGTGCCGTTGGTACCGCCAAACCCGAAGGAGTTGGAGATCGCCACGTCGATTTTCATATCGCGCGCGGTATTGGCGCAGTAGTCCAGATCGCAGCCGCCTTCGATGTCCTGATCGTGCAGGTTGATGGTCGGTGGCGAGACCTGGTTGTGCACCGCCAGAATCGAGTAGATCGCTTCCACACCACCGGCTCCGCCCAACAGGTGGCCGGTCATCGACTTGGTGGAGTTCACTACCAGCTTCTTGGCGTGGTCGCCAAACGCGATCTTCAGCGCGTTGGTTTCGTTGGCATCGCCCAGCGGCGTGGAGGTGCCGTGCGCGTTGACGTAGTGCACGTCTTCGGGATTCAGCTTGGCGTCACGCAGTGCGTTCAGCACGCCGCGGGCCGGGCCTTCCGCGCTCGGCGCGGTGATGTGGTGCGCGTCGGAGCTCATGCCAAAGCCAACCAGCTCGGCGTAGATCTTGGCGCCACGCTTTACCGCGTGCTCGTACTCTTCCAGTACCAGCACCCCGGCGCCCTCGCCCATCACGAAGCCGTCACGGCCCTTGTCCCACGGCCGCGAAGCGGTCGCCGGATCGTCGTTGCGGGTCGACAGTGCCTTCATCGCGGCAAAACCGCCCACCGCCAGGCTGGAGATGGTGCCTTCGGCGCCACCGGCCACCATCACGTCGGCGTCACCGTACTGGATCACGCGCGCGGCGTCGCCAATGCAGTGCGCACCGGTGGTGCAGGCCGACACGATGCCATAGCTCGGACCCTGATAGCCCTTGAGAATGGATACGTGACCGGCAACCATGTTGATCAGCGAGCCGGGGATGAAGAACGGGCCGATCTTGCGGATGCCGCCTTCGTGGCGGGCAACGCCGGTTTCCTCGATCAGCGGCAGGCCACCGATACCGGAACCGATGTTCACGCCAACGCGGGTCTTGTCCAGGCCCGGTACGTCGTCGAGGCCGGAATCAGCCACCGCCTGCAGCGCAGCCGCGATGCCGTAATGGATGAACACATCCATACGGCGCGCGTCTTTCGCCGAAATATACTGGGTAATGTCGAAGCCTTTGACTTCGCCCGCAACCTGGCAGGCAATATCACTGGCATCGAAGCGGGTAATGGTGGTGATACCACTCTTGCCGGCCAGGAGATTGGCCCAGCCACTGCTCACATCGTTGCCGACCGGGGACACATGGCCCAGGCCGGTCACTACTACTCTGCGTTTTGACACAGGGTATCTCCGCGAAAAAAGGGAGGGAATCTCCCGATAGTCCTGAACGGACGGCGCTTAATGGCGAACCATTAAATCAAACGCACGTTTCAGAGCCACTACAGCAAAAGACCTCTGCAGGCGAGCCTAGGCTACACCGGCAGAGGTCCTGGTAAGCCCCGGGGGGATTACTTGTTCAGGTGAGCCGTAACGTAGTCTACTGCTTGCTGAACGGTGGTGATCTTCTCGGCTTCTTCATCCGGGATTTCGCACTCGAACTCTTCTTCCAGTGCCATTACCAGTTCAACGGTATCCAGGGAGTCGGCGCCCAGATCGTCAACAAACGAAGAGTCGATTTTAACTTCGGCTTCGTTCACGCCCAGTTGCTCGGCAACGATCTTTTTAACGCGCGCTTCGATGTTTTCCATTTGTTTAAATCCTTTACCTTTCTGTGTACGGGACAACAAAACCCCGCCATTCTACAAAAAAAACCTGCCCAAGCCTACCGCAGTCACATCATTGCCATGATATTGGCCACGAATCGGCAGTCAGTCCGGCTTTTGACCCGCCAGCATGTTCATGCTGCACTGGCAAAAACCACAAAACTATTCGTTGCCGTTGCCGCTTACGGCATCAGCATGCCGCCGTTCACGTGCAGGGTCTGGCCTGTCACGTAAGCCGCGCGGTTAGATGCGAGGAAATCCACGGCATCGGCGATGTCCTGTGCCGCGCCCAGGCGACCCAGTGCAATCTGTTGTACCAACGCCTCACGCTGCGCTTCCGGCAGCGCGCGGGTCATGTCGGTATCGATGAAGCCCGGTGCCACGCAGTTCACGGTAATGCCGCGGCTACCGACTTCGCGCGCCATCGACTTGGTGAAGCCCATGATGCCGGCCTTGGCGGCGGCATAGTTGGCCTGACCGGCGTTGCCCATCGCGCCGACTACCGAGGCGATGTTGATGATGCGGCCCCAGCGTGCCTTCATCATGCCGCGCATCACGGCCTTGGACGCCTTGAATACCGACTTCAGGTTGGTATCCATGATCGCGTCCCAGTCTTCGTCCTTCATGCGCATCAGCAGGCCGTCGCGGGTGATGCCGGCGTTGTTCACCAGAATCGCCACATCGCCGTACTCCTTGCTGATGGTGTCGACCAGTGCGTCGATGGCACCGTCTTCTCCGACGTTCAGCACCATGCCGACACCGCCCCACTGCGCCAGGCGCTCGCCGATGGCGGCAGCGCCGCCTTCGGAGGTGGCAGTACCGATCACCTTGGCGCCGGCGGCGGCCAAGGTATCGGCGATGGCAGCACCAATGCCGCGCGAGGCGCCGGTAACCAGCGCAACTTTACCTTGCAAACTCATTAGTCTCTCTCCTGCCCGGCCGGCCACATGCGGCCACCCCTGGCGTGTTCATCCCAGCTCGGCGCGAGCGGCTTCCAGCTTGGCGGCATCGGTCAGCGCGTGGCAGTTCACGTTGCCATCGATACGCTTGGCAAGACCGGCCAGCACCTTGCCCGGACCGCATTCGGCCATCAGCACGATGCCACCAGTAGCCAGCTGCTGGATGGTTTCGGTCCAGCGCACCGGGCGATACAGCTGACGCGTCAGCGCGTCGCGGATCTGGTCGGCGTCGTCATAGGCGGCAACGTCGGCATTATGCAGCACCGGAATCTGCGGCGAGTTGATCTGGATCGTGGCCAGTGCCGCGGCCAGCTTGTCGGCGGCAGGCTTCATCAGCGAGCAGTGCGACGGCACCGATACCGGCAATGGCAGCGCGCGCTTGGCGCCTTTGGCCTTGCACAGCTCCATCGCGCGCTCTACCGCAGCCTTGTTACCGGCAATCACTACCTGCCCCGGGGAATTGAAATTCACCGGCTCCACCACTTCACCCTGCGCCGCTTCGGCACAGGCGGCGCGGATGTCGTCGTCGGACAGGTTAAGGATCGCAGCCATCGCGCCCTCACCGGCCGGTACCGCATCCTGCATCGCTTCGGCGCGCAGGCGCACCAGCTTCACCGCGTCGGCAAAATCTAGCGCCCCGGCAGCCACCAGCGCGCTGTACTCGCCTAGGCTGTGCCCGGCGAGGGCAACCGGCAAGGCACCGCCTTGCGCCAGCCAGGCGCGATAGGTCGCAACACCGGCGGCCAGCATCAGCGGCTGGGTATTGACCGTGGCGTTGATCGCCTCCGGCGTCTCCGCCTGCAGCATGGCCCACAGGTCTTCACCAAGGGCGGCCGAGGCTTCGTCAAATGTCTGTTTTACTACCGGCAGGTCGGCAAAGCCGTCCATCATTTTCAGGCTCTGCGAGCCCTGGCCGGGAAAAAGAAAGGCAAACGCCATCTCGGGGTCTCCTTTTGAAACGGGGTGAATGATGACCGCTTGCTGCGATTTATGCAAAAGAAACTGTCAAACGCTCGTATGATCGCCGCAGTTCACTGCAGCTGGACGATGTTTTGACAGTTTCACAGCGCAAGGCGCGACAGGTGCTCCCCTGCCGCGCACAGCACCTTAGAAGCGCAGCAGCACCGCGCCCCAGGCAAAGCCGCCACCGATGCCTTCCAGCAGCACGGTCTGGCCACGCTGGATGCGACCATCGCGCACCGCGCAGTCAAACGCCAGTGGAATGGAGGCCGCCGAGGTATTGCCCTGTTCCGGCAAGGTAACAATCACCTTGTCCATCGACAGTTTCAGATGCTTGGCAGTGGATTCGATGATGCGCAGGTTGGCCTGGTGCGGCACTAGCCAGTCGACATCGGCTTGCGCCACGCCGGCTTCGTCCAGCGTCTTTTCCGCGATGTCGGACAGTGCCTTGACCGCGAACTTGAACACGGCCGGGCCATCCATGTGCAGGTAAGGCATGCCCTGGATCTTGCCGCCGGCGATCTGTGCCGGGGTATTCAGGATGCCCTGATAGCGACCGTCGGCGGCCAGCTTGGCGTGCAGCAAGCCCGGTTCGTCCGATGCCTCCAGCACCATGGCGCCAGCGCCATCGCCAAACAGCACGCAGGTACGGCGGTCATCCCAGTCCAGGATACGGCTCATCAGCTCGGCACCGACCACCAGCACCTTCTTGGCCATGCCGACCTTGATGTAGTTGTTGGCGGTGACCAGCGCGTACATGAAGCCGGCGCACACGGCCTGTACGTCAAACGCAGGAATGCCCGGCACGCCGAGCTTTTCCTGCAGGATGCAGGCGGTACTGGGGAACACCATGTCCGGCGTGGTGGTGGCGACGATGATCAGGTCCAGCTCGCTGGCCTCGATACCGGCGCTTTCAATAGCCTTGAGCGACGCCAGATAGGCCAGGTCACTGGTCTTCTGGTCATCGGCGGCGATGTGGCGCGCACGAATACCAGTGCGAGAGACAATCCACTCGTCACTGGTTTCGACACGTTCAGCCAACATCGCATTCGTCATCAGTAGTTCCGGCAGATAGCTGCCGGTACCGAGAATGCGGGAATAGGTCATGCGCTGTCTTTAGCTTCTGACTCGGATTGCTTGATATTTTGTAATTGAACGGCAACCCGGTCTGCAATGTGACCAATCACGTTGGCGCGAACTTCCTCGCAAGCCTGCTCCAGCGCGATACGAAACCCCAGCGCGTCAGTACCGCCGTGGCTTTTCACCACGATGCCCCGCAGCCCCAGAAAACTGGCGCCATTGTAACGACGGGGATCCACACGGGCCTTGAACAGCTTGAGCACCGGCATCGCGGCCAGGGCGCACAGCTTGGTCCACCACGTGCGGGCAAACTCTTCGCGCAGGAATGTAGAAATCATGTGCGCCAACCCCTCGGAGGCTTTCAGCGCAACATTACCGGTAAATCCGTCGCAGACTACCACATCTACCGTCGATTTGAAGATGTCGTTGCCTTCGACGTTACCGTAGAAATTCAGGCCGGATTCGCGCAGCAGCTCTGCCGCCCGCTTGATCGACTCGGTGCCCTTGATATCCTCGGAGCCGATATTCAACAAGCCGACGCTTGGATTCGTCCGGTGTTCGAGGCTGGCCACCAGTTCTGACCCCATGATACCAAACTGCAACAACTGCTCCGGCGAGCAATCGATGTTGGCACCCAGATCCAGCACGCAGGTATTGCCCTTGACGCCGGGCATCATCTTGGCGATGGCGGGGCGGTCAATACCGGGAATGGTTTTCAGGACAAATTTGGCCGTCGCCATCAGCGCGCCGGTGTTCCCTGCGGAAACCGCTGCCTGCGCCAGGCCTTCTTTGACCAAATTGATCGACACCCGCATCGACGAGTCTTTCTTGTTCTTCAGTGCCAGCTGCGGCGACTCGTCCATCCCCACCACTTCGGAGGCATGACGAACCGTGATGCGCGCGCGCACGGAATCGGGCAGTGCCATCAGCTCGGCTTCGATTGCCGCCTGATCGCCCACCAGTACAAGATTGACATCGGGAGTGTCGCTAAGGAACTGGACAGATGCAGGGACAGTGACCTTGAGGCCAACGTCACCGCCCATTGCATCGACCGCTACGGTGATAGTCATCAACGTGACACGGTAGTTAACCTACCTGTTGTTATGAAGGTAAGGATAATAGTAAGGAGCGATTACTCGCCCTTGGCCTTCACAACCTGGCGACCACGGTAGAAGCCGTTCGGGCTGATGTGGTGACGCAGGTGGGTTTCACCGGTAGTCGGCTCTTTAGCGAGCGACGGAGCGGTCAGAAAATCGTGTGCGCGGTGCATGCCACGCTTGGACGGGGACTTTTTGTTCTGTTGAACAGCCATGGTCGACTCCTAAGGATTCAAGTTAAACGTTCAGGACTTGGATTGCTTCAACACCGCCAATACCGCAAACGGATTAGGCTTGTCAGCCTTGGCGCGCTTCAGTTCATCCGTGTCGCAGTCGTCGTGCATCAACGACAGCGGCAAGCCCATGATAATTTCGTCTTCGATCAGTGCGATAACGTCGAAAGTTTCTTCCGCCAGAATGGCGTCCAGTTCGTCATCGGCCTCTACCGCTGCTTCCAGCTTGTCCTCGCGGGAGAACAGAGTAATCACACCCCCTGCTTCCAGTTCGAACGGCATCGGCGTCAGGCAACGCTGACATTCAACGCTGAGCGTGGCAGACAGACGGTAACGCAGCGAAGGTCGCAGCAGACGGTCCTGAAAACCTTCCACCTCGAATTTCACCACGCCAGCATCGGATGCCAGCAGCTCATGTACGCGCTCGGCGAGCGTCGCAACCGGCCGTTCGTTTTGCAACGAAGCGCCATCGCGGGCAAACGCGAGCGGATCAATCAAAATCGGGTTAGACATAAACCCGGCATGATATTATCAGCGCCATCACTTTGTCAAAACAAACCAGCATACTGACTGCGGCAGCGGCGGCAACAAGCCATTGATGCAACAGGCAGCCTGCACCCTCTTTACCACGGATGACCGATATGCAGATCGTGCTTGCCTCTACCTCTCCCTACCGCCGCGAAATCGTGGAACGCCTCGGCCTGCCGGTCACCGCCGTGGCGCCGGTGTGCGACGAAACCCCGCTTGCGGGCGAAACCGCACTCGACACCGCCGTGCGCCTGGCGCGCAGCAAGGCGATGTCGCTGGCGGAACGCTTCCCGGAGGCGCTAATCATCGGCGGCGACCAGGTGGCACTGCTTGACGGTCAGCAGATCGGCAAGCCCGGTAGTCTCGAAAACGGCGTGGCGATGCTCAAGTGGATGAGCGGCCGCACCGTGGTGTTCCACTCGGCACTGGCGGTTTATAACAGCAAGAGCGGCCACATCCAGGAAGACGTCGGCATCACTAAAGTCACCCTGCGCCAGCTGACCGAACAGCAGATCCGCAACTACCTGACGCGCGAGCCGGACGCGCTCAACTGCGCCGGCAGCGCCAAGAGCGAAACGCTGGGCGGCGCGCTACTGCAAAAGGTGGAAGCCGACGACCCCAACGCGCTGATCGGCGTGCCGCTATTCGCGTTGGTGACCATGTTGCAGAACGAAGGAGTGGAGATCCTGTGATGGCCGGCACCCTGTACCTGATCCCCACCCCGCTGGGCGATGGCGACACTCCGTGGCTACCGGAGGGCGAGCGCGCCCGCGTCACCCACATCAGTCATTTCGTGGTGGAAGCGGAAAAGACCGCGCGCAAGCACCTGAAGCAGCTCGGTGTGAGCACGCCGATCCGCGAGCTGGTGATGAACACGCTGAACGAGCACACCAAGCCGGCGGAAGTCGCCGCGCTGCTGGCACCGTTGGCCGCCGGCCAAGACGTGGGACTGGTATCGGAAGCCGGCTGCCCGGCGGTGGCCGACCCCGGCGCGCAGCTGGTGGCACTGGCGCACGAGAAAGGCTATCGCGTGGAGCCACTGATCGGGCCGTCGTCGATCCTGCTGGCGATGATGGCCAGCGGCGCCAACGGCCAGTGCTTCGCCTTCCACGGCTACCTGCCGGTGGACGCCGCCGAGCGCGCCAAAGCGATCAAGGCGCTGGAACTGCGATCCAAACAGAACAACGAAACCCAGCTGTTCATCGAGACGCCGTACCGCAACAACGCGCTGCTGCAACAGCTGCTCGAGACGCTGGCACCGGCCACCCGCCTGTGCGTGGCCGCCGACCTGACCGCGCCGACGCAGACCATCGTCAGCCGGCTGGTGAAGGACTGGCCGAAACAGACGCCGGACTTCCACAAGCGCCCGGCGATTTTCGTGATTCACGCCAGCTAAGGCAGCAAGCGTGGCCGCCAGCGCACACCTCCGCTTCTACCACCCCACCCTGCCCGAGCGTCAGGTGGGCAGCGGCTTCAACTGGCTTGCCGTAATCACGCCCACGCTGTGGGCGTTGAGCGAAGGGCTGAGCTGGCACGCGCGCTGGCTGCTGCTGTCCGAGTTCGCCTTTGCCGGGCTGCTGCTGGCCAGCCGCCCGGTGGAGCTTCCACTCGTCTGCCTGCCGTACTTGGCACGCAATATCTGGGTGGCGCGCAAGGGAGTGCAGTGGCTGATCGCCAGCCTGTTACGCCAGGGTTATCGCCAGGCACCATCCGACTCTGTCACCACACCACTCACGCCGCGCTGAATCCGGCTTGCAGCACCTGACACAACGCCGCTTGGGCTGATTCATCCAGCCGCGCTGCGGCCAACCTTGCCGTCGCCACGCCCAGTGCGCAGTACAGTGCGTCGTCCGTCGCCAACAACACCTGCCGGTGGCGCGCCACGGTGCCGGCATCGCCACGCGCGATGGGGCCGGTCAGCGCCGCCGCTGGCCCCAGCGCCAGAGTGTTGTCCAGCGTCTGCCGCATCAGCCCGCCCAGCACCGCGGCGGCGATGTCGTCCGTCATGCCGGCCTGTGCCGCCACCCGCGCCGCCAGATCATGCAGTGTCACCAGGTAATTCGAGGCAATCGACAGCGCGGCGTGGTAGGCCGCCTTGCCGCCCGGAGCCAGCACGAAGGGCACGCCGCCGATGTCTGCGGCCAACCTTTGCAACAACGGCAATGCCGCCGCGTCGCCCTCCAGCGCACAGCGGGTACCGGCAAAGCCGGCCACCGCGCGCGCCGGATCGGCAAAGGAAAACGCCGGATGCAGGCTGGCGCAGTGCATGCCCTGCGCCGCCAGTGGCGCCAGCAAGGCCGCCTCGCCGACACCGCTGGCGTGACACACCACGCTGCCGGCGGCAATCACCCCCGCCGTCGCCAGCGCGGCGGCCACACCGGCAATCTCGCCGTCCGGCACCGCCAGCAGAGTGATGTCGGCCGCCGGCAAGTCCGCCAGCGTCGTCAGCGCCACGCCGGCGCCGACAAAGTCACGCGCCGCCAGCGCCGACGCCTGACTGCGGCACAGCAGCGCGCCGATGCGGTAGCGGCCGCTATCGTGCGCCAGCCGCGCCACGCTCTTGCCCAGACGCCCGCCACCGACAATATTGAGAGAAGTCATCTCGCCCCTTTCTTGACACCCGCCAGCGCTGCGGTGACGATGGCATCGAATTTCAAAGGACACCCGCTCATGCCATTTTTCCTGTTCGTTTCTGCATTCGTGGTGCTGCTTTTCTACGGCATCCTGCTCTACAACGGCCTGGTGCGCCTGAAGCACGAGGTCAGCAAGAGCTGGGCCAATATCGACGTGCTGCTGAAACAGCGCCACGACGAGATCCCCAAGCTGGTCGATATCTGCCGCCACTACGGCCAGTTCGAGCAGGACACCCTGACGCAGGTAATGGAAGCGCGCGCCGCGATGTCGGAGGCCGCCCGCGCCGGCAACGTTGGCCGCATCGGCGAACTGGAAGGCCAGCTGCGCGGCCTGCTCGGCCAGATTTTCGCGGTAGCCGAAGCCTATCCGGAACTGAAGGCCGACGTGCAGTTCCGCCACCTGGCACAGCGTATCAGCCAGCTGGAAGACGGCATTGCCGATCGCCGCGAACTCTACAACGAAGCGGTCAACAACAACAACGTGCGCATCGAGCAATTCCCCGACGTGTTCGTCGCCAACCTGTTCGGCTTCCGCACTGCGCGCGCGCTGCGTTTTGCCGAAGCGGAAAAACGCGACGTCGACGTTAAGGCGCAGTTCGAACGCTGAGCCACCCCACCATGAGCCTGCTCGCGGCGCTGCAACAGCGCTACGCCTCGCTGCTGCCCTACCTGTTGCTGCCCCTGCTGGCCTGGCAACTAGAAGAACTGCCGCCGCGGCTGCTGCCGGCGGCCGGCGCCCTGTTCGGCGTGGCACTGTGGCTGTACTTCTACCGCCAGTACCGCCACGTGGCCGACACCCCGACCACCACCTCGCAGGCGGCGGCGCAGGGTTATTGCGAATGTTTTGGCGAGGCGGCGGCGCTGGACGGCCCGCCGCTGGTGACACCGTTTGGCGGCATGCGCTGCGTGTGGTACCAGGCGGAGCGGCGCCCCAACGGTCGCCAGCAAGGCCCGCGACGCAGCGAACGCCTGCGCAGCGACGACTCGTTCCGGCTGCTGGACCGTCGCGGCGAGATCATCGTGCAGCCGGCCGGCGCCAGCATCGAGACCCGCCACCAGCGCAGCTGGCACGACGGCGACGACGTGCTGAGCGAGCGCTGGATCGCCATCGGCGACCCGCTGTACACGCTGGGCGAGCTGCGCAGCCTCGGCGGCCAACCGGACCGGCAGGCCTTTCGCGACGACCTGCAGCTGACGCTGAACGAATGGAAACAGGATCCGGCGCAACTGCTGCGCCGTTTCGATAAGGACGGCGACGGCACGCTCAGCAGCGAGGAGTGGGAACGCGCCCGCCAAACCGCCCACGGCGAGGTTGGCCGCAACCACCGCGCACTGGCCGCCATCCCGCTCAGTCATCACCTACAACGCCCCACCGACCGTCGCCCCTTCATCATCAGCTGGCGCTCGCCACAGGACACCGCCAGCGCACTGCGCTGGCTGGCATGGAGCCACGCCGTCTGCGCACTGCTGGCGACGTTGTGGCTGGCGCGCAGCAGCTAGCTGCCAAACACGTTCCCCTGACCTACGCAGGCGGCGCGTTGGGCATCACGCAGTCAGGCGAAGCAGAAGGAAGAAGGCTGTTTCTTTCCGGAAAGCAGCCCCGACAGTGCTTATCTCGTCACTGGGTCGATCTTCAGATGGTTTTTTGGAGAGCGCATTACGCGCACCGGAGCGCTTAACCCGGGTGCCGACCGACTGGCCGACAGCGGGTAACCTCCATTGAATTCAGCGCCTTGCGCGGGCGGCACGGCGTGATTGCTCAGAAGGCAAAGAAGGGATTCTGGCAGGCGATTATCGCGGCGACAGCCGCAGCCTCCCCAGAAAAACAAAAAAGCCCTTGATTGCTCAAGGGCTTAGATGCTGGTCTGGCGGAGAGGGAGGGATTCGAACCCTCGGTACGCTCGCACGTACGCCTGATTTCGAGTTAGGTGGCAAATTCAATATTTTCAGTAGCTTATCCGATTTTTTCTTCTACAAAAATGCTTTGTAATAAGCCGTTACAGCCTTATTTTGCTAGGGTGTGGCTGTTTTTTGTAGAAGGGTGGGCATGCCTTCTGTAGTGGAGGCCGTATCGGCCGAGAATCTTCTGTCGGCAGCTTGCGCCCCCAAGCAGACGTTTACCTACAAGGAAAGCGGACCACTAACAATTGGATTCAAAATGATCTAGGCATTAGCCATGTACAAACACCTTGTAGTTCTTGCCCCTGTCATCAGACGTGGCAACAATAACTTCGCGACCATCTCTTACCAGACGAAATCTGAGATGCACCTCTGACAATGCAGAGGGATTGATTCTGTGATGCTCCATGTGCTTGGGTAACCATTCTTTCCAGTAACCAATAGACTTGTAGAGCCTCACCGGATATTCACCAGGCGGTGAAATGTGACCCGTAGAGAAATTAATTTCGAGTTCATGCCTAGGAGCTTGAAAGGCCAGCTCGGTCAACACGTCAATGATGTATTCGTCATCGATGTAATTCATGGAGCTTACGAAGGAGTGGCCAAAGTTGTGAAGCATGGCATTAATGTGTTTGTACTTCATTGAATTATTATCCCTGCATACTGTGACGCCCGCTAATCACGACGTGCGCCAAATGGCTGCTTCTGACCGGCTGCGGTCAACAACCCCATGGCAGTAGTCGACACTAAGCTGTATTTGGCGGCTTCAAGAAGCAGGCGTTCAGGAACGGGGAGCTAGCCATGGTGTTACAACGGCCCCAATGTCTCCGCAATCGGAAGCCCCCAAGGGTCATGCCCATCTATGGAGTAGAACTCAAGCTGTGAAAGCGCTCCAGCTTTCTCAAGCAGCACAACTGCAACTAGCCCTCCGGAGCTATCTCTTCCTGCCATAGTCGCAATGTCTGTCTCGGTGTCGCCGGCCTCGTAGGCTTGAAAAAAGACAGTTGGACAAATGCCACAACCGCATCGGCCTACTACGTTGAGCGCATCTACTTGCCCCGAAAACCTTGGTGACAGTTCGCGAATAAGCCGCTCCACAATAACTCGCTCCTGAGTGCTCAACGGACGAGAATCTGTGGGCATGAAGAATGGGAATGAAGACTGGGTATCCATGCCTAGCAGTTAATAAACTGAAAGCTCCGTCAGTATATTGTTAAAAATTTGGGTGGAACACGGTCGCAGAACCTTTGCTTGTCCGCTATCCAGCATAGTTATCGACTATCCGCTCTTGGTCGAGTGCAGCCGTAGGCTGGTGCAAGGTACCCCGGCCAGGAGCCGGCATTGGTTAGGCATCACCTCTCCTCAAGCCACGAGATTAGTTGTCGAATCTGAGCGATGATTTCGTTAGTGTCACCGTCGGTCCGACCGATCCTGTCATAGCGACGAAGCGCTTCACGGCAGTAGCCGAGGGCGAGTTCGGGACTCTCTATAGCATACGTGTGACAAAGGTGATAGGCAGCCTCCTCGTGCCCGGCTTTTTCAGCAGGCAGCCAGTACTGCTGAATGGCCCGCTCCTTGTTCTGCTTCACACCCCAGCCCATGAAGTAGAGGAAGCCCAGGTTGTTCTGGGCATCGACCCGTAGGTACTCAAGTTCCTTAGGGATGTCTTGTAGATCCACGAGCGCCTGCCATTGATCAAGTGCGCTCGAGTACTCTTTGGCCCTAAAGTAGCTTGTACCCTTGTAGAACCTACACTCCGGATGTGTTTCAGCCAACGCTTCCAACTTGGACTCTTGGCATGGGCTGGCATTGGCGACCGTGGCGACTATGCCGAAGGCCAACGAAAGAACGGCTCTGGGTATACGCATTTTGAAGATGGCTAACAGGGTTTAGACGATTCACCTGCGAGCGAAAAGCTGATCATTAACGAACCGCTGAGCCTTGACATCACAGTCTGACTGCTCAGGAGCACCAACCGAAATGGCCGCTTGTGGCCGATAGCTGCCATGATAGCGCATTGGCATGACTGATAAGAACTTAAGGGCGAGTGATTGGGTGCATGCAAAGCATTGATTTTTCTCGCTGTCTGTGCCTGATGCATGCTCCTGACTGATTTTCAGCGAACATTTTCTTGAAAATCAAAGCCTTGAAAGGTGGCCACAAACGGTTTTTGTAGAACATTTGTAGATTTTGCAGAATGGAATCAGGGACGGAAACCGGCGTTTCCTGAGAAGGGCAAAACAAAAAAGCCCTTGATTGCTCAAGGGCTTAGATGCTGGTCTGGCGGAGAGGGAGGGATTCGAACCCTCGGTACGCTCGCACGTACGCCTGATTTCGAGTCAGGTACATTCGACCACTCTGCCACCTCTCCGACTCAGGCTGCGCATTGTAGATATCGAATCTTGATCTGTCAAGCGTATTTCATGAATATTGGTGCACGGCGGTGGCTGCGGCATACTGGCTGTCGATGATGCGCCGTGCTGCGCGTCGATAACTTCAACAAAGGGATTGCCGTGAAACTGTCAAAACGCCTGTCTGCCATTGCCCCGTTCCAGGTGATGGCGATTCTGGAAAAGGCCCGCGCCTTGCAGACGGCCGGTCATGATGTGATCCACCTGGAAGTGGGCGAGCCGGACTTCGCCACGCCGCAGGCCATCGTCGATGCCGGACGTGCGGCGCTGGCGGCGGGACATACCTATTACACCGCGGCGCAGGGACTGGCCGAGCTGCGCCAGGCGATTGCCGCGTTCTACCAGTCGCGCTTCGGTGTGACGGTGGCGCCGGAGCGCATCATCGTCACGCCGGGTGCGTCCGGCGCGCTGCAGATTGCCTTGTCGCTGCTGGTGGACGAGGGAGACGGTGTGCTGATGGCCGATCCGACCTACCCGTGCAACCGCCACTTCGTCAGCCTGCTCGGCGGCGTGCCGCAGGCGGTGCCGGTCGGCGCTGCGACGCGTTACCAGTTGCTGGCCGACGAGCTGGACGCCAACTGGCAGCCGAACACGGTGGCGGCGATGGTGGCCACACCGGCCAACCCGACCGGCACCGTGCTCAGCCGCGACGAGATCGCCGCGCTGGCCGAGCGCTGTCGCGCCCGTGGCGGTGCACTGATCGTGGACGAGATCTACCAGGGGCTGACCTATGGCGCCGATTCGTTCTCGGCCTTGCAACTGGCAGACGACGCCTTCGTGATCAACAGCTTCTCCAAATATTTCCAGATGACCGGCTGGCGACTGGGCTGGCTGGTGGTGCCACCAGCCTATGTCGAGCCGGCGATCCGACTGGCGCAGAACCTGTTCCTGTGCCCGCCAGCGGCGGCGCAGCACGCCGCGCTGGCGGCGTTCCAGCCGGCGGTGCTGGACGTCCTGGAAAGCCGCCGCGCCGAATTTGGCCGGCGGCGGGATTTCCTGCTGCAGGTGTTGCCGACGCTGGGCTGGCGCATCGACGCGGTGCCGGATGGCGCCTTCTACGTCTACGCAGATGTGTCGGCGGTGACGCCCGACAGCTTTGCCTACTGCCAGCGCATGCTGGACGAGGTCAAGGTGGCGATCACACCGGGGGCGGACTTCGGCAACAACCGCGCCGGCAGCTATGTGCGCGTCGCCTACACCACCGGTATTGACCGCCTGGCCGAGGCGGTGGCACGCATGAAGACGGTGCGCTAGCGCCGCAAA
Source organism: Vogesella indigofera (assembly GCF_028548395.1). NCBI lineage: Bacteria > Pseudomonadati > Pseudomonadota > Betaproteobacteria > Neisseriales > Chromobacteriaceae > Vogesella > Vogesella indigofera. Next base: position 320,816 of record NZ_JAQQLA010000001.1, on the reverse strand, counting down.
CCGCTAACCCAGAAAGCGCCACCGGACTGACGCTACGCAGCAAACGCCAGGGCCGGCAAACTGCCGGCCCCGGCCTGAGGGTGATGACTCATAGACCTGCGGCAGGCCGATGACACCCTGGCCTGCCCCGCTACACCGCCACCTCCCGCCACAGTTGCTGGACGATAGCTTTCAGCTGCAGCGACTCCTGCCAGCGGTCGGTGATGTCCAGCCCGTCGGCACCGGTAATGGCATACGGCGCCGGCCCCAGCTCGCAGGTGAACGACAGCGTGTCACCCGCCGCCGCGCGCGCTCGCCAGCTGTGCATGCCGTAGCGCCACCAGTGCTGGAACTGCTGCAGCCACGGCTGGTGCTGGGCAAAGCGCAGCGGCACCTGCACCTGGTGGCCGTTGGACACCCGGCCGTGAAAGCCCCAGCTGTGATCCAGAATGGTGTGCATCTGCTGCTGATCCGCCGCTGCCGGCGGCAGTGGCAGCTCGCGCGCCACCACGTAGTGCGACAGGTCGGCCAGCAGCTTGAGGTCGGGCAGCTGCTCTAGCACGTCCAGCGTGAACAGCAGGTCGTTGGTCAGCCGGTAGCGGTGGGTTTCCACCAGCACCGGGAAGTCCACCTGCTCCGCCAGCCGCTGCCAGCCTTCCAGCACGCGGATCGCCTCGCGCAGCGTGCGCGGGCGCAGGTCGGCCTGGATGGTGATGTGGTGGCAGCCAAACTCGCTACCCAGCTCCAGCGCCGGCTGCAGGCCGTCGATGTCGGTGGGGAACACCTGGCCCTCGGCCTGCAGGCCCAGCTCCCGGGCGCTGGCCGCCAGCCGCTGCACGTGAGCGCGCCGGTAGTAGTGGTCGGTAAAGCCGTCGAAGCCGGCGGCGGCCAGCTGCTGCAGGTTGTCCTCCACGCTGGCGGTGTGGCCGTGGGGATGGATGCCTTCCATCGCCCACATCGATTGAAAGATCAGCAACGGCTTAGACACTGGTCACTCCTTTGAGCAGGGATTTCAGGCTGCAGGCCGGGTCGGCCAGCGCGGCGGCGGGCAGCGCCTTGCCGCTGCGGATCAGCATCTCCGCCAGCTTGATGTCGCGGGCGATGCTGTTGCCGGCACCCCAGCCGCAGGCGCCCTGCAGGCGCTCCGCCGCATCGAGGTAGAACAGCAGCACGCCGTCATCCGGCAGCGCACGGGTCACACAGTTGGCCGCAGCCTGCAGCTGGCCGGCCAGTTGCAGGCTGTGGTCGAACTGGTCGGACCAGAACCACGGCAGCGCGGCATAGGCGTCGTCGGCGCCCAGCAGGGTGCGCGCCACGTGGCGGCCCTGTTCCTCGGCGTTGCGCCAGGTTTCCAGCCGCTGCGGCTGGCCGCTGACGGGACAGGGAAACTCGCAGGCGTCGCCCACCGCGTAGATCTGCGCGTCGCTGGTGCGCAGCCGGGCATCGACGCGGATGCCGTTGCCCACCGCCAGCCCGGCGGCGGCGGCCAGCTCGGTGTTGGGCTGGATGCCGATGCCGACCAGCACCGTGTCGCAGGCCAGCAGCTCGCCATCGGCCAGCTCTACCGCGCTGACGCTGCCGTCGCCGCGGAAAGCCGCGATCTGGCAGCCAAGGCGCACTTCCACGCCACGTGCGCGGTGCAGCGCCAGCAGTTTTTCGGAAATCAGCGGCGGCAAGGCGCGTGCGGCCAACCTGTCGCCGGCTTCCAGCACCGTCACTGCGCAGCCCAGCTGCCGCGCGCTGGCGGCCACTTCCAGCCCGATGAAGCCGCCGCCCACTACCAGCAGCCGCTGCCCGGCCTGTAGCCGTGGCCGCAGCGCGGCGGCGTCGTCCAGCGTGCGCAGCAGCTGCACGCCGGCGAGATCAGCTCCCGGCAAGCTGGTCTGGCGCGCGCGGCCGCCGGTGGCCAGCAGCAACCGGTGGTAATCCAGCTCGCGGCCGTCGTGCAGGCAAATGCGCCGCGCTTGCGGCTGGATGGCGGCGACGCGCACGCCGGCCAGCCGCTCGATGGCTTGTGCCTGGTACTGCTCGGCGCAGCCGATGTGGCAGGCGTCCGCCGGCTGACTGTCCAGCAGCAGCTGCTTGGACAGCGCCGGACGCTCGTACGGCAGGTGCGGCTCGTCGCCGATCAGCAGCAGGCGGCCGGCGTAGCCCTGTTCGCGCAGCGCCAGCGCGGCGCGGCCGCCGGCATGGCCGGCACCGACGATGATGATGGGGGCGGGATGGCTCATGGTGCGGCTCCGTTCAGGCATCGGCCAGCGCAATCCACACCCGGCCGCCTTCCAGCTTGACCGGGTAGGTCTGCAGGTTGACACACACCGGCGCGCCCAGCGCCTTGCCGCTGCGGTAGTCGAAGCGGCCGTTGTGCTTCGGGCATTCGATGATGTGGTCCATCACCAGGCCGTCGGCCAGGTGCACCTTCTCGTGGGTGCAGGTGCCGGCGGTGGCGTAGAACTGGTCATCCGGCGCGCGGTAGATGGCATAGGTGCGGCCGGCGTGGTCGAAGCGCAGTACGTCTTCCTGCTCGATGTCATCGACATCACAGGCGGCGGTCCAGTGGCTCATGGTGGGGCTCCTCGGGGTGGGTGTCGCCGGCGCGGGCCGGCGCTGTTGTCGGTGTTCAGGCGTAGCTGCGTACGGCTTCAGGGTTGGCCGCAACGCCGTGACTGGCAGGCAGTGGCGGCAGCTGGCGCGGGATGGTGTAGCCGGGGTCGCTGCGCTGGCGCCACAGCGCCGGAATGATCTCGCGGTAGGCGTCGGCCAGGCCGGGGTGGGCCGGCGGGCACTGGTCCTTGATCAGCGCGTGCAGCTTGGGCAGGTTGTAGAACGGCACCATCGGGAACATGTGGTGCTCCACGTGGTAGTTCATCTTCATGTACAGGAAGGCGAACAGCGGGTTAAAGATCACTGTACGGGTGTTCAGGCGGTGGTCCAGCACGTCCTCGGCCAGGCCAGCGTGCTGGGTGATGTTGAACACCTGGGTCAGCGGCGAGCCGTAGAAGCGCGGCAGCACGATGAACATTGCCGGCAGGATGCTGCCGCTGTAGATGCAGGCGGCGATGGTGGCGGCGAAGATCAGCGTGTACACCTGGCTGGCGCGGATCATGCGGCCAACCTCGGACGCCGGCACGAAGGAGCGGGTGGCGCTGCTGACGCTGCCGAAGGCGTGGCGGATGGTGCGCAGCAATTCGATGCTGCCGGACTTGAGGAAGAAGAAGTCGGCGAATAGCCCGGCCAGTTTTACCGGGCGCGGAAAGGCGATTTCGCGGTCGTTGCCGACGATGATGGTGTCGGTATGGTGGCGGGCGTGGCTCCAGCGCCAGAACACGGTTTCATGCAGCGCCAGGAAGGAGGTGAGCTGGAAGAAGAAGGTGTTCAGCCAGCCGCTGCGGAACGGTGTGCCGTGCGACAGCTCGTGCGAGCCGTGCTCGCCGGCGGAATACAGCAGCCCGTACAGCAGGAAGGCCGGCACCGCCCACGGTGTGCCCCAGGCGTGGTAGGCCAGCACGCCGCTGCCGAGCAGCAACGCCAGCCAGCTGCCCAGGTATTTCAGCGCCTGCCAGTCGTCGCGCTGCATCAGCTGCTTCATCTGCTTGCGGTCTACCTGGCAGGCAAACCACTGTGCCGAGACCAGCCCTTTGGCGGCGGCTTCTTGGCCGCACGGCCCTTCGAGACTGTAGTCCCGTGCTTTCATGTTTTTTATCATTTTTCATCATCCTCCTGTGTTTGTTTGTCTAGATGAAGCGGCCGCGACAACTTGTTGCCGATCAAGGCTTTTGCTCGGTAAATCGAGTATAATCAGCAACGTGAAAGGCACAATCCTGATGCCTCATTTTGCATCAGCCGCTATCACAACATCCTGTGATGGCTTTGATAAAAAACCTCATGATGGAGGGCAGCGGCATGGGTCCGACAATGACGGATGTGGCCAGAGAGGCCGGGGTGGGGCTGGCCACGGTGGACCGGGTGATCAACAAGCGCGCCAGCGTCAGCCAGGAGACGGCGGAGCGGGTGCTGGCGGCGGCCGAGAAGCTGGGCTTTCGCCGCGCCAGCCTGATCCGCGACCGGCTGGACGAGCGCACCGCCGGCTACCGGCTGGGCTTTATCCTGCAAAAGAGCAGCACCCACTTCTACAGCGAGCTGGGTAGCGTGCTGGAGGCGACGACCCGGACGCAAATGCAGCCCGCCGGCAAGGCGCTGGTGGCGTTTCTGGACGAGCTGACCCCGGAACACGTGGTGGCCAAGCTGTACGAGCTGGGCAAGAAGGTGGACGCCATTGCGCTGGTGGCGGCCGATCACCCGCTGGTCAGCCAGGCCATCGACGACATCACGGCGCGCGGCATCCCGGTGTTCGCGCTGATTTCCGACCTCACCGCCGTCAGCTGCAGCGGCTATGTCGGCATCGACCACCGCAAGGTTGGCCGCACCGCGGCGTGGGCCATTTCCACCATCAGCCCGGCGCCGGGCAAGGTGGGGGTGATCGTCGGCAGCCACCGCTACCTGTGCCAGGAGCAGAGCGAGATGAGCTTCCGCTCCTATTTCCGCGAGTTCGCGCCGCAGTTCCAGGTGCTGGAAACGCTGATCAGCCTGGAAGACATCCACCTGGCGCAGTCGGCAACGCTGGAGCTGCTGAAGCAGCACCCGGACCTGACCGGCATTTATATCGCCGGCGGCGGCATAGAGGGCGTGCTGCAGGCGCTGAAGGACGGCAATCCGCCGCCGGGGCTGGTGACGGTGTGCCTGGACCTGACCGCGGTGACGCGGCAGGCGCTGATTGAGCGGCGCATCAACATGGTGCTGTCGCATCCGCAGGAGTGGCTGGCCAGCCGGCTGGTGGAGGCGATGGTGGCCGCCATTCAGGACAAGGCGGCGCGCGGCTCGCTGCAGAACAGCCTGCCGTTCATCACCTACACCCCGGCCAACGTGTAGCGAACCTGGGCCGACAAGCCCGGCCGGCCTGTCACCGCGCCGCAACGGCCACCGCATCCCGCCGCACGACGCGGGCGACCAAGCGGCGGGCCAGATGCTGGCGCCAGCGCGGACGTCGGCACCCGCAAAAAAGGGCACCCCATCGGGGTGCCCAGGCTTACCAAGCGGGAGACAACAACTGCTGACGACACCAGCACCAGCCGCCGCGCGGGCGGGCCTGGCGCCGCTCGTCAATTACGACTCTGATAGTTCTTGTAATTGGCCGCGGTCACCAGCTCGTACGGCACCCAGATCATGCTGGGCACCTTCTCGCCGGCCGCCAGCCGGATCGCCGCATCCACCGCGCCCTTGCCCTGGGCTGCGGCGTCCTGGAATACCGTTACCTTCATGTCGCCAGTCTTCATCGCGTTCAGCGCATCCTGAGTGGCGTCGATGCCGGCGACCACGGTCTTGTCCAGCTTGCCGGAAGACTTCAGCGCCTGGATCGCGCCCAGCGCCATTTCGTCGTTGTTGGCCACTACGGCATCGAACTTCAGGCCGGCGGTCATCCAGTTCATCACCAGATCGCGGCCTTCGGTACGCGACCACTTGGCGGTCTGCTTTTCCACCACCTTGATGCCGTTGCACGGCGCCTTGGCCATCACCTCTTCCGCGTACTTGGTGCGCAGCCGCGCCTCCTGCGTGGCCAGGTCGCCCATCATGATCACCACGCTGCCCTTGCCGTTGAGCTGGCGGCACACCTCTTTCATCTGAATGGTGCCGGACACCGAGTCATCCGAGCCGACAAACGCCACTTTCGGCGGCAGGGTCTTGTCGGTGGGCATGCGGTTGACGAACACCAGCGGGATGCCGGCCGCCTGCGCCAGCTTGGTGATCTTGGGCGTGGTGCTGGTATCCACCGCGCTGACCACGATGGCGTCCACCTTCTGCGCGATGAAATTCTGCACCTGGCTGATCTGGCGGCCAACGTCATTCTGCGCGTCCTCCAGCTGCAGGTTCACCCCCTTCTGGCTGGCGGCGTAACTCTTCATGTTGTTGCGCAGAATGGTCAGGAAATTGTTGTCGAAGGTAGCCATGGTCACGCCCAGCCGGGCGGCGGAGGCCGGCATGGCCTGCATGGCAAGGGAAACCAGCACTACCGAACCTGCATGCTTGATGAAACGTTTCATTGGTGTATCTCCTGTGTTTTATTAATACCACCGATACCTGCCGTCTCCCCTCAGGAAGACAGCCGGAAAATGACGCTGTTTCAGACTGCTGTTGCCTTAGGGCCGCGGCACGGCGCCCGCTGCACATCTGCCGCGGCCGGTTGTTCATCACTGCCGGATTGCCGCCACCTGTTCGCGGATGTCGGCCAGCGCCACCGGACGGCGCTCGGTCACCGAGACAATGCAGGCCAGCGCGATTTCCAGCGCCGCCTTGGCATCCGCCCCGTCCGGGCCGCTATTGCGACCGCTGCGCACCGAGGCGACGAAGGCGTGCAGCTCGGCGGTGTAGCCGTCGATGAAATGGTCGGTGTCCAGCCGCCAGGTGTCGTTGGAGACGCCATCCTTGTCAAACAGCGTCATGCTGGAGCGGCGCACGTCGCCCATGGTGACCATGCCGCCGGAGCCGAACACTTCACCGCGGATGTCGTAGCCGTACAGCGCGCTGAAGTTGGCCTCCGCCACCGCCACCGCGCCGTTGTCAAAGCGGATGGTGACCACCGCGGTATCCAGCAGGCCTTGATCCTTGAAATCCGGGCGCACCAGCGCATCGGCCACCGCGTACACCTCGGTCGCCCGGGCGTCGGCGTTCAGCCACAGCAGGGTATCGAAGTCGTGGATCAGGGTTTCGAAGAACACCGTCCACGGCGGGATGCGCGCCGGATCGGCGCCAAACGGGCCCGGGTCGCGGGTCAGCGAGCGCAGCAGCTGCGGCGTGCCGACCTTGCCGGCCTCGATCGCCGCCTTACCCTCGGCAAAGGCGCGGTCCCAGCGGCGGTTGAAACCCACCTGCAGCGGCACGCCGGCTTCGCGCGCCGCGGCGATGGCCAGCTCGGCGTCCGCCAGCGTCAGCGCCATCGGCTTCTCGCAGAACACCGCCTTGCCGGCACGGGCGGCGGCTACCGCCAGATTGGTGTGGAAGCGCGCCGGCGAGGCGATGATCACCGCCTCGATCGCCGGGTTGGCCAGCAGCTCATCGACATCGGTGTAGGCCAGCGGGCATTCCAGCTTGTCGGCCAACTTCGCGGCGGCACCGGGCGCCGGGTCGGCGATGGCGGCCAGGGTGGCGTTTTTCAGGCGGCGGGCAACGATCTCGGCATGCGAGGCGCCGATGCGGCCGGCGCCAATCAGCGCCACGGCGACAGGTTTGGTGGAAGACATGTCTCACTCCTTATGTTGTGGGGGATGAATGCAGCAGCTGGCTCAGGCCGGCAGCGTGAAGGCGTCGCGGAAACGGCGCAGCGCCAGCTCGTCGTCGCCGGAGGCAAACGCTTCCAGGCCGATACTGCCGCGGTAGCCCAGCGCCTGCAGCGCCCGGGCGATGGCCGGATAGTTGATCTCGCCGGTACCCGGCTCGCAGCGGCCGGGTACGTCGGCGACCTGGATTTCGCCGATATGCGGCGCACACTTGTGCAGCAGCTCGATCAGGTTGCCCTCGCCGATCTGGGCGTGGTACAGGTCCAGCATCAGCTTGAGGCCGGGGCGATTCACCGCCGCCACCAGCGCCAGGCAGTCTTCGGCGCGGGCAAACGGCACGCCGGGGTGATCCACCGCGGTATTCAGGTTTTCCAGCACGAAGGTCACCCCTTCGCGCTCGCCCAAGTCCGCCAGCTGATTGAGGGTGTCGCGCGCCTGCAGCCACATGGCGCCGCTGACGTGGTGCGCCGGCTGCACCGGCAGGCCCTTGTTGTCCAGCCCGGTGCCGTGCAGATTCAGCCGCGGAATGCCCAGCGCCTTGGCCACCGGGATCGATTCGCGCGCGGTGTGCAGCAGCTGCTCGGCACCGGCAGCGTCGGCCAGCGTGCCGCGGATGTAGCCGGTCATCGAGGAGAAGGTGGCGCCGGTACGCACCAGCGCATCGATGTCGTGGCGGGTCCAGTCCCAGATTTCCACCTGGAAGCCCAGGTCGTGAATGCGGTGAATACGCTCCACGATGGGTAAATCGCGAAACACCATTTCGGCACATACCGCCAGCGTGAACGGGCTGGCTTGCTGCTGATCCTGACTGCTCATCTCAATCTCCATGTGGGTTTTGTTGTGTCTGCCGCGGCATCCATGCATTGCGACCGCACTTTGCTACCGGTTGCAAAACGATGCATAGAAAAGGGGAACGCCTGACCATGACCAGCTGCCCGCCTTCCCTTTGCCACTAATGCTACCGGTTGCAATTGCTGCTCAAAAAAGGACGGCTTGGATGAGGACTCCGTCACCAGCTTGCCGTCTTCGCTTTGCTACCGGTTACATTGACGTTACAGTAGTAGCTCGCCATAAACAAAGTCAAGAAAATTTTTTTAATTTTAATTAAAATTGGAAAATATTTTCCAAGGAGACTTCATGAGCAAACCCAGCCGCGCGACGGCAGCAGACGTGGCCCTGGCCGCCGGCGTGTCGAAATGGACGGTGACGCGTGCCTTCACCCCCGGCGCATCCATCGCCGAGCACAGTCGCGAACGCGTGCTGCAGGAAGCCGCCAAGCTGGGCTACCGCCCCAACCTGCTGGCGCGCAGCCTGGCGACCAAGACCACCAATCTGGTGGCGATACTGGTCGACGACTTTGCCAACAGCTACAAACTGCCGGTGCTGGAAGTGCTGACCCAGGCGCTGCAGGCCGAGCAGATGGCCGCGGTGCTGATCAACATCAACCAGCACTTCGACCACCTGTCCGCCATCCTGGATGCCGACCAGCGCCAGGTGGACGCGGTGATCCTGGTCGGCACCGACTTCAAGGACGAGGCGCTGAAGCTATCGACCCTGCCCGCCTCGCGCCCGCCGCTGTATGTGCTGGCGCGGGAAAGCACCATCGCGCACATCCCGGCGGTGTCCTGCGACGCCAGGATATCGATGGCGGCGATCAATCAGCACCTGTGGCAGCGCGGCTACCGCCGCCCCGGCTTCATGTCCGGGCCGCGCTCGCTGTCCACCGCACTGGGGCGCAAGAACCACTTCATGGCGTTCTGGCAGCAGCAAGCCGGCACCACGGTGCCGGAGCTGGCCGCCGGCAGCTACGACCACCGTGCGGCGGCACAAGTGCTGCGCGCCTACCTGCAGCAGACTCCGGCGGCCGAGCGCATCGACGTGCTGATGTGTGAAAACGACGCGCTGGCGATCGGCGTCATCGAAACCGCCAGACACGAATTCGGCCTGCGCGTACCGCAGGACCTGGCCATCGTCGGTTACGACGGCGACGAGCTGGCGGCCACGCCGTCGTTCAACCTGACCAGCTACCGCCAGCCGCTGCAGGAGATGGTCGCGACGCTGATCGCCATGCTGAAGGGCCGCAGCGAAGCGCGCTCGATTAATCTCCCCGGCGAACTGATCATTCGCGGCTCGACCTAGCCGCGCCAGTGCGGCGCCGGGCCAAGGCGTGGCGGAAACACGGCCGGCAACGGCCGCCGATGACCGAGCTGCAGGCTACCAGCGCTGGGCGCCATCGACGATCAGCTTGACCCCGGCCAGCAACAGGCCGGCATACGACACCCGATAGAACCACTGCCGTTGCAGGCAGCCCGCCAGGTAGACCCCCAGCAGCACCCCCGCGATGCCAACCGGCAGCAGCGCCAGCGCCATGTGCATATTGCCGCTGGAGAGCAGGTTCATCTGGTAGTACAACGGCCACTTCATGGCATTCACCACGAAAAAGAACACCGCACTGGTGCCGGCCAGATGGCTGGGGGCCATATTACGCGCCAGGCAGTACATCATCATCGGCGGCCCGCCCGCATGGCAGATAAAGCTGGCAAAACCCGATAGCGCCGACATCAGCCAGGCGAGCGGGCGCCAGCGCCAATCGATCCCCCCGACGGGCAGCAGCCGCTGCAGCAGGAAACACAAGGTCATGGCGCCGACCAGCACCGACACCACGGCAAGGCTCACCACACTGAGCAGCAGCCAGCCCAGCAGCACGCCGCACACCCCCGTCGGCAGGCAGTGCTTCAGCACCGCGCCATCCACTGATTTGCGCAGCGAAAACACGCTGACCAGATCCATCACCAGCAGCAAGGGCAGCATGACCGCCGCCGCCTGCGTGATCGGCATCGCCAGCGCCATCAGCGGCGTGGCAAAGGCCCCGAAGCCATTGGCAAAGCCACTCTTGCTCAGCCCCATCAGCAGCACGGCGGCAATGGCTGCCGGTAGCAAGTCAGCGAACATGGCTTCCGCCTTTCATATGCCAAGGCATGGCGACGGTGCGTTGGCACGCGCCGTCGTGTCGCGGCCCTGTCGCGTGCCCCGGCCGTTGCCGGCTGGCACCGCAGTGAAAAAAATAGCCACCCCGCAGGGTGGCAAAAACACAAACGCCTTGGGAGAGTTGCGTCCGTCTTACTTCATCGTGGGCATCGCGAATTCGGCGCCGGCGCGGATGCCGGTTGGCCAGCGGCTGGTAACCGCCTTCATGCGGGTATAGAAACGCACCCCTTCCGGACCGTGCATGTGGTGGTCGCCGAACAGCGACGCTTTCCAGCCGCCGAAGCTGTGGAACGCCATCGGCACCGGCAGTGGCACGTTGATGCCGACCATGCCGACCTGGATGCGGTGCACGAATTCGCGCGCCGAATCGCCGTCGCGGGTAAAGATGGCGGTGCCGTTGCCGAAGGCGTGGTTGTTGATCATCTGCACCGCTTCGTTGAAGCTGTCGACGCGCACCACACACAGCACCGGCCCGAAGATTTCTTCCTGGTAGACGACCATGTCGGTGGTGACGTTGTCGAACAGGCAGCCGCCAAGGAAGAAACCGTCCTCGCAGCCTGGCACGCTCAGGCCGCGGCCATCCACCACCAGCTTGGCGCCCTCTTCCACACCGCGAGCGATATAGCCGCTGACCTTGTCGAGATGGGTGCGTGTCACCAGCGGGCCCATTTCCGACTGCGGATCGTTGCCGGGGCCGACTTTCAGCGTCTTGAGACGGGTCGCCAGTTTTTCCACCAGCGCGTCGGCGACATTGCCCACCGCCACCGCCACCGAGATCGCCATGCAGCGCTCGCCGGCGGAGCCGTAGGCGGCGCCCATCAGCGCGTCCACGGTCTGTTCCAGATCGGCGTCCGGCATCACCACCATGTGGTTCTTGGCGCCGCCCAGTGCCTGCACGCGCTTGCCGTGGCGGGCGCCGGTTTCGTAGATGTACTGCGCGATCGGGGTGGAGCCGACGAAGCTCACCGCCGCCACGTCCGGGTGGGTCAGCAGCCCGTCCACCGCCAGCTTGTCGCCCTGCAGCACGCCGAACACGCCGTCCGGCAGGCCGGCTTCTTTCAGCAGCTCGGCAATCAGCAGCGCCGCCGACGGGTCACGCTCCGACGGCTTCAGGATGAAGCAGTTGCCGCAGGCCAGCGCCACCGGGAACATCCACATCGGCACCATCGCCGGGAAGTTGAACGGCGTGATGCCGGCGACCACGCCCAGCGGCTGGCGCATGCTCCAGGCGTCGATGCCGCGGCCAACCTGTTCGGTGTACTCGCCCTTCAGCAGCTGCGGGATGCCGCAGGCGAATTCCACCACCTCCAGGCCGCGGGCGACTTCGCCCAGCGCATCGGAGTGCACCTTGCCGTGCTCGCTGGAGATGATGGCGGCCAGCTCGTGCTGGCGCGCTTCCAGCAATTCCTTGAACTTGAACATCACGCGGGAGCGGCGCAGCGGCGAGGTATCGGCCCAGGCCGGGAAGGCGGCCTTGGCGGCGGCGACGGCGGCGTTGACATCGGCGTTGTCGGCCAGCAGCACGTCGGCTTGCGCCTGACCGGTGGCCGGGTTGTACACCGTGCTGGTGCGGCTGCTGTGACCGGCGGTTTGCTGGCCGTTGATGAAGTGGCTGAGGATGCGGTTCATGTCGTTTGTCCTGTGCTGGCGGGCAATGCTCTGCCCCGGCAGCCCGCGTGCGGGTCTGCCTGTGGTCTGTTCTGGGTCGTGGGGGTTCGGTTTACGGCTTGGCGATGATCCACTCGTGCGCCGGATCGTTCTTGAAGCACCATTCGCGCTTCGGCCCGGCCATCACGTTGAGGTAGTAGGACTCGTAGCCGTAGGGCACGGACACCGGGTGGTAGCCTTCCGGCACCATCACCACGTCGTGGTCTTCCACCGCCATCGACTGGTCGATGCGGCGGTCGTCGGTGTACACGCGCTGGAAGGCAAAGCCCTGCGCCGGATTCAGCCGGTGATAGTAGGTTTCTTCCAGCACGCTTTCTTCCGGCAGCGCGTCGCGGTCGTGCTTGTGCGGCGGGTAGCTGGAAGAGTGGCCGGACGGGGTACGCACCTCCACCACCAGCAGGCCGTCGGCCGGCGCGGTCTGCGGCAGGATGTCGGTGACGTAGCGGGTATTGGCGTCCTTGCCGCGCACACTGCGCTGCATGCTGTCCGGGGTGATCAGCCGTGCCGGATGGTTGCCGGCAGACGGCGCCGAGCAGAACGCCACCTCGGCGGCGCTCTCGGCGGTCACTTCCACCGCTACGCCCGGTGGTGCGTACACCGCGTATGGTGCCATGTCGTCGAACACGCTGTGGCGCTCGCCCAGGTGCGTCCACTGCTGCTCGCCCACCTTGACGCTGGCCTTGCCGGCCAGAATCACCACACAGCACTCGCGGCCCGGCTGCTGCCACACTTCGCGTTCCTGCGCGGCCAACCTGACGGCGCGAAAACCGACGTGGGTCCAGCCTGCCGACGCCGGAGTCACCTCCACCAGCGGCTTGCCTGCCTGGTCTGCCTTAACCAGCAAATTCATGCCTTTTCTCCTCAGGACAGGCCGGCAACCAGCCCGGACAGGGTATTGAAGCCTTTTTGCGCGTATTCGTAGCTCGGTGCGATGGTCGGGTCCTGCTCCGCTTCCACCACCAGCCAGCCCTGGTAACCGTGCTGCGCCAGACGCGCGAGGATCGGCCCGAACTGGATGTCGCCGTCACCCGGCACGGTAAAGGCACCATTGAGTACCGACTGCAGGAAGCTCCAGCTGCCGTTGCGGGCGCGGCGCAGCACTTCGGCGCGCACGTCCTTGCAGTGCACGTGCACCACGCGGTCGATGTGCTTGTTCAGCTCGGTCAGCGGATCGCCGCCGGCAAAGTACATGTGGCCGGTATCGAACAGCAGGCCCACGTCCGGGCTGGTCAGCGCCATCAGCTTGTCCACGTCGGCCGGCGTTTCCACGAACGCACCCATGTGGTGGTGGTAGGCCAGCTTGATGCCGCGCGACGCCAGGTGGGCGGCAAAGGTGTTCAGCTTGGCGGCGTACTGCTGCCACGCTTCCTCGCTGGTAAAGGTTGGCCGCTTGTACAGTGCGGTGCCGATCTGGCCCTGGATGGAGCCGCCCACCTCGCCATACACCATCACCTGGCAGCCGCTTTCCACCAGCAGGCTCAGATGGCCTTCCACCGCGGCGATTTCTTCCTCGGCGGAGCGCTCGGCCAGATAGCCGGAGTACCAGCCGGACACGCACTCCACGCCGTACGGCACCAGCGCCGCCTTCAGTTCCGTCGCGGTACGCGGAAACTTGTTGCCCAGCTCGAAGCCCTGGTAACCGATCTCGCTGCCTTCGCGCAGGATGGTATCCAGCGTGGTTTCACCGCCCAGCGACGGCAGGTCATCGTTGCACCAGGAAATCGGGTTGATGCCGATCTTTACCTTGAAAGTGGAAGTCATAGTGTTGTCCGTGTCTTTGCTTGCTGTTGTCATTGGCTGCCGTGGTGGCGTGCTTACTTCTGGGCCTGGCGCCGTTGCGCCTGCCAGATGTCGATCAGGGTTTCAAAGTTGTGACGGGCGGCGGCGATCAGGCCGGCATCATCGATCTCGCCGGCCAGCCAGCGCTGCGACGGCTCCTGGAACAGGGTGCGGCCAACCATGAAGCCACGGCAGCTGCGACTGTCCCGCGCCTGCTCGAAGCCCTTGCGCAACTCGCCCACCGGCGCGTTCAGGCCCAGCAGCACCACGCCGCGGCAGTACGGATCGCGCTGCTCCAGCAGGTTGTCGATGTCCTGCCACTGCTCGGCGCTCATCGACTCCAGCTTCCACCATTCCGGGTAGATGCCGAGGTTGTAGAAGCGCTTCAGCGCGCGCAGCACGGTGTCCGGCTGCTGCGGCAGCTTCCTGGACGGAATCACCTCCAGCAGCAGCTCGTGGCCGCTGAGCTGCGCCATCTGGTACACGGCGCGCACCTGCGCCTCCTGCTCCAGACGGTTGCCGACTTCGTCGTCCGGGTGGTACTGCACCAGGCACTTGATGATGTGTTCCTGCGGCCAGATTTCCAGCCGTGCCGCCAGCGCGCGGCCGTGGTCGAATTCCAGCGGGTTGGAGCCGGGCAGTTCGATCGGGCGGCCGATCCACCAGCCGCGACCGGTGGCGGCGTACATCGCGTCCTCGCCGTAGCGGTCGTCGACCAGGATGCCGGTGCGCCCCTGCAGGCCGCTGGCGGCCTCGGTCTGCGCCACCGCCTGCACCAGCAGCGTTTTCAGCTGCGAGATGCGGCTCTCCGGCACGCCGTTCTGCCGTGCCAGCTCGAAGAACTGGTTGCGGTGGTCAAAGGCGAACACGCACAGGTTGTCCCACTGCTTGCGCTTGACGCTGACACGGTGCAGCCGGGCCAGGGTCGGGTCTTCTGCCGGACGCAGCGGCGTCACCGCCAGGCCCAGGAAGTAGTCCAGTTCCGCCGGGGTCGGCATCGCCGCCGAGCAGCCGTGGCGCGACACCACCAGCGCGCCGCAGGCATTGGCACGGCGGCAGCAGCTGGCGTAGTCCTCGCCCCGCAGCCACGCCGACAGGAAGCCGGACAGGAAGGCATCGCCGGCACCCAGCACGTTCATCACTTCCACCTGCGCACCGCTGATGGTGAATGCATCGTCGATGTCGGCCGGGATGTCGCCGTCGATCACCGCGCAGCCCAGCGGGCCGCGCTTGACCACCAGCACCGCCTGCGGCGCCAGCTGGCGCACCACTTGCAGGCAGTCCAGCAGCGCCGGCTTGCCACCGGCGATCAGGAATTCTTCTTCGGTGCCGACAATCAGGTCGAACAGCGGCAGCACCGATTGCAGGTGGGTGCTGACGGCATCATCGGCAATGAAACGCTGCTCGCCGTCGCCGCGGCCGGTCAGGCCCCACAGCACCGGGCGGTAGTCGATGTCCAGCACGGTGCGCACATTGTGCTTGCGGGCAAAGCCGAGCGCCTTGCGGCTGGCGGCGTTGACCTTCTCGGTGGACAGGTGGGTGCCGGTGATCAGCAGGCTCTTGCTGCTGGCGATGAAGGCTTCGTCGATGTCGTCTTCGCACAGCGCCATGTCGGCGCAGTTCTCGCGGTAGAACAGCAGCGGAAAGGTGTCGCGGTCCTTGATGCCGAGCAGCACCACGCCGGTCAGCCGCTGCGGGTCGGTCTTCACCTGGCTGATGTCACAGCCTTCCTTCTCCAGCGTTTCCAGCAGGAAGCGCCCCATCTGCTCGTCGCCAACCCGCGACAGCATCGCCGACTTCAGCCCCAGACGGGCGGTACCGAAGGCGATATTGGCAGAGGAACCACCAAGGTATTTGGCAAAGCTGCTCGCATCCTCCAGACGTGCACCCAGCTGGCGGGCGTACAGGTCAACTGCCAGTCGCCCCAGGCAAATCACGTCGAGGTTACGGTCGGGTGCAAAGGATGTCTGGTTTTGCATGGTGTCCATTCCGTTGGTTTCAGAAGGTCAGTGACGCCGGCTCCGGCATCTCCGCGGCGGAGGTCGCCGTTGGCTACTGTCTTGCAACAAGATTAATCCTGCCCCGCCACGAATGCAACTTTTTTTTCGTATTTATTTTCTACTAGAAATTAATTTCTGAAATATTTTTTTCAAAACGTCAGCTTTCGTTTTAAGATGTAATGGTCAACCTACAAGGTCAAAACAGCATATGAGCAACGGAATCACTGCCGATCAACTCATGCAGCGCATTTCTGAGGAGTACGAAGGCCTCAGCAAGCAACTAAAAGTCATCGCCAAGTACATCGAGGAACACCGCCCGACGCTGGTGCTGGAGCGCATTACCGACATCGCCCAGGCCTGCGAGGTGCAGCCATCCGCCATCGTGCGCTTTGCGCAACGCTTCGGCTTCAGTGGTTTCAGTGACATGCAGGCGCTGTTCCGCGACTCGTTCGCGCCGGCGCAGGGCAACGTCAACAACTACCAGAAGCGCATCCGCACCGTGATTGCCAGCCAGAACACACCGCTGAGCAATACCGAGCTGACGCAGAGCTTCCTCTCCGCCTGCCAGCAGGGGCTGGAAGAGCTGAGCCAGTCGCTGGACCCGGCGGCGATCGACGCCGCGGTGGAGCTGCTGTACAAGGCGGAAAACATCTACGTGGTCGGCGTGCGCCGCATGTTCCCGATCGCGTCCTACGTCTGCTACGCGCTGCAGCACACCCAGAAGCGGGTGCACCTGATCTCCGGCCTCGGCGGCATGTACCACGACCAGGTGCGCAGCATCCGCGAAAACGACCTGATGATCGCGATCAGCTTCCAGCCCTACGGCCGCGAGACCCGCTACTGCGCACGCGTGGCGGCACAGAACAAGGCCAAGCTGCTGGTGATCAGCGACAGCAAGATGAGCCCGCTGGCGCGCAACGCCAGCACCGTGCTGACGGTCAAGGAAGGCACCGCCTTCGCCTTCCGCTCGATGAGCAGCACCATCAGCCTGTGCCAGGCGCTGTTCATTGCCCTGTCTTACCGGCTGGAACTGGTGATTGAAGAGACGCAGGACGCCGGGGCTTATGACGACTGACCAGGATGGCGGCCAGGATCAGGCCGGCGCCTAGCCACTGCAGCCCCGTCATCACCGAACCGAACCACCAGCTGGCCAGCAGCGCCGTCCACACCGGCTCCAGCAGCAGGATGAAGGCGGCCCTGGCGATCGGCATCTTGCCCTGCCCCCAGTTCTGCAGCAAAAAGCGCAGACAGGTCGCCAGCAGGATGCTGGCCAGCAGCCAGTGCCAGCTGGCCAGCAGCGCCGGCAGCGACCACGCCTCGCTCAGCACACTCCCCAGCAGACACAGCACCGCCACCACCAGCAGCTGCAGCGCGGTGGCCGGCAACGCCGGCACCAGCGCCATGAAATGGCTGTTGAGGCTGAGATAGGCGGCGGAACACAGCGCGAACGCCAGGAACAGCCAGTCCGACGCGTGCAGGCCGCCGCCGGCGCGCAGCGACATGCAGGCCATGCCCAAGCCCGCCAGCGCCATCGACAGCCACGCCGCCCGGCTCAGCTGCGTGCCCAGCAGCAGGCGGCTGGCAAACGGCGCCAGTACCACGCCCATGCTGCAGATGAAGGCCGCCACACCGAGGTTGCTGCTGTGCTGCAGCCCCTTGATCCACAGCATCATCGACACCCCGAACAGCAGGCCGCAGCCCAGTGCCGGACGCAGCGCCCGCGACGGCAGCAAGGCGCCGCGCCAGCGGCACAACAAGAGCAACAGCAGGCCGGCCACGCCGAAGCGCAGGCTCATGAACAGCAGCGGCGGCAGATGCTGCAACACCTGTTTCGAAAACAGCCAGCCGGTCGCCGCCAGCAACGTCACCAGTAGCAGCACCGCATCCGCCGCCGCCACCTTGCCTACCCTTGCCTGATCCAAGAACACTTACCCGCAAAAACCCCGCCGCGGCGGGGTGCACCAATGACAAAGGCCCGGGAAGCCCGGGCCGCGTACAAGGTTGGCCGCACACTGCGGCCAACCCTGGAGAAAGCAATCAGCTGCGACGATGACGCTGACGATACTGGTCGGCTACCACCGCCACCACGATGATCACACCTTTGACGATTTCCTGATAGTAGGCGTCGATGCGCAGGAAGGTGAAGCCGGAGGTCACCACCCCGAGGATCAGCACACCGATCACGGTACCGGTAATCTTGCCGAGGCCGCCGTTGAGCGAGGTGCCACCGATGACCGCCGCCGCAATCGCATCCAGTTCGTACATCATGCCCATGCCAGCCTGACCGGACACGGCGCGGGAGGAGGTCACCACCCCGGCGAGGCCCGACAGCAGACCGGCCACCGCGTACACCACCACCAGATGGCGGGCAACGTTGATGCCGGACACCCGTGCCGCGGCGCGGTTGGCACCGATGGCGTAGGTGTACTTGCCGTAGCGGGTGTAGCTGAGGATCACGTGGAACAGCGCGGCCACACCGAGGAAGATCAGGACTGGCGTCACGCCGCTGCCGATTTCGGCGTAGCTGTCGGACAGCATGCTGATCGGTTCGCCTTCGGTATACCACTTGGCCAGGCCGCGGGCGGTCACCATCAGACCCAGTGTCGCGATGAATGGCGGGATCGCGGTCTTGGCAATCACGAAGCCGTTGAGCAGGCCACAAGCCAGCCCCACCACCAGGCCGGACAGCAGCGGCACCACCATCGGCAGGTCGGTCAGCGACGGAAACACCGCGCGGCCGAATTCCGAGGTTTGCGCCAGACTGGCCGACACCATGGCGGTGAGCGCCACCACCGAGCCGGACGACAGGTCAATGCCGCCCATGATGATGATCTGGGTCACCCCCACCGCGATGATGCCGATCACCGACACCTGCAGGATCATCACCAGCAGGCGTTCCTTGTTGGCCAGAAAGCTTTGACCAACCAGGAACCAGCCCAGAATTTCAAAAATCAGCGCCACACCGAGCAGCACCATGAAAATACGTGCTTCGGCAGGGATCCTGAATTTGCTCAGCGGCCCTTTGTCGAGCTTGTCGATCGTGCCGGTATTCGCGATAGCCATCGTTCCATCCTCCATGTTTGTCTTGTGGCACTGTGACAGTGCTTACTGCTGTTAGCGTTGTGCTGGCGCTTTAGCTGGCGGCCAGTTGCATGATGCTGACCTGGTCGGCATCGGCACGATCGAGGATGCCGGTCACCCGGCCGCCGTGCATCACCATGATGCGGTCGCTCATGCCCAGCACTTCCGGCAATTCCGACGAGATCATGATCACCGCCACGCCCTGCCCCGCCAGCTTGGAAATCAGGCGGTGGATCTCGGCCTTGGCGCCGACGTCGATGCCGCGGGTCGGTTCGTCCAGGATCAGGATGCGCGGGTTGGTCAGCAGCCAGCGGCCGATCAGCACCTTCTGCTGGTTGCCGCCGGACAGGTTCTCCACCCGCTCGTACAGCCCCGGTGCCTTCACCCGCAGCGTCGCCGCCATGCTTTCGCACAGCTGGTCGATCGTCTTCTGGTGCACGAAACCGGCAGTGAGGTGTTCGTCGTTCAGCACCGAGATCTGCATGTTCTCCAGGATGCTGAGGTTGAGGAAACAGCCGGTGTCCTTGCGGTCTTCGGTGAGGAAGGCCATGCCCTGTGCCATCGCCACCTGCGGCGAATCGACCGCCACCTCCTTGCCGAAAATGGTGATGCTGCCGGCGCTGGCCGGGGTCACCCCGAACAGCGTCTCCGCCACATTGCTGCGGCCGGAGCCGATCAGGCCGGCGACTCCGAGAATCTCGCCCTGGCGCACCTCGAAGCTCACGTCGCTGAACACGCCGTCCAGGGTCAGGCCCCGTACCGACAGCGCCACGTCGCCGATCTTGGCGGGCTCCTTGGGGAACATCTCGGTGATCTCGCGGCCAACCATCATGCTGATGATCTCGTCGCGTTCCAGGCGCTCGGCCTGCTTGCAGCCGATGAAACGGCCGTCACGGAATACGGTGACTTCGTCGGCGATCTCCGCCAGCTCGTTCATCTTGTGGGTGATGTAGATGATGCCCTTGCCCGCCGCGCGCAGCTCGCGAATGATGCGGAACAGGTGCGACACCTCGTGCTCGGTCAGCGCCGAGGTCGGCTCGTCCATGATCAGCACGTCGGAGTCGTAGGACACCGCCTTGGCGATTTCCACCATCTGGCGGCTGGAAATGCTGAGGTCGATGATGTTGCTTTCCGGATCCAGCTCGATGGACAGTTGTTGCAGCAGCTCGCGCGTCATCTGGTTCATGCGGCCATGATCGACCATGCCCAGACGGTTCAGCGGCTCGCGGCGGATCCAGATGTTTTCCGCCACGCTCATGTACGGCATCAGGTTCAGTTCCTGATGGATCATGGCGATGCCGTGCTCCAGCGCATCCAGCGGCGACGTCAGCGCGATGTCGCGGCCACGCAGGCGGAACACGCCCTTGTCCGGCTCGTGCACCCCGGCCAGGATTTTCATCAGCGTGGATTTGCCGGCGCCGTTTTCGCCCATCAGCGCGTGCACGGTACCCGGACGCAGGCGGAAGGAGGCATTGTCCAGCGCCACCACACCCGGAAACGTCTTGCGGACACCTTCCACTTCGATCAGCAGGGTCGCTTCCGGCTGTGATGTTGCGGCGGCCTCGGCAGCCGCGGCGACAACTTTCTCTGGTGCTAAACTCAACATGACTCGTGTTCCTTTGCAGCGCCGCAGCGGGTCGCCTGCCCCCGCCGCGGCAACACAGACAATCAGTTACGCGCTTCGTAGGACTTCAGGTTGGCCGGGGTCACCAGCTCGAACGGAATATTGTTGACCTGAGGTACCTTCTCGCCACGCACCAGCTTCAGCGCGGTGTCGATGGCACCACGGCCCTGGCCGGCGGCGTTCTGGAACACGGTGACTTTCAGTTCGCCGGCCTTCATCGCGGTCAGCGCGTCGCGGGTGGCATCCACGCCGGCGACGATGGTGCCGTTCAGGCGTTTGGCGGACTTCAGCGCCTGGATCGCGCCCAGTGCCATTTCGTCGTTGTTGGACACCACGGCGTCAAATTTCACGCCGGCGCTGAGCCAGTTCATCATCAGGTCGCGGCCTTCGGTGCGCGACCACTTCGCGGTCTGCTTCTCCACGATCTTGATGCCCTTGCAGGCCGGGGTGGCGATCACGTCTTCCACGTCCTTGGTGCGCATGCGCGCAGCCTGGTTGGACAGGTCACCCATCATCACCACGATGTTGCCCTTGCCGTTCATCAGGCGGCACACCTCTTTCATCTGCTGGGTGCCGGAGTCAATCTCGTTGGAACCGACAAACGCCACCTTGGCCGGCAGCACGCGGTCGGCCGGCAGGCGGTTCACGTACACCAGCGGGATGCCGGCAGCCGACACCATCTTGGAAATCTTCGGGCTCACTTCGGTATCCACCACGTTCACCACGATGGCGTCCACGCGCTGGGCGATGAAGTTCTGTACCTGGGAGATCTGACGACCGATGTCGTTCTGCGCATCTTCAAACTGGACGCTGACATCCTTCTGGCTACCGGCGTGGGCCTTCATGCCGTTGCGCAGCACGGTCAGGAAGTTGTCGTCAAAGGTCGACATGGTGACGCCGATCTTGGCGGCAGAGGCAGGCATGGCGGCGGTGGCCAGTGCAACGAATACAGCAGAACCAGCAAGCTTGGTAATACGTTTCATCGGTGTGTCTCCTGTGTTTTTTTGATTTGCTACCGGGCCGTTGAGTGCCGTGTCAGTTGCGAGCAACTCCAGCGGCGTCTTCGGCAAATCCGTATTGCTAAGATAAGTGTTGCTGCCGACAATTGCAAATAAAATTTCACATAAAAATTTAAGTAGAAATTTATTTCTACAAAGCTACCACACCATGCTTCGGGCATCCGGCGGTGCACCCGCCGGCAGCGGCGCCCGGCGGCAGAAAACCGTCACTTCCGGCCACGTGCGGGCACCACGGCAGCGCATGGCCAGCGGGTGCCGCACGGCGAGCTGTCACCCGCCGCCGTCACGGCCAGCCCTTGCGGCCAACCCTGTGCCGCCAGGCTTGGCCGCAAAAAACAAGCGGGCCGCCCATCACTGGGCGGCCCGCTTAGCAGGACAAAAGCACCATCAGCCGCTGACGGTCAAAAGCACACTCAGACGCGCTGTTGCCGCACCGCCTCCTCGTAGCGTTCGCGCGCCGCGTTCACCTCGCTGCGCTCCGACACCTGCGGAATACCCACCTGCCACCAGCTGCCGCCTTCCGGCGTGCACTGCGGGCCGTCCACCTGCAGGCTGATCAGATAGCTCTTGCTCGATGCGCGCGCGCGCTGCATCGCCGCTTCCAGCTCCGCCACCGTGCGCACCGTTTCCGCCGCCGCGCCCAGCGAGCGCGCGTTCATCTCGAAATCGATGCTCGGCGCGCCGTCCGGCCCGGTCAGGCAGTGCTCGTACATATTGTTGAACTGCGCGCCGCCGCAGGCCTGTTGCAGACGGTTGATGCAGGCGTAGCCGGCGTTGTCCAGCAGCACCACGATGATCTTGTGCCCCAGCATCACCGAGGTGGCCAGCTCGTTGTTGAGCATCATGTAGCTGCCGTCGCCCACCATCACGATCACCTCGCGCTCAGGCTGCGCCATCTTGGCGCCCAGGCCGCCAGCCACTTCGTAGCCCATGCAGGAGTAACCGTATTCCATGTGGTAGCCACCGGGGCGGCTGGTGCGCCACAGCTTGTGCAGCTCGGCCGGCAAGGTGCCCGCCGCGCACACCACGATGTCGTTGGCGGCAGAGTTGGCCGCCGACGCCTGCACCGCGCCGATGGCTTCGGCGTAGGTCGGCAGCGACGCGCGCGGGCTGACCACGATCTCCGCCACCTGGCGGCGCCAGGCATCGCACAGCCGCCGTGCCTGCGTGTCCCACGCCGCCTCGCTGTGCCAGTCGCCAAGCTCGGCACTCAGTGCCGTCAGGCCGGCCGTGGCGTCAGCCTGGATGCTGCAGCCGCCCCACTTGATGGCGTCGAAGGTATTGACGTTGATCGACAGCAGTCTGGCCTGCGCGTACAGCGTGTGCGAGCCAGTGGTGAAATCCTGCAGCCGGGTGCCGACCGCCAGCACCACGTCGGCATCCTGCGCCAGCGCATTGGCCGCCGGCGAGCCGGTGACGCCGATGGAGCCGGCCAGCAGCGGGTAATCCCACGCCAGCGCGCCCTTGCCGCCGTGGGTCTCGCCCACCGGGATGCCGTGCTTGTCGGCAAACTGGCGCAGTGCGGCCACGCCGCCCTGGCTGTACAGCACGCCGCCACCGGTGACGATCAGCGGCCGCTTGGCGCTTTTCAGGATCGCGGCCAGTTCCGCCACTTCGGCGGCTTCGGCCGGCGGCTGACGGAAACGGATGGTGCGTTCGTTAAAGAACGATTCCGGCCAGTCATGCGCCAGCACCTGCACGTCCTGCGGCAGCGCCAGCGTCACCGGGCCGCACAGCGCCGGGTCGGTGAGGTAGGCGATGGCGCGCGGCAGCGCAGTCAGCAGCTGCTCCGGTACCACGATGCGGTCGAAATAGCGCGACACCGGGCGCAGGGTATCGGCGGCGGAGACACCGCCGTCGTGGAAGTCTTCCACCTGCTGCAGCACCGGGTCCGGCGCGCGGGTGATGAAGATGTCGCCCGGCAGCAGCAGCATCGGCAGACGGTTGACGTGCGCGGTGGCCGCGGCGGTCACCAGGTTGTTGCAGCCGGGGCCGATCGAGGTGGTCACCGCCATCATGCGGCGGCGGAAGTGCGCCTTGGCATAGGCGGCGGCGGCCAGCGCCATGCCCTGCTCGTTGTGGGCGCGGAAGGTGGGCAGCGCATCGCGCATCGTGTACAGCGCCTCGCCGAGGCCCGCCACGTTGCCGTGGCCGAAAATGGCCCACACCCCGCCAAAAAGCTGCTCGCGCGTGCCGTCTTCGGCCACCACATACTGCGCGGCCAGATAGCGCACCAGCGCCTGGGCCACCGTCAAGCGTACTGTCTTCACCTTTGTCTCCTTGTCCATGCGGCCTGCCGTGGGCCGTTACGCCGCCGTCAGCGTGCGGCTACCTGCTCACGATATAGGAACGGCGCCTTTTTGCAAAATATTTTCTTAAATTTAAATTGATAGAAATTAATTTCGCAATGCTGATCACGTCAGCGCCCGCCGCCGGCCATCAGCCCAGATACGGCTGCTGCCCCATGTTCTCCGGCAGATACAGCCGGAACTCGCCGGCCAGCGAGACGGCGGCATCCGCCGGCGCCATCTCCAGCGCCGCCAGCACATGCTGCAGCGCGCGGATGGCCTGAGTGTCCGGGTCCTGGTCGATCACCACGTCCAGCAGCCCCTGCTGCATGTACAGACGGTGGTCGTCGGAAATCTCGTGCGTCACCCAGCACACCTTGTCCAGCGCAAAGCGCCGCAGCGCCGCCTCGATGCCGGGCGAGCCGGCACCGGTATTGTAGATGCCGGCAATCACGTCACCGCGCTGGAAGGCCTGGCTCACCGCCCAGTAGCACTTGTCCGGGTCGTCGTGGGTTTCGCTGCTATGGGCATCGCACTCCAGCTCCGGAAACTGTGCCGCCAGCACCTCGCGGCAGCCACGGCTGCGTTCGAGGTGGCCGCGGTAGTCGCGGCGGCTACTTAGCAGCAGGATGCGGCCAACCTTGCGGCACAAGCGCCCCAGCAAATAGCCGGCGGTGCGGCCGGCGGCGTAGTTGTCGATGCCGACGTAAGCCGCGTCCGGCACCTCGTCCACCCGCGTCACCACCATGGCAATGTGCTCGCCGCGCGCGCGCGCCTGCTGCAGTGCCTCTCGCACCGCCGGCGTATCCGGCGCCGCCACGATCAGCGCCTGGCGCTGGTGGCGGCGCTGGGTGATGGCGCGCAGCAGCGCCGCCTCGTCCTGGTCCGGCGTCCACAGCCGGTGCACCACCAGCCGCTTGTCCAGCATCGCCACCCCGCGCTGCAGCGCCAGATTGAGACGCTGGAAGAACGGCGAGCGGTTGTCCGGCAGCACGATGTCGATGTGGATCAACCCGTGGCGGGTGTCCGGCAGCAGGCGCGGCACGCCCAGCTGCCGCGCTGCCGCCACCACCTGTGCCCGCGCCCGCACCGACACGCTACCGCGCTCGTTCAGCACCCGGTCCACGGTGGCGACGCTGACGCCGGCCAGCTCGGCGATCTCGACGAAACGCGCGCTTTTCTTGCGACGGGGAGGAGTGTCCATCTACGGCTCCGTAACGGTGAAAGGTGGCCCGGAGCAGTGCGGCACCGCCGGGCGGCAGCCAGCATCATCCCGCCGCACTGGCTGCCAGCTTAATCCCATTTTGACGATTTATCGTCAACAACAGTGCTGCCATTTCTGTTGACGGCCTCTAGATTTAGCCAACACCAGCCCCCGACACAGGGTGCGGCCAACACTAAAAACCGGAGGAGATCATCATGAAAATTACACTCGACCCCTACATGCACCGCCACCTCAGCCTGCCGGCGCTGGTGCAGAAAACCGCCGAGCTGGGCTACGACCAGATCGAGCTGTCGCCGCGCGCCGACTTCCTCGACTGGTGGGTGATGCCGCGCGCCCACGCCGGCCGCATCGCCGAATTCAAGCGCGCGTTGCGTGAGCATGGCGTCGGCCTGGCCACCCTGCAGCCGATGTACCGCTGGGCCAGCCCGTTCGAGGACGAGCGGCAGTGGGCGGTGAAGTGCTGGAAGAAGGCCATCGAAGTGGCGGTGGAAATGGACTGCCGGCTGATGATCTCCGAATTCGGCCGCGGTGCCTCGCCGGAGCGCTCCGTCGGCCAGGGCGCCGGTGCCAACACCAGGGAGATGTGCGAGGCGGCCTGGTGGCGCTCGATGGAGGAGCTGGTGCCGATCTTCGAACGCGAAGGCATCACGTTGTCGGTGGAGCCGCACCCGGAAGACTGGGTGGAAACGCTGGCCCCGGCGCTGGACATCGTGCGCGTGCTCGGTTCGGCCAACGTCAAGCTGTCCTATATCGCGCCGCACACCTTCTACTACGGCGACGACATGGCCGCCATGCTGCGCGACGCGGCGCCGCTGCTGGCGCATGTGCGCGTGGCCGACACCTTCAACCACAAGGCCAGCTCGCAGCTGCGCTACATCGTCAACCCGCCCGGCTCCAGCCACATCCGCGTGCACCAGCACCTGAACATCGGCGAGGGCGAGATCGACTGGGACCTGTTCTTCGCCACCCTGGCCGACAGCGGTTTCGACGGCGTGCTGTCGTCCTGCGTGTTCGCCTGGGAAGAGCGCGCCGACGAATCGTCGCGCTTCATGCGCCAAGAGATCCAGCGCTACCTGAACAAGTACCAGCGCTAAGGCACGCGGCCCCCACAACGTATCAAGCCTCCCCGTGCGCGCCACGGGGCCGGCCCCGCTTTGCCCAAAAACCAGAAGGAAACATCAACCATGAGCCGCATCGACTTTGCCATCAACCGCATCAGCGCACCGCGCCTGTCGTTCCACGACTACCTGGCCATGTGCCAGCGCCTGGGCGTAGCCACCATCGAGATCCGCAACGACCTGAACGGCGTGGAAATCAGCGACGGCACCAGCCCGGCCGCCATCCGCGACGCCGCGCAGGCCGCCAATATCCGCATTCGCTCCATCAACGCGCTGTACCCGTTCGACGTGTTCGATGCCGACCTGCAGGCGCGTGCGGTGAAGCTGGCCGCCTACGCCCGCGACTGCGGCGCCGAGGCGCTGGTGATGTGCCCGCTGAACAGCTGGGAAGACAAGCGCAGCGCCAGCGAGCGCTACCGCGATCTGGTCGGCGCGCTTAAGCAGCTGCGCCCGATCCTGGACGACCACGGCATTACCGGCCTGGTGGAGCCGCTGGGCTTCGAGGAGTGTTCGCTGCGCCGCAAGTCCGACGCGGTGAAGGCGATCTTCGACGCCGCCGGCGAGCGTCACTACCAGCTGGTGCACGACACCTTCCACCACCACCTGTCCGGCGAGGACATCTTCTATCCCGAGCTGACCGGCCTGGTGCACATCTCCGGCGTGGAATCGACCGAACTGGCCGACAACCAGATGCGTGACGGCCACCGCGTGCTGGTGGGCGATGCCGACCGTCTGGGCAACCTGCGCCAGCTGGCCATCCTGCTGCAGCGCGGCTACGACGGCGTGGTGTCGT
The DNA here is from genome assembly GCF_028548395.1 of Vogesella indigofera. Lineage (NCBI taxonomy): Bacteria > Pseudomonadati > Pseudomonadota > Betaproteobacteria > Neisseriales > Chromobacteriaceae > Vogesella > Vogesella indigofera. The sequence goes on along the minus strand of NZ_JAQQLA010000001.1, from coordinate 293,923 downwards.
TCGAACCGTTTGCCGCCGAGATCATGGAAGCCAGCGACAGCGAAGCGCTGCTGCGCAGCAGCATGGACTACATCCGCCACTCGCTGACCTGAACCGCAACCGCACAAGGTTGGCCGCAAACCTTGCGGCCAACCCTTACACCAAGAGATAAAGAGGAAGACATCATGACTTTGCAAATCGGCGTAATCGGCACCGGTGCCATCGGCCAGGACCACATCCGCAGAATCACCCAGGCGCTGTCCGGCGCCCGCGTGGTGGCGGTCAACGACATCAACCCGCAACAGGCGCGCGACACCGTGGCACGCTACCAGCTGGACGCCATCGTGCATACCGATGCCCACGCGCTGGTGGCCGACCCGGCAGTCCAGGCGCTGCTGGTGACCTCCTGGGGCCCGACCCACGAAGAGTTCGTGCTGGCCGCCATCGCCAAGGGCAAGCCGGTGTTCTGCGAGAAGCCGCTGGCGGTGACCGCCGAAGGCTGCCGCCGCATCGTCGACGCCGAGATCGCCCACGGCAAGCGCCTGGTGCAGGTCGGCTTCATGCGCCCGTACGACGCCGGCTACCGCGCGCTGAAGGACGTGATTACCAGCGGCCACATCGGCGCGCCGCTGATGCTGCACTGCGCGCACCGCAACCCGAGCGTGGGCGACAGCTACACCACGCCGATGGCCATCACCGACACCCTGATCCACGAGCTGGACGTGCTGCGCTGGCTGCTGGACGACGACTACGTGTCCGCCCAGGTGGTGTTCCCGCGCAAGAGCAGCCACGCCAGCGCGCACCTGGCCGACCCGCAGATCGTGCTGTTGGAAACCACCCGCGGCGTGCGCATCGACGTGGAAATCTTCGTCAACTGCCAGTACGGCTACGACATCCAGTGCTCGGTGGTGGGTGAAAGCGGCGTGGCCAACCTGCCGGAGCCGGCCAGCGTGTTGCTGCGCAGCGAAGCGCGGCTGGGCACCACCATCCTCACCGACTGGAAGCAGCGCTTCATCGACGCCTACGACGTGGAGCTGCAGGGCTTCATCAACGGCATCCGAGACGGCGCGCTGACCGGCCCGTCGGCCTGGGACGGCTACGCCGCCGCCGTGGCCGCCGATGCCTGCGTCAAGGCGCAGGAAACGCGTCAGGTCGAGGCCATCAGCATGGGTGCGCGTCCGGCGTTCTACCCGCGCTAAGCATAAGTTCACGATCTGCTGCGCTTGTACTACTTGCTGCGGCTGGGGCGATACGGCGTTGAAAGCGCCTTCGAAATGCGCATTGACTTCATGTCAATGCCGCTTCCTCAGCCACTTTCGCCTTGTCTCGCCTTAGCTCGCAGGATCGTGAGCCAGCCAAGGTAATAACAGCCGCCGGCTGCCGCACGATCACTGTCAGGGTGACGGCAGCCGGCGCGCTGTTGCAGGCATGGCACAAGCTGGTGCGTCAAAAAATTTTCTAGTGAAATAGTATTTGAGAAATTAATTTCTAATCTTATACTGCGTTGGCAATAGGCCGCCCGCCACGGGCGCCACCAGATCGCCAGCGCTGCCGGTGTGTCCGACAGACAGGCGACCAACCTACAACACGGAGAACACCATGATCGACGTAGCCCTGTTCGGCGCTGGCCGTATCGGCAAGATTCACGCGGCCAACCTGTTTGCGCACCAAGGCGTGCGCCTGAAATACGTGGTGGACACCCACGCGCCGTCCGCCGCCGCGCTGGCCGAACAATACGGCGCCAGCGTCACCGATACCGACACCGCGCTGAACGACGCCAGCGTCGGCGCCGTGGTGATTGCCAGCAGCACCGACACCCACGCCGAGCTGATCCTGCGCGCCGCCGCCGCCGGCAAGGCCATCTTCTGCGAGAAACCGGTCGACCTCGACCTGGCCCGCGCCCGCGACTGCGCCGCCGCGGTGGCTGCGGCCAACGTGCCGTGCCTGATTGGCTTCCAGCGCCGCTACGACCCCACTTTCGCCGCCGTGAAAGCACGCATCGAGGCCGGCGAGATCGGCAGCCCGGAAATGCTGATCGTCACCAGCCGCGACCCGGGCGCCCCGCCGGTGGACTACATCAAGCGCTCCGGCGGCATCTTCAAGGACATGCTGATTCACGACTTCGACATCTGCCGCTGGATTCTGGCCGATGAAGTGGTAAGCGTGCATGCCAGCGCCAGCGTGCTGACCGACCCGGCCATTGCCGATGCCGGCGACGCCGACTGCACCGCCGTGACCCTGCGCACCAAGAGCGGCCGCCTGTGCCAGATCAACACCACCCGCCGCGCCGCCTACGGCTACGACCAGCGCTTCGAGGTGCAGGGCAGCCTCGGCATGCTGCAGGCCGGCAACCACCGTCCGACCGAAGTCACCGCCTACGGCAGCAAGCAGGTGGCCACCGACCTGCCTGAGCACTTCTTCCTGGAACGCTACCAGGCCGCCTACGCCGGCGAGATGGCGCACTTCTTCCGCGTCATCACCCAGGGCGAAACGCCGCGCACCACGGTAGAGGACGGCGTGAAGGCACTGGAACTGGCCGACGCCGCCACCCGCTCGTGGCAGGAAGGCCGCGTCATCGCCCTGTAAATCATTGCCAACCCTGCTTGCACCCTCAGCCAAACCCGGGACTGCCGCGTGACAGCGGCCTGCATCGCCGCTGAAGGACGATAGGAACGACAGCCCCGGTTTTATCGCAAGCAGGATTGGCGCCCAAATAAGGACCTCCCCGTGAGCACAGTACGTATCGCCATCGTCGGCCTCGGCCGTCTCGGCCGCCGCCATGCGGCCAACCTGCAACAAACCCACGGCGCACAGCTCGTTGCCGCCTGCAGCCCGGTCACGGAAGAACGCGACTGGGCCGCCACCGCCCTGCCCGGCGTGGCGCTGTATGCCGACTACGCCGAGGTGCTGGCCAACCCGGACGTCGACGCCGTGTTCCTGGTCACCCCCACCTCGCTGCACGCCGAGCAGATCATCGCCGCGCTGAAGGCCGGCAAGCACGTGTTCTGCGAAAAGCCGCTGGCGCTGAACGTGGAAGACTGCCTGGCCGTGGAAGCAGAAGCCGCGCGCCACCCGCAGCTGAAGGTGATGATCGGCTTCGTGCGCCGCTTCGACGCCAGCTACCGCGACGCCGCCGCCAAGCTGGCCGCCGGCAGCGTCGGCCGCCCCTACCTGCTGCGCTCGCAGACCTGCGACCGCAACGACGAGAGCGGCTTCTTCGTGCGCTTCTCCGCCAGCAGCGGTGGCATCTTCATGGACTGCAGCATCCACGACATCGACCTGGCGCGCTGGCTGCTGGGCAATCCGCAACCGAAGCGGGTATGGGCCACCGGCACCAACGCGCTGCACCCAGCACTGGCCGAGCATCAGGACGTGGACAACGGCGTGGCGATGTGCGAGTTCGAGGGCGGCCAGCTGGCCTGCTTCTACGCCTCGCGCACCCAGGCGCACGGCCACGAGACGCTGACCGAGATCTTCGCCAGCGAAGGCCGCCTGAGCGTGGGCGCCAACCCGCGCGCCAACCGGGTGGAGATCAGCGACGCGCACGGCGTGCGCAACGAGTGCGTGCAGGACTTCTACCAGCGCTTTGCCGAGGCCTTCGTCACCGAGGCGCAGGTGTTCGTCGACACTATCCGCGACAACCGCCCGTCGCCGGTCACCCTGGCCGACGCGCGCGAAGCCACCCGCATCGGCCTCGCCATCACCCAGGCGTTCCGCAGCGGCGAGGCGGTCAGCCTGTAAGCACGCCAGCACGCAACAACGCCCGCCGGGACAGACCCCGGCGGGCGTTTTTTCTGCTGGTTCGCGGCGGCGGCATCACGCGCCACGAGTGGAAACCCCCAGCTACACGTTGGCCGCGGTGTAGATGGTGAACGGCAGGATGTTTTGCAGTGCGCCGCGGCCCTGCCGCTCGCGCAGCACGTTGACCATGCAGTCCACCAGGCGGCGGGACAGCCACTCCAGCGGGTGTGACAGCACCATGCTGACCAGATCGTCGTTCAGCGCCTGGCGGGTAATGTCGGTCAGGTCGTGGCAGACGGTAACCAGCCCGGCCGGACGCTGTTCCCGCAACGCCTCCAGCACGCCTTCGATGCCGCCGCCGGCCACGTAAATGCCGGCCAGATCCGGGTGGCGATCCAGCAACTCCAGCGTCGCAGCCTGCGCCAGATGGATGTCCTCCAGGCTGGTCAGCGTTTCCAGCACCTGGAAGCCGGGCGCGTATTCGCGCAGGTAGGCGCGAAAGCTGATCTCGCACTGTTCCTGGCACAGGTAGCGGTGGCTGCCCAGAATCAGCCCCACCTTGCCTGGCCGTGGCGCCAGGCGCGATATCGTCCACGCCGCGCTGCGGCCAACCTTGCGGTTGTCCAGCCCGACATAGCCGGCGCAGGCTTCCGCGCTCAGCTCCGACACCAGCGCGAATACCGGCGTGCCCTGCACCGCCAGCATGTCGATGGCCTGATTGACCTGCGGATGGTCGGCCGCCACCAGCGCGATGGCATCCACCTTGCGCGCCATCTCCTGCAGCCGCGCCACGATGTGCTGCGGCGTCAGCTCGTCCAGGTAGTCGATCACCGCCTTGCCCTGGCTGCCGACCGCCTGCTCGATAGCCAGCCCCAGCTCGCGGTAGAAATAGGTGCTGCGCTTTTGCAGGATGAAACCCAGCCGCGGCCCGGCCTGCTGTTCGTCGATGCGGTGGCGGATCAGCCCGGTACGGCGAAAGCCCAGCTGCTCGGCCGCGGCCAGTACCCGTTGCGCCGTCTCCGGCCGCACGCTGGCGCGCTTGTTGATGACGCGGTCCACTGTGGCCACGCCGACCCCGGCCAGTCTTGCCACATCCAGCATGGTTGCATCGGTCATGCTGCGTCCTTTTCTGATAGTTCTATCAATGCATATCAATTGATGGATGATAGATGGCGATACCGGATGGCGGCGCCGTATTGTCAATAAAAATCTGCGGGTTAAACTGGATTGTAACGGGCTTAAAGCATGCGATGGAAGCCGTTGCATATCAATAAAACTATCAAAACAATCAGCGTGCAGCCGCTTGCCACCGCCCGGCCGGCACAGCGCGACCACGACAGGAGACCACACATGAAAATCGCACTCGACCCCTATATGCACCGCCACCTCAGCCTGCCTGAGCTGGTGCAGAAAACCGCCGAGCTGGGCTACGACCAGATCGAGCTGTCCCCCCGCGCCGACTTCCTCGACTGGTGGGTGATGCCGCGCGCTCACAACCAGCGCATCGCCGAATTCAAGCGCGCGCTGCGCGAGCATGGTGTTGGTCTTGCCTCCCTGCAGCCGATGTACCGCTGGGCCAGCCCGTTCGAGGACGAACGGCAGTGGGCGATGAAGTGCTGGAAGAAGGCCATCGAGGTGGCGGTGGAAATGGGCTGCCAGCTGATGATCTCCGAGTTCGGTCGTGGCGTCTCGCCGGAGCGCTCGGTCGGCCAGGGCGCCGGTGCCAATACCAGAGAGATGTGCGAGGCCGCCTGGTGGCGCTCGATGGAAGAGCTGGTGCCAATCTTCGAACGCGAAGGCATCACCCTGTCGGTGGAGCCGCACCCGGAAGACTGGGTGGAGACGCTGGCCCCGGCGCTGGACATCGTGCGCGTGCTGGGTTCGGCCAACGTCAAGCTGTCCTATATCGCCCCGCACACCTTCTACTACGGCGACGACATGGCCGCCATGCTGCGCGACGCGGCGCCGCTGCTGGCGCATGTGCGCGTGGCCGACACCTTCAACCACAAGGCCAGTTCGCAGCTGCGCTACATCGTCAACCCGCCCGGCTCCAGCCACATCCGCGTGCACCAGCACCTGAACATCGGCGAGGGCGAGATCGACTGGGACCTGTTCTTCGCCACCCTGGCCGACAGCGGTTTCGACGGCGTGCTGTCGTCCTGTGTGTTCGCGTGGGAAGAACGCGCCGACGAGTCGTCGCGCTTCATGCGCAGCGAGATCCAGCGCTACCTCGACAAGTACCAGCGCTAAACCACCCCCTTACAAGGACTCCCGCCACCCCGTGCGCGCCACGGGGCCGGCCCCGCTTTGCCCAAAACAAGGAGACATCATGAGCATCAAGATTGCCAGCGCCCCCTGCTGCTGGGGTGTGGACGACGTGAACAACCCGCACCTGCCGCCGTGGCAACGGGTGCTGGATGAGGCCGCGCAGGCCGGCTACAAAGGGATCGAGCTAGGCCCCTACGGCTATATTCCGCTGGACGTGGAACTGGTGGGCAATGCACTGCACCGCCACCGGCTGCATATCGTGGCCGGCACCATCTTCGACGACCTGGTGGCTGCGGCCAACCTGGACAACCTGCTGCAGCAGACCCGCGACATCTGCCGCCTGATCACCCGCCTGCCGCGCCCGCCGCAGGCCGATGGCCAGCACTTTGCCGCCCCCTACCTAGTGGTGATGGACTGGGGCCACCCGGAGCGCGACTTCCAGGCCGGCCACAGCGAGCGCGCGCCGCGCCTGAGCCAGCAGGACTGGCAGCGCATGGTGGCGCACATCCGCCAGATCGCCGCCGTGGCGCAAGCCGAGTTCGGCGTGCGCACCGTGATTCACCCGCACGCTGGCGGCTATATCGAGTTTGCCGACGAGATCCTGCAGATCCTGGCCGACATTCCCTACGCCGAGGCCGGGCTGTGCCTGGATACCGGCCACCTGTACTACTCCGGCATGGACCCGGTGCAGTGGCTGCACCAGCACGCCAGCCGGCTGGACTACATCCATTTCAAGGACATCGACCTGGACGTCTACCAGCGGGTAATGCAGCAGCACATCGCGTTCTTCGACGCCTGCGCCCAGGGAGTGATGTGCCCGATCGGCAAGGGGGTGATCGACTATCCGGCGATACGCCGGCTGCTGGATGACATCGGCTACCACGGCTACATCACCATCGAACAGGAACGCGACCCGCGCAACGCCGACAGCAGCCTGCGCGACGTCACCGCCAGCCTGCAGTACCTGCAACGGGCCGGCTTCCACTGACATTTGACATCACAAGCGGCCAGCCGCCGCGCCACGGCGCAAGGTTGGCCGCAGACAAAGGAGACAGAAACATGATCAACGGAGCAAAACTCACCGCCGCGCCGATTCGCTGGGCGATGGTCGGCGGTGGCCAGGGCAGCCAGATCGGCTACATCCACCGTAGCGCCGCGCTGCGCGACAACGTGTTCCAGCTGGTAGCCGGCGCGTTCGATATCGATCCGCAGCGCGGCCGCGATTTCGGCACCAGCCTGGGGGTGGAACCGGCGCGCTGCTACGCCGACTACCAGACGCTGTTCGCCGAGGAGGCCAAGCGCCCCGACGGCATCCAGGCGGTATCGATCGCCACGCCTAACGGCACCCATTTCGCCATCTGCAAGGCGGCATTGCTGGCCGGGCTGCATGTGGTATGCGAAAAACCGTTGTGCTTCACCACCGCCGAGGCGGAGGAGTTGCAAACGTTGGCCGCCAGCCGCGGCAAGATCGTTGGCGTTACCTACGGCTATGCCGGCCACCAGCTGATCGAACAGGCACGGCAGATGATCGCCGCCGGCGAGCTGGGCGAGATTCGCATCGTCAACATGCAGTTTGCCCACGGCTTCCACAGCGCGGCGGTGGAGGAGGCCAACCCGGCCACCCGCTGGCGCGTCGACCCGAAACTGGCCGGCCCCAGCTATGTGCTGGGCGACGTCGGCACCCACCCGCTGTACCTGTCGGAAGTGATGCTGCCGGCGCTTAAGGTGCAGAAGCTGATGTGCAGCCGGCAGAGCTTTGTCGCCAGCCGCGCCCCGTTGGAAGACAACGCCTTCACCCTGATGCAGTACCACGGCGGCGCGATGGGCTTCGTGTGGTCCAGCGCGGTAAATGCCGGTTCCATGCACGGCCAGAAGATTCGGGTCATCGGCTCGAAAGCCAGCCTGGAATGGTGGGACGAGCGCCCCAACCAGCTGAGCTTCGAGGTGCAGGGCCGCCCGGCACAGGTGCTGGAGCGCGGCATGGACTACCTGCACCCGGCCGCGCTGCACGACGACCGCATCGGCAGCGGCCACCCGGAAGGGCTGTTCGAGGCGTGGTCCAATCTGTACTACCGCTTTGCACTGGCGATGGACGCCAGCGACCGTGACGACCAGGCGGCGCTGGCCGCCATCCGCTACCCGGACATCCACGCCGGGGTGGAAGGCGTGCGCTGGGTGGAAAACTGCGTGCGCTCCGCTGACGCCGGCGGGGTGTGGGTGGATTATCAGTAAACGCAAGCCCGGTGGCGGGTGCGTTGCGACGATGGCTGCTGCCGGACACGGCAGCAGCCATCAAACCGGCGCCGACGCGGCCGGCCTCGCCGCGCTCACGGCCAACACAATCGCCGTCACGGTCTCAGTCCGGCTGCCACGCGATCTGCAGCGGCGCCTGCCGCGTCATCAGCGCCAGGTGGCTGTCCAGCACCGCCATCACCTGTTGCACCTGCGCCAGGCTTTCCCCGCTACTGCGCAGGCGCAGGCCGTCCGTGCCGCTTTCCAGCACGCAGCGGCCGTAAGGGAAACAGACCTGCCCGCGCTGCGCGTCGAACTCCACCGGCACTTTGCGGGCAAAGTGCTTGCACAGCTTGAACAGATAGGTGCCGGCGTGCGGCGTGGCCACCAATGCGTGGTAGTGAATCATGACGGTAATGCCTCCAGGTGGGATTCAGATAGCAGCTGGTCGACGATCAGCTGCGGGCGCCCTTGCGAGCAGGGTTCGATACGGGCGGAGATGCCATACACCCGCCGCAGCAATGCCGCGTCCAGCACCGCGTCCGGCGCGCCATCCGCCTGCAGGCGGCCGCCGGCCAGCACCAGCACCCGGTCGCAGGCACGCAGTGCGAGGTTGAGGTCGTGCAGCGCGATCACGCCGATCGCGCCGCGCTGGCGCACGTCCTCGCCGACCGCACCCAGCACCGCCAGCTGCCAGCGCAGGTCCAGTGCGCTGGTCGGCTCGTCCAGCAGCAGCAGCCGTGGCTGACGTGCCAGCACCTGCGCCAGCGCCACCATCTGGCGCTGGCCACCGGACAGGGTGTCCAGCCGCTGCATGGCCAGCGCCAGCAGCCCCAGCCGGCGCAGCACGGCATCGATGCGCGTTTCCGCCTCGCGCCGGCCGACGCCGTTGGCCAGCAACCCGCCCAGCAACAATTCGTAAGGCGACAGCCCCACGCTCTGCGGCAGGCTTTGCGGCAGCAGCGCCACCTGCCGGCTGCGCTGGCGCAGCGGCAGCGCGGACAGCGCGGCGCCGTCCAGCAGCAGCTGGCCGCTGGATGGCAGCAGGCCGGCCAGCGCATGGATCAGGGTGGACTTGCCGGCGCCGTTGGGGCCGACCAGCGCAGTGAGGCTGCCGGCGGCCAGCGGCGTGGCCAGGCTGAAATCCTCGACGATGCAGCGCCGCTGGCGCTGTACGGCGAGCGAGGTGATCTGCAGGCTCATGCGGCGGCCCTCCGTCCCAGAATCAGCAGCATGAAGGCCGGTACCCCGACCAGCGCGGTGACGATGCCGATGGGCACGATCAGCCCCGGAATCAGCGACTTGCTGGCAATGGAGGCCAGCGACAGCATCAGCGCACCGCACAGCGTACTGGCCGGCAGGAAGTAACGATGCTGCTCGCCCACCAGCAGGCGGGCGATGTGCGGCCCGACCAGGCCGACAAAACCGATGGTGCCAACAAAGCACAGCGCCACCGCGGTCAGCAGGCTGACTTCCACCAGGCAGGCACGGCGCACGCGCGCCACGTCCACCCCCAGGCTTTCCGCCTGCGCCTCGCCGCTGCGCAGCAGGGTCAGCGCCCAGGCGCGGCGCATCGCCAGGCCAAAGCACAGCAGCAGGGTCACCGCCACCAGCAGCACGTTGTGCCAGCTTGCCCGCCCCAGGCTGCCCATGCTCCAGAACACGATCTGCTCCAGCGCGTTGCTGTCGGCCAGAAAGTGCATCAGCGACACCAGCGCCTCCAGCGCGAACATCAGGGCGATGCCGAACAGCACCAGCGAGTGGCTGCCGCCGCCGTGCCAGCGCAGCAGCAGCAGGATCAGCCCGGTGGACAGCAGCGCCATCAGGAAGGCGCACAGCGGGGTCAGCAGCTCGACCGGCAGCCACGGCAACACCGGCACGAACACGATGGCCATGGCGGCGCCCAGCGTGGCGGCCGCCGCCAGCCCCAGCGTGAACGGGCTGGCCAGCGGGTTGTTGAGCACCGTCTGCATCTGCGCGCCGGCGAGGCCCAGCGCGGCGCCGACCACCAGCGCCATGCAGGTGTACGGCAGGCGCACGTCGAACAGGATCACCCGGTCGGCGACATCCAGCGACGCCGGGGCCAGCAAGCCCTGCACGATATCCCGCAGCGGCAGACCGGACGGGCCGGTGCCGATGTCCCACAGCAGGCTCAGGCACAGCGCGGCCGCCAGCAGCAGCAATACCGCGGCGCGGCGCAGGTTGGCGCGGTGGTAGCGTTGCGCCAGCGACAGCGGCGCCTCCAATACAAGGGTCGTGCTCATAGTTGCGTCCAGTAGGTGCCGTTGAGCGCGACCGGCTGGAAGCGCTGGTAGAAACGCCTGAGGGTGTCTTCCGGCTGCAGGTCGGCCATTTCCTGCGGGTATAGCCACTTGGCCATCGCCTGCAGGCCGATGATGTTCTGGGCGGAGTAGTTGTAGTGGTGCCAGATGGCGAAGGCGCGCTTGCCGGCCACCGCCTTCAGCTGCGGGAAGCCGGGACGGCCCAGCACCTTGCGCAGGCTGGCGCGGGCGGTGGCGGCGTCAATGCCGCTGCCCAGCGCGATGGTGGGCACACCGCGCGCCACGCTGGCAGGATTGCCGATGGCGGTGCCGATATAGACTTCCGGCTGCGCCTTGAGCAGGAATTCCAGGTTGACGGTGCCGTGCATGCCCGGCACCAGCGGGCCGGCGATATTGTGTCCGCCGGCGGCGTCCAGCAGCCGGCCGATCATGCCGTGGGTCATGGTTTCGCAGCATTCGCGGCTCAGCCCGACGCGGCTTTCGAGGAACACCGTCGGCTGGCGGCGGGTCAGTTTCAGGCGCTGGCGCACCTTGTCCATCTCGGTCCGGTAGAAGGCGATGAACTCGGCCGCCTCCTGCTGACGGCCCAGCGCCTGGCCCAGCACCTCGACACTGCGCACCGTGTGCAGCAGCGGGTCGCGGGTAAAGTCGACATAGAGCACGGCAATGCCGGCCGCCTGCAACCGCTTCAGGGTGGCGTGGTCGTTGACGTCGGGGCCGTGACCGCTGAGGCTGAAAATCGCCAGGTCCGGTTTCAGCGCGATCGCCTGCTCAGCGCTGAAGGTGGCGGCGCTGGTCTTGCCCAGGCGCACCACCTTGTCCAGCGCCGGGAAGCGCTGGCGGTACTGCGCGTAGCCGGCCGGGTCCAGCTGCTCGAAATCGCCGAGCATGCCCACCACCCGCTGCGGCAGTTGCTGTTTTTCCAGAATGGCGAGGGTGGTCAGCATGCGCCCCTCGCCGAGGATGATGCGGCCAACCTTGGCCGGCAGGGTCACCTGGCGGCCGGCCAGATCGGTGACACTGGCCGCCAGCGTCAGCGTGGACAGCGTCAGCCCCAGCGCGAGGGCCATCCCTTTCAGGTAATTCATTGCAGCTCCAATAGCCTGGCCCCGGCACGGGCCGGGGCATGGGGTTGGTAAAAGATCAGAAGCGGTAGGTGGCCTGCAGCCGCACGTCACGACCGGCTTCCGGGTAGCCCAGCACCCGCTGCTGGTAGACCTGGTAGGCGTAGGTGGTGTGATCGTAGTAGTGCTTGTTGAGCAGGTTCTTCACCGCCAGATTGAGGGTCAGCGTGTCCTTGTGCAGCGGCCGCCAGTTGATGTAGATATCGTGAACGCCGTAGCCCTGCTTGGTGCGGCTGACGCCGACGGCGGCGCCGACCGGGCGGTAGGCCAGCGACTCGACAAAGCGGCCGCTCCAGCCGAAGTCGAGGTTGTAGGCCGGCAGGTCATAGCTGGCGTGCAGTGTCCAGGTCCGCCCGCTGCTGGCGCCCAGCCCGAGGTCGGCGTCGTAGAACGGCTGCTCGTTGAGGCGCGGCTTGCTGTGCGCCACCGACAGCCCGGTGGTCAGCGCGCCGCTGCGGTATTCGGCGCCCAGCTCGTAGCCCTTGATGCGTGCGTCGCCGGCATTGTCGCGGCAGCCGGCCGGCACCCCGGCGCAGGCCATCGAGGTAATGAAGTTCTTGATGTCCTGCTGGTAGACATTACCCGACAGGCTGAAGCCGCCCCGGTCGAAACGGAAGCCCAGCTCGCTGTTGCTGGCCTTTTCCGGATCGATATCGCTGGCGTTTTTCCAGCGCGCGATATCGAGCATGAACGCCTCTTTCGGGCCGACCCCGCGCAGCGCGCGCGAGTGGCCGGCGGTCAGCTTCAGGCTGTCCAGCAGCTGCCAGCTGATGCCGGCACTGGGGCTGAAGCCGCTGCTGCGATACGTCTGCCGGTGATTGTCGGTGTACTCGTAGTCGTCAAAGCGCAGCCCGGCCGATACCGTGACCGGATCGAAATCGAGCAGGCTTTCGACATAGCCGCCCGCCACGCCCAGGCTTTCCGTGCCGCTGCCGGTCAGGCCGTAAGGATCAAGGATGTTGCGCGCCGCGGTCTCTTCCTCGCGCCAGTTCAGGCCGTACTTCAGCACATGCGCGCCCAGATAGCTGCGCAGGCCGATATCCATGCCGGTGGTGGTGATCTCCTCGCCATAGTTGCGGCCAACCTTGTTGGTACGCTCCGACTCCACCACCGACTGGTAGAGGGTGGCGTCAACCTTGTCGACCACGCCCAGCTTGCCGCCCTGGTAGCGCAGCGTGGCGGTGTCGCGCGTCAGGCGCTGCGGGATCGGGTCGTTGGGCAGTTGCGGATGGGCGAACTCCGGCATCATGTTGGCGCGTGCGTTGCGGATGCCCTCGTCGTTGCTGTGCTGGTAGGAGGCGCTAATGCGGTGCTCCGGCGACAGTGTGAATCCGAACTTGGCCAGCAGGTTCTGCTGCTCGGTCGCCGAGTTGGCCACCAGCTGGCCATCGCCGCTCTTGTAGTTCTGCGTTTCCAGCAGGCTGCCCGACACCAGGCCGTCAAAGCGCTCGTCGAGCTGCCCGGCCACGGTGGCCATGCTGCGCCAGCCCCGGTTGCTGGACCAGCCGCCGGTCAGCGCCATGGCGAAATCGCGGCCGTCGCGCAGCATGTCGCGCGCGTCGATGGTTTCCAGCCGGATGGCGCCGCCCAGCGCCCCCGGGCCGGCGCTGGCCGCGGCGGTGCCCTTCTCCACTTCCACCGTTTTCAGCAGCTGCGGATCGATCACCAGCGCGCTCTGGTGGTGATAGACCTTGCCGTTGATTTGCGCGCCGTCGACGCTGAGATTCAGCATCGACTCTTCCATGCCGCGGATGTACACCTTTTGCGCAATCGGATTGCCGCCGCCGCCGACGCTGATCTCGCCGTCCTTGCGGTAGATGTCGCTGAGGTCGCGGGCCTGGCTGTCGGCCAGCTCGTCCTGGCGGATGGTCTTGTCCAGCGTCGGCGTTTTCGCGCTCACCACCACGGTGGGCAGCTGGCCGACGCCGTCTTCGGCGAGTGCGGCACTACTCCAGCCGACAAGCAGCATGACACTGAGCAGGGGCAGCCGGAACGGCGGAGGAAGAGTGTGAGTCATGGCAAAGCGGTCCTGTGCAAGAAATGCCGGCGATATGGCAGCAGCCGACTTGTTATCAATAATCATTCTCAACTATAATTTTTCCACATCTCCCCCTCGGCGTCCTTTGCTTGCCAAAATAAAAGCTTTGCGCCACGGACAATCGACAGGACTTCCACCATGAACACCGGGCGCAGCGGCCTTGCTGCCAGCCAGTCACACCCCGCCGCTCACCACGCGCCGCCGCCGGCGGTACGCGGCCACTTTGTCAGCGAAACCCTGCGCCCCGGGCTGTCGCTGCACTGCACCCACATCGACATCCTGCAGGCGATACATACCGAGAGCAGCGCCGAGCCCGGCCTGCGCCTGATCCTGATGCTGGAAGGCACGCTGGAAGCGCGCTTCGGCAAGCAGCCGCTGCGACTGAATGCCAGCCGCCAGCCGCAGGGAGTGCTGCTGTCCATCGCCGAAACCGAACAGCTGCAGCGGGACATCCCGCAGCCGATGCAGCAGCGCCAGGTGGTGATCGCGGTCAACCGGCAATGGTTTGAAGAAGGCGGTTTCGACAACCTCAGCGACCGCGGCAGCACCCTCGGCCTGTGCCGGCAGCATCTGGCGGTGCGCCCGCTGCAGGTAGGCGCCGCGCTGGGCCGCCTGGCCGGGCAACTGCTGCACCCGGCACAGCGGTCGCCGCACCTGCAGCGCCTGTACCAGGAGTGCCACGCCGTGGAGCTGCTGATGGAGGCACTGGGACAATTACAGGGGACAAGGCAAGACAGCACGCTGAAACTGGCAGAACGCCGGCGCGTGGAAAAGCTGCAGCAACTGCTGGACAGCGGCAGCGCCGACGGCTGGTCGCTAGCGGAGATGGCACGCGAGATGGGCAGCAACCCGACCACGCTGCAACGGCAGTTTCGCGTGCTGCACGGTTGCAGCATTTTTGACTATCTGCGCCGGCAGCGGCTGGCGCGCGCGCACCAGCTGCTGCTGCAGGGCGCCAGCGTCACCGAGGCCGCGCTGCTGGCCAGCTACGGCAGCCCGGCCAACTTTGCCACCGCCTTCCGCCGCCAGTACGGCGTCTGCCCGCGCAGCCTGCGCCGCTAGGCAGCGCTCACGGCCAGTCGGCGTAGTTGCGGATCGCCAGTGCCTCGTGGCTGCTGAGCTGCTGCTTGGCTTCCAGCCGGTAGCGCGCCGGAGTCAGTCCGGTGCGCAGGCGGAAGAAGCGGCTGAAGTGGGTGGTGCTGCGAAAGCCGAGATCGGCGGCGACCTGTTCGATGGTCAGCCCGGAGCGCACCAGCCGCAGGCAGGCCTCGTGGGTGAGGCGGTCGTGCAGCAGCTCCAGCGGCGTGCGCTTGAGGGTGCGCACGCAGATGTCGTGCAGGCGGTCGTGGGAGATGCCCAGCTCGGCGGCGTAGCGGGCGATCTTCCAGTGTTCGCGCAGGTGCAGCTCGGCCAGGTGGCGAAAGCGCATCAGCAGCGTCGAATTGGTGCTGTGCCCCTGCTGGCTGACATCCTCCAGCCCGGACAGGCGCCAGCAGTGGATCAGGATCAGCGTGAGATGGGCGGTGAGATAGCTCCACGACGCCTTGCCGCCCAGCTTCAGCTCGCGCTCGATGCTGCGGAACGAGGCGCTCATCTCCTGCACCGCCTCGGCGGCGTCGAGGCGGTTCTGCACGATGCGGCGATCGGTCAGATAGCGCAGCGGCACCGACTCCGCGCCCTGCCCCGCCGCCTCCTTCACCAGCACGTCCGACAGCGACAACAGGTAGCCGGCACTGCCGGCGCTGACGCGCAGATGGCTTTGCGGCGGCACGTTGACCCAGGCCAGCGCCGGCGCCGCCAGCTCGATGCTGTCCTTGTCGAGGCTGATGCTGGCACTGCCGCTCAACAGCAGGATCGCCGCGCGCGCGGTATCGTGGCGGCCATTGGCCAGCGCGTAGCGGCGGGTATCGAGCGTGGTGTCGATACGGTGGGCGGCGGCGTTGGCGTTGATGCGCTGGGCGACGGGGGTCATGGGCAGGCCGCGACGAGGGTGAACAAACACACATGATAACGGCACTGCGCCGCTATGCAGAGCACGGCGGCGCAGCGGTGGACATCATGCGTGCCGGCTTAGAACGGCAGCGTCATGCGCAGCTTGAATTCGGAACCGCGGGCGCGGTTGGCCACCCCGCTTTCACGCTGCCACTTGGCGGTGACGAAGTAGCCCTTGCCGTTGTCGTACTTCAGCGACGGGCCGATGGCGAAGGCCTTGCCGCGGTTGCCGTGTGCCGGCACGTTCGGCCCGGTATCGTCGCTGACCTGGCGATAGGCGTAGCCGCCGACGCCGGCCACCCAGCCATTGCCAAAGCCCCAGCCCAGCGCGTAGTCGGCGTGCACCTCCTGGCCGCTGCGGTAGTCGGTGTCCTTGTTCTTCCAGTTGTAGTCGTACATCAGCTTCACGTCGGCGTTGATGCCGCTAGGCTGCACGTAGCTCACCGCCAGCAGCGGCTCCACGTTCCAGTAGTTGCGGCCAACGTTGACCAGATCATTTTTGTCGAACTGACCGGTGGGGGCGTTGATGTCCAGCCCGGCGTAGTAGTGCAGCTTGTCGGAGACGTGGTAGGCGGCACCACCGCCCAGCACGATGTCACCCAGCTCGCGCTTGCGCTGCGACTGGCCGTTGACCGTGGCGTCAAGCTCCACCAGCGGGGTGATGGCGTGCATCGCCAGCTGGCCACCAGCCAGCGGCAGGTCGCTCACCCAGATGAAGCGCGGCGCCACCGCGTTGACCTGCAGCTTGAAATCCACCGGCAGCTTGTCGCCGTTGTTGTCGCGCAGCGTATCGGCGCGGTAGCTGGAGGCGTAGCCCAGCACGTAGAAGCCGGGCGGCGGCAAGGCGCCGGTCAGGTAGTTCTCGTTGCCGTTGGGGTACATGCCGCCACCGCCTTCGGTCGCCCAGCTGGCGGTCGCCAGCGATAGCAAGGCGCCCGTGGTGACGAGGGTGGTGAGCGCTCTGGATTGTTGCATGATGAATCTCTCCGTTTTATTTATATGTCATTAACGATGGGTGTGAAAATGCGCTGCCTGCACGACTAGGCAAGCGGGACGGGCAGCGCAGCGTCCCGCTGCCAGGGTTGGCCGCAAGCCGCGCGTCCGGATGGGGACTCGGCGGCTGGGCGGCAGCGACCGGGTAGGCCGCCGCCCGTTTCTGTTAGATCAGATCCAGTTAGATCGGGTACTGCTGTGCGCCGCGCTGGATGCTGATCCAGCGCAACTCGGTAAATTCATCGATCGCGGCGCGGCCGCCAAAACGGCCGTAACCGCTATCCTTCACCCCGCCGAACGGGATCTGCGCCTGGTCCAGCACCGTCGGGCCGTTGATGTGGCAGATGCCGGATTCGATGCGGCGGGCAACCTCCAGCGCGCGCAGCACGTCGCCGCCGAACACCGCCGCCGACAGCCCGTACTCGGAGTCGTTGGCCAGCGAGATCGCCTCCTCCACGTCGTCAAAGCGCAGCACCGCCACCACCGGGCCGAACGACTCCTCGCCGTACAGCCGCATCGCCGCGGTGACATGGTCGACCACCGTCGCCGGCATCACGCTGCCGCGCGCATGGCCGCCGGTCACCAGCTCGGCGCCCTTGCCGACCGCGTCCTGCACCAGCGCCGTGATGCGCTCGGCGGCGCCGGCGCTGATCATCGGCCCCAGTGCGCAGCCCGGCTCGTCCGGCAGCCCGGCCTTCAGGCTCAGCGCCTTGTCGGCGAGGCGTTGCACGAACGCGTCCGCCACCTTGCGATCGACGATGATGCGCTCGGTCGACATGCAGATCTGGCCCTGGTTGAAGAAGGCACCAAACGCCGCCGCCTTCACCGCCTCGTCCAGATCGGCGTCGTCCAGCACCACGAACGGCGCCTTGCCGCCCAGCTCCAGCAAACAGCGCTTCAGGTAGCGCGCGGCGATCTCGGCGATGCTGCGGCCAACCCGGGTGGAGCCGGTGAAGTTCACCCGCCGCACCGCCGGGTGGCGGATCAGCGCCTCCACCACGTTGGCCGCATCGGCCGGCGCGTTCAGCACCACGTTGAGCACGCCCGGCGGCAGCCCGGCCTCGGCCAGCACCTCGCCCAGCAGGCGGTGGGTGTACGGGCACAGCTCGGAGCCTTTCAGCACCACGCTGTTGCCACAGGCCAGCGGCATCGCCACCGCCCGCGCCGCCAGCAGCACCGGTGCATTCCATGGCGCGAAGGCCAGCACCACGCCCGCCGGCTGGCGCAGCACCATCTCGATGGCGCCGGCACGGCTGGACGGCGGCAGCTCGCCCTGGATCTGCGTGACCAGCGCCGCCGCCTCGCGGAAGATGTTGGCCGCCAGCTGGCAGTTGAAGCTGCCCCACGCCGCGGTGGCACCGGTTTCCGCCGTCATCGCGGCGCTGAAATCGACACTGCGCGCCACGATCAGGTCGGCGGCGCGGTCCAGCAGCGCGCGGCGCTGTTGCGGCAGCATCGCCGCCCAGGCGCCGAACGCCACCGTGGCGGCATTCACCGCCGCCAGCGCGCTATCCACACTCGCCGCCGCCGCCACGGTGGCGACCTCGCCATTGACCGGGTTGAGACAGTCGAAGGTGGCGCCGTCGGACGAGGCGACATCCTGGTTATTGATGAACAGCTTGGCGTGCAGCATGGCGCTCTCCGCAGGGTGATGGGTCATGCTGCGTTTGTATGCCGCCGCGCGCCGGCCGGCAACTAGCTTTTCGGCGTGGCATCGCTTGCGGGCGGCTCGCCCTCACCCTGCATGCCCTGCCTGAAGCCGCGTACCGCGCCGCCCAGATCGGCGCCGACATGGCGCAGTTTTTTGGTGCCGAACACCAGCAGCACCACCGCCAGCACGATCAACCAGTGCCACAGGCTGAATGAACCCATTGCGCTCTCCTTGCGCCCGCCACGGCCGGCCTGCGGCCAACCTGGCCCGGCGATTAACGATCAGGCTTTCTTGACGTAGACGTTGCACCAGCCCTTGCCGGCGACCTGCTTGCCGGCCAGCATCGGACAGGGTGCGAAGGCGTCGCTGGCCTTGCCCTGGTAGAACTGGCAGTTGCTGCAGCTCTGGCCGGCGGCGTATTTCGGCTGCTTGGCCTTGTCGACCTTGGCGGCGTCGGCGACGTAGCCCAGTGCCACCGCGGTCGGGTCTTTGGCGTCCACTTTCGGGGCGGCGGCCAGCGCGCTACGGGCCACGGCCAGCGCGGAAACGACCCCTACGCTTTTGATCAGAAAATTGCGGCGTGATTGCATGGTTGACTCCTGAAGATGCCGGCGGCGGCCGCCGCCGGCGTGATGCAATGAATGACGATGCTCAGAACGGATACGGGCGCGGCTGGAACTGCAGCGTTACCCACTGCGCGCGGGTGAACTCCTCGATCGCCCACTCGCCGTTGAAACGGCCGAGACCGGAGTTCTTCTCGCCGCCGAACGGCGCGTTGGTCTGGTCGTCGACGGTGATGTCGTTGATGTGGCACATGCCGCTGCGGATGCCGCGGGCAAAGTGCAGGCCGCGGGCGTAGTCGCGGGTGAACACCGCGGCGGACAGACCGTATTCGCTGGCATTGGCCAGTTCCAGCGCGTGCGCCTCGTCGCGGGCCTTGATCACCGGCAGCACCGGGCCGAAGGTCTCGTCCACGGCGATGGACCAGCTGGGGTCGACATCCACGAACAGGTGCGGCGGCAGTACATTGCCCTGCGGCGCGCCGCCGACCAGCAGCGTGGCGCCGTCCTTTTTCGCCTGCTCGATCTTGCTCAGCACGCCGTCCAGCTGCTTGCCGTTGATCAGCGGGCCGACGATGTTGGCCGGGTTGGCCGGGTCGCCGTAAGGCAGCTTTTCGACGCGCGCCTTCAGCGCGGCCACGAACTGGTCGTGCACCCTGGCGTCGACGATCACGCGGTTGGTGCTCATGCAGATCTGGCCCTGATGCAGGAAGCGGCCGACTACCGCCGCCTGTGCCGCCTGTTCGATGTCGGCGTCGTCCAGCACCACCAGCGGGGCGTTGCCGCCCAACTCCAGCGCCACGCGCTTGATGTGCCGCCCGCCGGTGGCGATGCGGCCAACATTGCGGCCAACCTCGGTGGAACCGGTGAACGAGATCAGGCTCGGCACCGGATGCGCGACGAAATGGTCACCGATCTCGCTGCCGGCGCCGGCCACCACGCTGAACAGCCCGGCCGGCAGGCCGGCTTCCTCGTAGATCTTGGCCAGCAACAGGCCGCCGGTCACCGGGGTATCGCTGGCCGGCTTCACCACCACCGCGTTGCCCAGCGCCAGCGCTGGGGCGATGGAGCGCGCGGTCAGGTGGTAGGGGAAGTTCCACGGGCTGATCACGCCGACCACGCCCAGCGGCGCACGGTAGACGCGGCTTTCCTGATTCGGGATGGCCGAGGCCAGGATGCGGCCCTCGACACGGTTGCAGAAGGTGGCGGACTCCTGGGTGATGCGCCGCGCGCTGTCCCATTCGATGATGGCCTTTAGCCGCGAGCTGCCGGATTCGCGCACGATCCAGTCCTGGATCTCCTCGGCGCGCGCCAGCATGATCTCCACCGCGCGGTGCAGCACCGCGGCGCGCTCTTCCGGCAGGCGGGCCGCCCACTCCTGCTGCGCGGCGGCAGCGGCGGCGTAGGCCGCGTCCACGTCGTCGCGGCTGGCCAGCTGCAGCTGCAGCAGGGTGTCGCCGGAGTACGGATTACTGTCGGTCAGCTGCTGGCTGGAACCACCGCGGCGCCACTGGCCGGCGATCGGCTGCAGTTCGAAGCCGTCGTATGCTTGTTTCGTTGTCATCGCTTGTTTCCTGCCTTAGATGCGGATGCCGGACTTGCCCGGTGCCAGGATGCCGTTCGGGTCCAGTGCGCGCTTGATGGTTTTTTCCAGCTTGCGCTTCACCGGGCCGTAGCTGTTGGCCACCCGTTCCTGGAACGCGGTGTTGACGCGGTACACGGCGTAGCCTTCCTTCTCGAACTCGTCCAGCAGCTCGGCAAAGCAGGCATTGGCGCGCTTGGTTTCCTCTTCGCTACTGCGGTCGAACAGCACGTCGATCACGTGGTGCATGTCGCGCCAGCCGACGATGAATTCGCCGACGTAGTCGAGGCCGTGCTTGTTGAGGATGGTCTTGGCCAGTTTCACCTGCTTGTCGCACTCGCTGCCGCGCGCCTGGCTGACCGGGGCGAACCACATCGAGCCGCCACCGCCGCGCCAGTTGTAGAGGCCGAATTCCTGCAGGTTGGGCACGCCGGACATCAGCTGCGCGCGGTACTTGAACGGCTGGGTGTCACCGGCCTCTTCCTGGGTCACGATGCGGCCCTTGCCGGCCTTCTTGATGGTCTCGGTGACGATCTTCCAGTTCACTTCCACCTGTTCCGGCGAGCCGTACAGCGCGGCGTACACGTTCCAGGCGCCCAGGTGCTTGTCCTTCTGGATCTGCTTGACGATGTGATCCGGGGTGTGGCCGGGGGTGGTGATGTAGTCGGAGCGGCGGGTGTTGCAGGTAGCCGCTTCCCACAGCGTGCCGGCGATCACCACCGCGTTGGGGATGATCTGCGCGATACGCAGCGGACGCAGCATTTCCACGATCTCGCTGATGTCGGCCTCGTTGTCGAACTTGATCTCGAACGGCTTGAACACCGGCGGCTTCGGCATCAGCCAGAAGCCCATCTTGGTACAGATGCCGTAGTTGGACTGGGTGAACATGCCGTCCAGCGTCGGGCCGTAACCCCACTTGAACACCTGCCACGCCTTGTCGCCCTTCACGCCGCCCATGCCGGTGCGGTACACGTCGCCGTTGGCCAGCACCACTTCCATGCCGCACTGCATCAGGAAGTGCTCGCCGTACGGGGTGTAGCCGACGCCGCGGTCCATGGTGTTGCCGACCGGGCCGGCGATGGCCGACGGCGCCGAGAACGACAGCATCAGCGGCAGCTTGTTGTCCTCGATGTAGTCGTACAGCTGCTGGTAGGTGACGCCCGGCTCCACCAGCGCGGTGCACAGTTCCGGGTCGATGTGGATGATCTTGTTCATCTTGCGCAGGTCGAGCACGATCTGGCCGCGCTCCACCGGCGCCGCCGAGCCGTAGCCGAAGTTGCGGCCGGTGGAGATGGTCCACACCGGAATCTTGTACTCGTTGCAGATCTTCACCACCGCCTGTACCTGCTCCACGGTGGTGGCCATCACGATGGCGGACGGGATGTGTTTCTCGGTTTCCACCGCCATCATCACCTTGGTGTAGGGCTGCAGGTGTTCGCCGGATGTCAGCACATTGTCTTTGCCCAGTGCGGCGGTGAACTTCTTGATGGCCGCGTCGAAACGGGCCTCGCTGACGCCCTTGGGCAGGGCAAGATATTTACTAGCCATGAGATAACTCCGTTCAGATCACGCAGCAGAAGGAAACGCAGGGGCTGCCCTGCGGATGGGATGCCGGCAGCACGTGCTCCGGGCTGGCCACCAGGGCCTGCCCCAGCGCGGCCAGCTGCGCGGCATCGCTGCCCAGCCACTGCGGCTGTTGCGACAGCACGCGGCCGCCGGACGAGCGCACCAGGTCCAGCAACACGGTGGCGGTGGCGTCATCCACCAGCCCGACCAGCATCGCCGGCTGCGCATCCTGTGCCAGTGCGTGAATATGGTTCAGCAGCGTGCCGTCCAGCCCGTTCAGGCGCAGCGCCGGTTGCTGCTGCATGCCGTGCTGCTGCGCGGCGGCGGCGACGCCGGCCAGAAACTGGCTGTCCAGCGCGCTGCCGGACACCACCGCGGTCAGTGGCAGCGTGGCGTTTGCGGCCAAGGTCTTGCCGGCCGGCAGCGCGGTGGCGGCCTGCGCCAGTGAGCCACCGGTGAAGGCGAGGCCGACGGCGGCCAGGCCCTTGAGCAAAGTGCGACGATCAGTAGTCATGCCTGCTCCTCCCGCTTACGGTTTTGGCTTGGAGTTGGCGAGGTATTTCGCCAGACTCTGCAAGGTGGCGTCGTCGATGTCCGACACCCGGAATGCCGGCATCGCCCGCAGGCCGCTGCGCGGGATGGTGGTGAAGATCACCTCCGGCAGGCCGCGGCCGAGCAGTACCGGGCCGATGCCGGCCTCGTGGCACTTGGCACAGATTTTTTCGTAGTACTGCTGGCCTCTGGAGATCTCGGCCGTGCCTTCGGCGCTGGCGCTCATCGCCGGCACTGCCAGCAAGGCTGCCAGCAGCACACCCGGCACGGCGCGCGTGCTGATCCTGTTCCCGTTACTCACCATTTTTCTCCTTGTGTGTGTCCGCACTTCACCCGCTTGCCGTCGCCGCGCGGCGCGCGCTGTCAGCTTGATGACGGCGCAGCGCCGGGCTCGGCCACGGCGAAACTGTTGTTGCCTGCTTGATGACGGGGTGAAACCGTTTGCCAACCAGAACCAGACTTTCTCTTGACCTGATGCAATGTTGTTGCAAGATCAATCTGGTAGTGGTGCTAAAACTCTATAGTTGAAGCCGCAGCCTCTCAATATCGTTTTTTGGGTATTTATGGCACTTTTTTGGGAAATGTAGTTTTTGGATTACAAAAATGTGAAACCAGCTAAGTGACTGACATAAAAAACGATTTTCCGTGATGGCGTTGACCGTCCTCTCCCCGGCCGCGAATCCGGCCACCGCCTCCACTGAAACGTAGCAGCTAAAACCGGCCGCTGCCGCCGCTGCCCGGCAACAGCCTGCAGCAACGGTTTTCATGCCGCCCACTGCCGGGCTTGCGGCCAAGGTTGGCCGCAACCGCAATGGCGTGGCTGCCGCGTCGGCACCGGCACTGTCGCCAATTTGTCGCAGCCGGCCGCGTGTCACGGCGCACGGCTGCAAGATTTTTCCACTTATGTACCAATTGGTACATAATAAGGAGATACACACCCAATAACGGAGGATGGCATGAAGCATTCCATTGCAACCGTGTCCCTGAGCGGCACGCTGCCGGAGAAGCTGGAGGCGATTGCGGCAGCCGGTTTTGACGGCGTCGAGATCTTTGAAAACGACCTGCTCTACTTCGACGGCACACCGGCCACCGTGCGCCGCATGTGCGCCGACCTGGGACTGGAAATCATGCTGTTCCAGCCGTTCCGCGATTTCGAGGGCGGCCCGCGCGAGCGGCTGGCGCGCAACCTCGACCGCGCTGAACGCAAGTTCGACCTGATGCAGGAGCTGGGCACCGACCGCATTCTGGTGTGCAGCAGCGTGGCGGCGGACACCAGCCAGGACGACGCGCTGATTGCCGACGACCTGCGCCAGCTGGCCGAACGCGCCGCGCGCCGCGACATCCTGGTCGGCTACGAGGCGCTGGCCTGGGGTCGCCACGTCTACTCCTACCAGCACGCCTGGCGCCTGGTGCAGCAGGCCGACCACCCCAACCTCGGCATCATCCTCGACAGCTTCCACACCCTGGCGATCAAGGACGACCTGTCGCTGCTGGCGCAGATCCCCGGCGACAAGATCGTGTTCGTGCAGCTGGCCGACGCGCCGCTGTTGAACATGGACGTGATGGAGTGGAGCCGCCATTTCCGCAGCTTCCCCGGCCAGGGCGATTTCGAGCTGGGCGCCTTCCTCGCGCCCATCATCGCGAGCGGCTACCGCGGCCCGCTGTCGCTGGAGGTGTTCAACGACGGCTTCCGCGCCGCGCCGACACGGCTGACCGCCATCGACGGCCTGCGCTCGCTGCGCTATCTGGAAGAAGTCACCGCCCGCACCCTGCGCGCACAGGGCGCCAGCGCGGTGGCCGACAGCCTGTTCTCGCCCCCGCCGGCCGCCGACTACCACGGCGTGGAGTTCCTGGAGTTCGCAGTCGACGACGACTCCGGCGCGCGGCTGGGCAAGCTGCTGCAACAGTTCGGCTTCAGCCGCGCTGGACAGCACAAGTCCAAGGACGTCACGCTGTACCAGCAGGGCGACATCAACCTGATCCTCAATGCCGAGCCGGACTCCTTCGCCCATGCCTTCTACGTGTCGCACGGCCCGTCGCTGTGCGCCGCGGCGTTCCGCACCGACGACGCACAGCAGGCGCTGACCCGCGCCAAGCTGTACGGCTGCAAGCCGTTCGAAAGCCGCGTCGGCCCCAACGAGCGCCACATCCCGGCGGTGCGCGCGCCGGACGGCAGCCTGCAGTATCTGGTTGCGGCCAACGTTGACGGTGCGTCCATCTACCAGTCGGACTTCGACGCCTGCACCGCGACCACACCCGGCCTCGGCCTGACCGCGCTCGATCACTTCGCCATCGGCCTGCCGGCGGAGACGATGGACAACTGGATCCTGCACTTCCGCGCCATCTTCGGCTTTGCCACCGAGCACGAGTGGACGCTGCCGGACCCGTACGGCCTGATGAAGAGCCGCGTGGTGCGCAGCGCCAACAACAGCATCCGCATTCCGCTCAACATCTCGGAAAACCGCAACACCGCCATCGCACGCTCGGTGTCGACCTACAAGGGTTCCGGCCTGCAGCACATCGCCTTCGCCAGCGACGACATCTTCGCCGCGGTGGTGCAGGCGCGCGCCAACGGCGTGCCGCTGCTGGACATCCCCGACAACTACTACGACGACCTGCTGGCGCGTTTCAGCCTCGACGACGACTTTGTCGCACGCCTGCAGCAGCACAACGTGCTGTACGACCGCGACGCCAACGGCGGCGAATTCCTGCACGTGTACTCCGCGCCGTTCGACGAGCGTTTCTTCTTCGAGATCGTGCAGCGCCTCGGCAGTTACGACCAGTACGGTGCGGCCAACGCGCCGGTGCGGCTGGCGGCACAGGCACAGCGCCGCAACCGCCAGGGCGGCTAGTTTCCGCTATCACCACACTCTCCTTAGGGCGCCAGTCGGCGCCCGTTTTTTTGCCTGCTGCCGGCCGTGGCGGCGCGGTTTGCGGCGGCGGCGTCCGTTTGCCGCAATGCAGCAAATACGGGCCAGCCAGCACTGTTGCGGATAACCACAATCCGCTTCCGCAAGACCTTGATTTGCCTCAATCAGACATTGACAAAGCGGCACCGATACGCCATTCTTTCATTATGTACCAACAGGTACATTTCTAAAAAA
The DNA here is from genome assembly GCF_028548395.1 of Vogesella indigofera. NCBI lineage: Bacteria > Pseudomonadati > Pseudomonadota > Betaproteobacteria > Neisseriales > Chromobacteriaceae > Vogesella > Vogesella indigofera. The sequence goes on along the minus strand of NZ_JAQQLA010000001.1, from coordinate 268,259 downwards.
GACACAGAGAGATTGAGGAGCACGACATGTTCTTCCCACCATCGCCAGCAGTGGCCGCCACCCAGCAGGGAGCGCGCTGACATGGCCACCGATATCCTGGTACTCAACGGCCCGAACCTGAACCTGCTGGGCAAACGCCAGCCGGAAATCTACGGCCACGAAACCCTCGCCGACGTCGAGCGCAGCTGCCGCAGCGTGGCGCGCGAATACGGCCTCACCATCGACTTCCGCCAGAGCAACGACGAAGCGCAGCTGATCGACTGGATCCACCAGGCGCGCGAGCAGCACGCCAGCATCGTGATCAATCCGGCCGGCTACAGCCACACCTCCGTCGCGCTGATGGATGCGTTGTCCGCCTTCCCCGGCAGCATCATCGAAGTGCACATCAGCAACATCCATCGCCGCGAAAGTTTCCGGCATCTGTCCTACGTTTCAAAAGTGGCGACCGGCGTGATCTGCGGTCTGGGTACGGCGGGTTACAACCTCGCGGTGCACCACCTTGCCTGCCACCTGAAGAAATAAACGACAAGCCGTTTTCTTGACTGGCAGACCGCTCCTGTCGCGCCCCGGCGCCGCAGCGGCGTGCTGCATGGAGGTTGTGATGGAAAAAGTAATCGACGTATCGATGCAGATACTGAAGGGCATGATGGCCCTGCTGCTGGCCGGCATGGTGTTGCTGGTGTTCACCAACGTGGTGCTGCGCTACAGCTTCAACAGCGGCATCAGCGTGTCCGAAGAGCTGTCGCGCTGGTTCATGATCTGGATGACCTTCCTCGCCGCCATCGTCGGCGTGCGCGAAAAGGGTCACCTCAATGTCGACAGTCTGGTCAAGCGCCTGCCGGTGCTGGCGCAGAAAGTCTGCCACGTGCAGATGGAAGGCATCGTGCTGTACCTGCTGTGGCTGTTCGGCAGCGGCAGCTGGCAGCAGGTGGTGATCAACCTTGATGTCCCGGCGCCGATGACCGGCCTGCCGATGGCGACGGTGTATCTGGCCGGCCTGGTGTTCAGCGTGCTGTCCGCCATCGTCGTCGTATTCGATCTGTACAAGGTATTCAGTGGTGCACCGGTGTCCGACGCGCACACCACGCTGAATATCGCTGACTAAGCCCCGGCCGGAGACTTCATCGTGATTCTGACTATCTTCCTTGGCACCCTGCTCGGTGCCATGGCAATGGGCATGTCGATTGCCTTTGCCCTGCTCTTGTCCGGTGTGGCGCTGATGTACCACATGGACATGTTCGATGCGCAGATCGTGGCGCAAAACCTGATCAACGGCGCCGACAGCTTCGCGCTGCTGGCGGTACCGTTCTTCCTGCTCGCCGGCGAGGTGATGAATGTCGGCGGCCTGTCGCGTCGCATCGTCAACGTGGCGATGGCGCTGGTCGGCCACGTCAAGGGCGGCCTCGGCTACGTCGCCATTCTCGCCTCCTGCATCCTCGCCAGCCTGTCCGGCTCGGCGGTGGCCGATGCCGCGGCGCTGGCGGTGCTGCTGGTGCCGATGATGGTGCGCGCCGGCCACGACCAGGCCCGCTCCAGTGCACTGATCGCCGCCGGTGGCATCATCGCGCCGATCATCCCGCCCAGCATCGGTTTCATCCTGCTGGGGGTGGCCGGCAACCTGTCGATCTCCAAGCTGTTCCTTGCCGGCATCGTGCCCGGCATCCTGATCGCGCTGTCGCTGTGCGTGGCGTGGTGGTGGGTGTCGCGCTCGGAAGACATCCAGCCGGCGCCACGCAAGTCGCTGGCCGAAATCATGGAAGCGGTGCGTGACGGGTTCTGGGCGCTGCTGCTGCCCGGCATCATCATCGGCGGCCTCAAGTTCGGCATCTTCACCCCGACCGAAGCGGCGGTGGTGGCCGCGGTGTACTCGCTGTTCGTGGCGATGGTGATCTACCGCGAGCTGAAGCCGTCACAACTGTTCCATGTCTTTACCGTGTCGGCCCAGACCACCGGCATCGTGATGTTCCTAGTCGCCGCCTCGCTGGTGTCGGCGTGGATGATCACCATCGCCGACCTGCCGTCGCAGCTGATCGAGCTGTTGGCCCCGCTGATGGACGATCCGACGCTGCTGATGCTGGTGATCATGCTGATCATCGTGCTGGTGGGCACCGCGATGGACATGGCGCCGACCATCCTGATCCTGGCGCCGGTGCTGGTACCTGTGGTGACCCAGGCCGGCATCGACCCGATCTACTTCGGCGTGCTGTTCATCATCAACACCTCGATCGGCCTGATCACGCCACCGGTGGGCACCGTGCTCAACGTGGTGTGCGGCGCCACCCGCACCAAGATGGGGGCGCTGATCACGGCGATCACCCCGTTCCTGATTGCCGAGCTGGCGGTGCTGTTCCTGCTGGTGCTGTTCCCGAGCATCGTCACCGTGCCGGCCGCCTGGTTTGCCCATTAAGTTTACGTAGCACCTCCGGGGAGGAGACCCCGGAGTCCAATTCCAACATGGAGAGAGACATCATGAAGTTGAACAACATCGCCGTGCTCAGCGCTGCCACCATCCTTGCCCTCGGCCTCGCCGGCCAGGCCAGCGCCGCCGACATCAAGGAACGCACGCTGCGCTTCTCGTTCCTCAATGCCAAGGAGCACCCGCAGGGCATGGGCGCCACCAAGTTCGCCGAGCTGGTGAACAAGGCTTCCGGCGGCAAGATCACCGTCAAGCTGTTTCCGTCCGGCGTACTCGGTGGCGACGTGCAGACCGTGTCCGCTATCCAGGGTGGCACCCTCGACTTCACCGTGCTCAACGCCGGCCTGCTGTCCAGCAACGCCAAGGAATTCGTGCTGTTCGACCTGCCGTTCCTGTTCAACAGTGGCAAGGAAGCCGACGCCATCGTCGACGGCCCGATCGGGACCAAGCTGCTGGCCAAGCTGCAGGGCAAGGGCATGGTCGGTCTCGGCTACTGGGAGCTGGGCTTCCGCCACCTGACCAACAACGTGCGCCCGGTGGCGAAGATGGAAGACATCGCCGGCCTCAAGGTGCGCGTGGTGCAGTCACCGCTGTACATCGAGATGTTCTTGGCCCTGGGCGCCAACCCGGTACCGATGCCGTTCACCGAGCTGTACACCGCGCTGGAACAGCGTGCGGTCGACGGCCAGGAAAACCCGGAAGCCACCATTCTCGGCACCAAGCTCAACGAAGTGCAGAAGTACATGACCCTCACCGGCCACGTCTACAACCCGCAGGTGCTGCTGGCCAGCCAGAAGCTGTGGGACCAGCTGTCCGCCGACGAGAAGAAGCTGCTGCAGAAGGCCGCGCGTGACGCCACGCTGTACCAGCGCAAGGTCAACCGTGACGGCGCCGCCCAGGCGCTGGCCAAGCTGAAGGCGACGATGAAGGTGAACGAGCTGTCCGCCGCCGAAAAAGGCCGCATCCGCATCAAGCTGCAGGGCGTGACCAAGAAGTTCAGCGAGAACGTCGGCCCGCAGCTGATGGGCGAGCTGAACAGCGAACTGGCCAAACTGCGCTAACCCCACTCCCCCCAATCCCGGCGCCGCCCCGCAGGCCGCGCCGGGAGCCAACCACCGAGGCATGACATGATCTCTGAAGTTTCATCATTCGCAACCGAGCACGGCGTGCCGGACAAGGTGCTGATCGGCCTGATCGGTGCGGATATCCAGCGTTCAAAGTCGCCCTATCTGCACGAGCAGGAAGCGGCCGAACTGGGCTTCAAGCTGCACTACCAGCTGATCGATCTCAGCCGCATCGGCAAGGGCGTCGAGGCGCTGCCGGAGCTGCTCAGTGCCGCCGAAGCCTGCGGTTTTGCCGGCGTCAACATCACCCACCCCTGCAAGCAGGCGGTGATCCCCTATCTCGATGAGCTGTCGGAGGACGCGCGCCAGATCGGCGCCGTCAACACCGTGGTGTTCCGCGACGGCAAGCGTTACGGCCACAACACCGACTGGTCCGGCTTTGCCGAGCCGTTCCGCCGCCACTTCGCCGCCGACGACCTGCAGCGCGTGGTGCTGCTCGGCGGTGGCGGTGCCGGCTCCGCCGTCGCCCACGCACTGCTGGTGGCCGGCACCCGCGAGCTGGTGATCGTCGACCAGGACGCCCAGCGCGCCGCAACGTTGGCCGCACGCCTGCACGGCTTCTTCCCGGACCGGCAGGTGACGGGCAGCAACGACGTGAGCCAGGCGATGCCGGGCGCCAGCGGTCTGGTGCACGCCACGCCAACCGGCATGGACGGCCATCCCGGCCTGCCGCTGCCGGAGGCGCTGCTGCACGGCGGCCTGTGGGTGGCGGAAGTGGTTTACTTCCCGCTGGAAACCGAATTGCTGCAGCTGGCACGCCAGCGCGGCTGCCGCGTGCTCGACGGCGGCGGCATGGCGGTGTGGCAGGCGATCGGCGCCTTCCAGCTGTTCACCGGGCGGCAGCCGGATACCGCGCGCATGGAGCGCCACTTCCGCAGCATGATCGCCGCCCAGGCCTGAAGCGTTATTCCCCTTTCTCGTTGCGTTGCTTGTCTGGCCCGCGCCGGTGTTGTCACCGGTCGGGCCGTTTTTTTGTCTGACGGCACGGCGGTTATGCCGGAAAGGCATTCCTGCGCTGCCTGCCATCGCGTATGCTGTACTGTCCCCCTTCCGTTTGCCGCGCCGCCATGGACCTGAAACAGATCGAGTACTTCGTCCGCGTTGCCGAGCTGGGCAGCTTCACCCGCGCCTCCATCGTGCTCGACATCGCGCAGCCGGCGCTCAGCCGCCAGATCCGCCAGCTGGAGGTGGAATTGCGCCAGACGCTGCTCTTGCGCAACGGCCGCGGCGTGACGCTGACCGAGGCCGGCAAGCTGCTGCTGGAGCACGGCCGCGGCGTGCTGCACCAGGTGGAGCGCGCCAAGGAGGAGCTGGGCCGCGTGCGCGGCGCGCTGGCCGGCAAGGTGGCGCTGGGGCTGCCGCCCAGCCTGTCGCGGGTGCTGTCGGTGCCGCTGTCGCGTGCCTTTCGCACCCGGCTGCCGCAGGCGTCGCTGGCCATCCGCGAGGGCCTGTCCGCCAACATGCTGGAGGCGCTGCGCAACGGCCGCCTCGACATCGCGCTGCTGTACAACCCGGTGCCGTCGTCCGACATCGACATCACGCCGCTGTGCGACGAGGCGCTGTACCTGGTGGAGCTGGCCGATGGCGACGCGGCGCCGGGCGCGGTATCGCTGGCGGAGCTGGCTGCCAAGCCGCTGGTGATCCCGTCGCAGCCGCACGCCATCCGCATGCTGGTGGAGTCGCAGCTGGGCGCGCAGGGCTTGCGGCCAACCATTGCGCTGGAGATCGACAGCGTGCCGGCGATCCTGGAACTGGTCGCCGACGGCGCCGGCTGCGCGGTGCTGTCGCGGCTGGCGGTGTCGACCAGCGACAAGGCGGCGCGGCTGCGGCTGCGCCCGATCGGCGAGCCGGGCCTGGTCAGCCGGTTGGCGCTGGCGGTCAGCTCGCACCGCCCCAGCACGCTGACGCAGCAGGCGATGCAGGAACTGGTGCGCGAGATGGTGCCCCCCATCGTGACGGGCAAGGTCTTGCCGGCGGCGTAAGGCGCCGGGTGCAAGACTGGACACACGCCGCCGCGACTGGCGGCTTTTCTCGAATTCAACCCATAGCAAACTGCTATATCTACTAGTTAGCTATCCATATTTTGCAGCATCGCCGGCCGGCAGATACTGGCCGCATGCAGACCTCTATCCCTACCCTGTTCATGCGCGGCGGTACTTCGCGCGGCCCGTTCTTCAACGCAGCGGATTTGCCCGCCGACATTGAACTGCGCAACCGCGTGCTGCTCGCCGTGATGGGCTCGCCGGACCGCCGCCAGATCGACGGCCTCGGCGGCGCCAATCCGCTGACCAGCAAGGTCGGTATCGTGGCCCTGGGCACCACGCCCGGCATCGACCTTACCTTCCTGTTCGCGCAGATCACGCCGGACAAGGACAGCGTGGACACCACCCCCAACTGCGGCAACATGCTGGCCGCCGTGGTGCCGTTCGCGCTGGAGACCGGCATGCTCAAGGCGCAGGGCGAGACCAGCACCTTCCGCGTGCTGACCCTGAATACCGACATGGCCTGCGACATCACCGTCGAGACCCCGAACGGCCAGGTGCGCTACGACGGCGACGCCCGCATCGACGGTGTGCCCGGCACCGCCTCGCCGATCACCATCAATTTCCTGGATACCGCCGGCTCGGTGTGCGCCGGCCTGCTGCCCACCGGCAAGGTCCGTGACGTGGTGACCGTGGCCGGCATCGGCGACATCGAGGTGACCTGCATCGACAACGGCATGCCGCTGGTGATGCTGCGCGCCGCCGACGTTGGCCGCAGCGGCTACGAGAGCGTGGCCGAGCTGAATGCCGACACCGAGCTGAAAACAAAACTGGAAGCGCTGCGCCTGACCTGCGGCCAACTGATGGGACTGGGCGACGTCAGCAAGAAAACCTATCCCAAGATGACACTGATCGCACCGCCACGCAGCGACGACGGCAGCCTGACGACCCGCAGCTTCATCCCGCACGTGTGCCACGACGCCATCGGCGTGCTGGCCGCGGTCACCGTCGGCACCGCCTGCGTGCTGGACGGCGCCATTACTGACGGCATCGCCCGCATCGGCAGCGGCAGCAGCAAGCGGGTGTCGGTGGAACACCCGACCGGCGAATTCTCGGTGGAGCTGGAAACCGATCCGGCCAACCCGCAAAACGTGACCCGCGCCGCGCTTTTGCGCACCGCGCGCCTGATCATGAAAGGTGAAGTGATGATTCCGGCTGCCGTCTGGCAGCGTTAAGCAGCATCCGCCGGTCGATCGATCCTTCATACAACAACAGGAGAGGACGATCCCGCCGCCACGCGGCAGCCGGCAATCCTAGTACCCCCGCCAAACCGCCATAGAGCGGTTTCGAGTCCAAACGCAACATAGAGATAACGACCATGACCAAACCATCTGTTGATGTGCAGGAGTTCATCAACCGCCATCCGTTTTCGCGGTTCCAGTGGATTACCTTCGCCCTCTGCTTCTGCATCGTGCTGCTGGACGGTTTTGACACCGCCGCCATCGGTTATATCGCGCCGTCGCTGATCCAGGAATGGGGTGTCAGCAAGCCGGCGCTGGCGCCGGTACTCAGCGCCGCGCTGTTCGGCCTCGCCGCCGGTGCGCTGATGGCCGGCCCGCTGGCCGACCGCCTCGGCCGCAAGAAGGTACTGACCGGTTCGGTGCTGGTGCTGGGCCTGTTCACCCTGCTTTCCGGCTTTGCCGCCGACCTGCAGAGCCTGACCGTGATGCGCTTCATCACCGGTATCGGCCTCGGCGCGGCGATGCCCAATGCGGTGACGCTGATGAGCGAATACTGCCCCACCGCGCGCCGCTCGCTGCTGACCAATGCCATGTTCTGCGGCTTCCCGCTGGGCGCGGCGCTGGGCGGCTTCCTCGCCTCGTGGATGATTCCGCAGTGGGGCTGGCGCAGCGTGCTGGTATTCGGCGGCGTGTCGCCGCTGCTGTTGCTGGTGGTGTTGCTGCTGCTGTTGCCGGAATCGGTGCGCTACATGGTGGCCAAGGGCTATGACCACACCCGCATCCAGGCCGTGCTGAGCCGCATCTCCGCCACTGCCGCCAATGCCAGTTCCTTCTTCCTGTCCGAAACCCGCGCCGTCGCCGCCGGCAAGAGCGGCCTCGCCGTGGTGCTGTCGCCGTCCTACCGCGTCGGCTCGGTGATGCTGTGGCTGGCCTACTTCATGGGTCTGGTGATTTTCTACGCGCTGGTCAACTGGATGCCGATCCTGTTCAAGGACGCCGGTATCGCCCCGAAACAGGCGATGCTGATTTCGGCGCTGTTCCCGCTGGGCGGCATCGGTGCCGTGTTCTGCGGCTACCTGATGGACCGCTTCAACGCCGACCGCATCATCGCCATCGGCTACCTGCTCACCGCGGCAGCGATCTACGCCATCGGCCAAGCAACCGGCAGTGTCGGCATGCTGGTGGTGGTGGTGTTCGTTGCCGGCACCATCATGAATACCGCGCAATCGTCGATGCCGGCACTGGCCGCCGGCTTCTACCCGACCCAGGGCCGCGCCACCGGCGTGGCGTGGATGCTGGGCATCGGCCGCTTCGGCGGCATCGCCGGCTCCTTCCTGGTGGCTGAACTCGCGCGCCGCCAGCTGGGCTTCGACCAGGTGTTCATGGTGCTGGCGGTACCGGGCCTGATCGCCGCCACCGCGCTGTTCATCAAGCTGCGCGCCCATCCTGACAGCGGCAAGGTATCGCTGCAGGCCATGCCGCAAAGCCATTAATCACCGCCGCGGCTGCCGGGGCCCCCACCTGCCCCGGCCCGCGCGCCGCCCCCTGCTACCGAGAGGAAACCGACATGATCATCGACTGCCACGGCCACTACACCACCGCGCCCCAGGCACTGGAAGACTGGCGCAAGCGCCAGGTGGCCAACCTAGCCACCCCCGAGCTGGGCCCGAAAGTGTCCGAGCTGAAAATCAGCGACGACGAGCTGCGCGAGACCATCGAGAGCAACCAGCTGAAGCTGATGAAGCAGCGCGGCTCCGACCTGACCATCTTCAGCCCGCGCGCCAGCTTCATGGCGCACCACATCGGCGACTTCAACACCTCGTCGACCTGGGCGGCGATCTGCAACGAGCTGTGCTTCCGCGTCAGCGAGCTGTTCCCCGACCACTTCATCGGCGCGGCGATGCTGCCGCAGTCGCCGGGGGTCGATCCGGCCAGCTGTATCCCGGAGCTGGAAAAGTGCGTGAAGGACTACGGTTTTGTCGGCCTCAACCTCAACCCGGACCCGTCCGGCGGCCACTGGACCAGCCCGCCGCTGTCCGACAAGCAGTGGTACCCGGTCTACGAAAAAATGGTGGAGTACGACATCCCGGCGATGATCCACGTGTCCACCAGCTGCAACTGCGCGTTCCACACCACCGGCGCCCACTACCTGAACGCGGACACCACCGCCTTCATGCAGTGCCTGACCTCGGACCTGTTCAAGGACTTCCCGACGCTGAAGTTCGTGATCCCACACGGCGGCGGCGCGGTGCCCTACCACTGGGGCCGCTTCCGGGGCCTCGCGCAGGAGCTGAAAAAGCCGCTGCTGAAGGACCACCTGCTCAACAACATCTTCTTTGACACCTGCGTCTACCACCAGCCGGGCATCGACCTGCTGACCCGCGTGATTCCGGTGGAAAACGTGCTGTTCGCCTCCGAGATGATCGGCGCGGTGCGCGGCATCGACCCGGAAACCGGCCACTACTACGACGACACCAAGCGCTACATCGAGGCGGCCAACATCAGCGCCGAAGAGCGCCACCTGATTTACGAAGGCAATGCCCGCCGCGTGTATCCGCGTCTGGACGCCGCTTTGAAAGCCAAAGGCAAGTAAGGACACCGACATGACACAAGCCATGAACCAATTAGGCGTGGTCAAGCGCCATATCGAGCGCGCCGATCCGGCCGCCGTCGCCAAACTGGCACAGTTCGGCGTCGCCACCATCCACGAAGCGATGGGCCGCGTCGGCCTGATGAAACCGTACATGCGCCCGGTGTACCGCGGCGCCAAGATCTGCGGCACCGCCGTCACCGTGCTGCTGCAGCCGGGCGATAACTGGATGATGCACGTCGCCGCCGAGCAGTTGCAGCCGGGCGACGTCGCCGTCGCCGCCTGCACCACCGACAACGAAGACGGCTTCTTCGGCGACCTGCTGGCCACCAGTTTCCAGGCACGCGGTGCCAAGGGGCTGATCATCGACGGCGGCGTGCGCGACGTGGAAGAGCTGGAACAGATGGGCTTCCCGGTATTCAGCCGTGCCATCAACGCCAAGGGCACCATCAAGGCGACGCTGGGCTCGGTGAACATCCCGGTGATCTGCGCCGGCGCGCTGGTGAACCCGGGCGACGTGGTGATTGCCGACGTGGACGGCGTGGTGGTGGTACCGGCGGCGCTGGCGCAGCAGGTAGCCGACGCCGCCGAGAAGCGCGAGAGCTTCGAGGGCGAGAAGCGCGCCAAGCTGGCTGCCGGCGTGCTGGGCCTCGACATGTACAAGATGCGCGAACCGCTGGCCCAGGCCGGCCTGCGCTACATCGACTGAACAGCATGCGCCAGCCCCGCTCCCCTCTGCACTGGCACATCGGCCTCGTCGGCTACGGCGAGGTTGGCCGCATCCTGGCGGAAGACCTGCGCCAGCTGGGCGTGCGCGTCAGCGCCTACGACCGCAAGCTGGACGAGCCGGCCAGTGCCGAGCCGTTGCGCTGCCATGCGGCCAACCTTGGGGCGGCGCTGGCACCGTCGCCGCTGGCACTGGCCGCCGACGCCGACTGCCTGATCAGCGCAGTGACCGCCGACCAGACCGTGGCGGTGGCCGAAGCCTGCGCCCCGGCGCTGCGTCACGGCGCCTTCTTCCTCGACCTCAACTCCGCCTCGCCGGCGGCCAAGCAGGCGGCCGCGGCGCTGATCGACGGCGCCGGCGGCCGCTACGTGGAAGGCGCGGTGATGACCAGCGTGCCGCCGTATCGCAGCAAGGTGCCGCTGCTGCTGGGCGGCGAGTCGGCGGCGGCGCTGTGCCCGCTGCTGGGCGAGCTGGGCTTTGCCGCCCGCGTTGCCAGCGCGCAGCTGGGCGTCGCCTCGGCCACCAAGATGTGCCGCAGCGTGATGATCAAGGGGCTGGAAGCGATGGTGATCGAAAGCCTCAGCGCCGCCCGCCACTACGGCGTGGAAGACGCGGTGCTGGCCTCGCTGTACGAAACCTTTCCCGGCATCGACTGGGAACAACAGGCGGCGTATTTCTTCCAGCGCGTGATCGAGCACGGTCGCCGCCGCAGCGAGGAAGTGCGCGAAGTGGCCAACACCGTCGCCGACGCCGGCCTAACGCCGTGGTCGGCCAGCGGTACCGCCGCCCGTCAGGCGTGGATGGCCGATCTCGCCGATGCCGGCGTGTTCGGCAGCAAGCACGCCCCCGATTTTGCCCGTAGCCCGGACTGGCGCACCGAAGCCGATCGGCTGCTGGCCAGCCTCACACAGAAAGACTGAACCATGCACTTTGAAAAAACCCCCGGCTGGCTGGACTGGTACCAGGGCCCCAGCCAACCCAAGTTCAAGCTGCCGGCCGGCGCGGTGGATGCCCACTGCCACGTGTTCGGCCCCGGCGCAGAGTTTCCGTTCGCGCCGGAACGCAAGTACACCCCGTGCGACGCCAGCAAGGCGCAGCTGTTCGCGCTGCGCGACCAGCTCGGCTTTGCCCGCAACGTGATCGTGCAGGCCACCTGCCACGGCGCCGACAACCGCGCCATGGTCGATGCGCTGCTGCATTCCGACGGCAAGGCACGCGGTGTCGCCACCGTGCGCCGCAGCGTGAGCGACGAGGAACTGCAGGCGATGCACGACGCCGGCGTGCGCGGCGTGCGCTTCAACTTCGTCAAGCGGCTGGTGGATTTCACCCCCAAGGACGAGCTGATGGAGATCGCCGGCCGCATTGCCAAGTTTGGCTGGCACGTGGTGATCTATTTTGAAGCAGTGGACCTGCCGGAGCTGTGGGACTTCTTCACCGGCCTGCCCACCACCGTGGTGGTCGACCACATGGGTCGCCCGGACGTGAGCAAGCCGCTGGACGGCCCGGAGTTCGAGCTGTTCCTGAAGTTCATGCGCGAGCACCCGAACGTGTGGAGCAAGGTCAGCTGCCCGGAACGGCTGTCGCTGACCGGTCCGCGCGCGCTGGACGGCGAGCAGGATGCCTACCGTGACGTGGTGCCGTTTGCACGCCGGGTAGTCGAGGAATTCCCGGATCGGGTACTGTGGGGTACCGACTGGCCACACCCGAACCTGAAGGACCACATGCCGGACGACGGCCTGCTGGTGGACTTCATCCCGCACATCGCACCGACCGCCGAGCTGCAACACCAGCTGCTGGTGGCCAACCCGATGCGCCTGTACTGGCCGGAAGAAACACAGGAAGCGTAAATCATGGCACTGAACAAACCGTATCTGGACCTGCCCGGCACCACCATTTTCGATGCCGAGCAATCGCGCAAGGGCTACTGGCTGAACCAGTTCTGCATGTCGCTGATGACTGCGGCCAACCGTGCGCGCTTCAAGGCCGACGAGCGCGGCTATCTCGACGAGTGGGCGATGAGCGAGGAGCAGAAGCAGGCGGTACTGGACCGCGATCTGAACCGCTGTATCGCGCTGGGCGGCAACATCTATTTCCTGGCCAAGATCGGCGCCACCGACGGCAAGAGCTTCCAGCAGATGGCCGGCAGCATGACCGGCATGAGCGAGGAAGAGTACCGTGACATGATGCTGGGCGGTGGTCGCTCGGCAGAAGGCAACCGCTATCTGGGCGAAGACGGCGACGCCCAGCCGCAGCACCAGCCGCAAGGCAAGAGCAAGGGGAGCAACTGATATGGCACGCATTACCGCGAGCGTTTACACATCGCACGTGCCGGCCATCGGCGCGGCACTGGATCTGGGCAAGGCGCAGGAGCCGTACTGGCAGCCGGTATTTGCCGGCTACGACTACGGCAAACAGTGGATCAAGGAGCAGAAGCCGGACGTGATCTTCCTGGTCTACAACGACCACGCCACCGCCTTCAGCCTGGATTTCATTCCGACCTTCGCCATCGGCACCGGCGCCGAATACCAGCCGGCCGATGAAGGCTGGGGCCCGCGTCCGGTGCCCAAGGTGATGGGCCACCCGCAGCTGGCCGCCCACATCGCGCAAAGCGTGATCCAGGACGACTTCGACCTCACCATCGTCAACAAGATGGACGTGGACCACGGCCTGACCGTGCCGCTGTCGCTGATGTTCGGCCAGCCCGAGGCCTGGCCGTGCGCGGTGATTCCGTTCGCCGTCAACGTGGTGCAGTACCCGGTGCCGTCCGGCCGCCGCTGCTTCCAGCTGGGGCAGGCCATCCGCCGCGCGGTGGAGTCGTTCGACGGCGACCTCAACGTGCAGATCTGGGGCACCGGCGGCATGAGCCACCAGCTGCAAGGCCCGCGCGCCGGCCTGATCAACAAGGAATGGGACAACGCCTTCCTTGACCGCCTGATCGCCGACCCGGCCGATCTCGCGCAAATGCCGCACATCGACTACGTGCGCGAAGCCGGCTCCGAGGGCATCGAACTGGTGATGTGGCTGATCGCGCGCGGCGCGATGAGCGACGTCGCCGGTGGCCCGCCGCCGGAGCTGAAACAACGCTTCTACCACGTGCCGGCTTCCAATACCGCCGTGGGTCATCTGATTCTGGAGAACAAGCAATGAGCAAGACCATCAAGGTAGCGCTGGCTGGCGCCGGCGCCTTCGGCATCAAGCATCTGGACGCCATCAAGCTGATCGACGGCGTGGAAGTGGTATCGCTGGTTGGCCGCCGCTATGACGCCACCAAGGAAGTGGCCGACAAGTACGGTATCCCTCACGTGGCCACCGATCTGGCCGAGTCGCTGGCGCTGCCGGAAGTGGACGCGGTGATCCTGTGCACTCCGACCCAGGTGCACGCCGCGCAGGCAATGCAGTGCCTGAAGGCCGGCAAGCACGTGCAGGTGGAGATTCCGCTGGCCGACAGCCTGGCCGACGCCGAGGCGGTGGTCGCGTTGCAGCAGCAGACCGGGCTGGTGGCCATGGTCGGCCATACCCGCCGCTTCAACCCCAGCCACCAGTACGTGCACCAGAAGGTGCAGGCCGGCGAATTCAACATCCAGCAGATGGATGTGCAGACCTACTTCTTCCGCCGCACCAATATGAACGCGCTGGGCCAGGCGCGCAGCTGGACCGACCACCTGCTGTGGCACCACGCCGCCCATACCGTGGACCTGTTCGCCTACCAGGCCGGCAGCCCCATCGTGCAGGCCAACGCGCTGCAAGGCCCGATCCACCCGGAACTGGGCATCGCCATGGACATGTCGATCCAGCTGAAGGCGGCCAACGGCGCCATCTGCACCCTGAGCCTGTCGTTCAACAACGACGGCCCGCTGGGCACCTTCTTCCGCTACATCGGCGACAGTGCCACCTACATCGCGCGCTACGACGACCTGTACAACGGCAAGGAAGAGCAGATCGATGTATCGAAAGTGGCGGTGTCGATGAACGGCATCGAGCTGCAGGACCGCGAATTCTTCGCCGCCATCCGCGAAGGCCGCGAGCCGAACTCGTCGGTGGCCAAGGTGCTGCCGTGCTACCAGGTGCTGGCCAAGCTGGAACAACAGCTGAACGCCGGTCTGTAAGGAGCTCCGCATGCAACAGCGACAACTCGGCCCGTTCTCGGTCTCGGCCATTGGCCTCGGCTGCATGAACCTCAGCCACGCCTACGGCACGCCGCCGGCGCCGCAGCAGGCCGAGGCGCTGTTGCTGGCGGCTTTGGACGCCGGCATCACCCTGTTCGATACCGCCGCGCTGTACGGCTTTGGCGCGAACGAGGAGCTGGTGGGCCGCGTGCTGGCGCCGCACCGCAGCCGCATCACGCTGGCCAGCAAGTGCGGCATGACCGGCGTAGACGGTAAACGGGTGATCGACGGCCGCCCGGAGACGCTGAAGCGCACCTGCGAGGACTCGCTGCGCCGGCTGCGTACCGAGGTCATCGACCTGTACTACCTGCACCGCTGGGACAAGCAGGTGCCGATCGAGGACAGCGTCGGCGCGCTGGCCGAGCTGGTGCGCGAGGGCAAGATCCGCAGCATCGGCCTGTCGGAAGTATCCGCTGCCACCCTGCGCCGCGCGCAGGCGGTGCACCCGATCGCTGCGCTGCAGACCGAGTATTCGCTGTGGACGCGCAACGCGGACATCGCGGTGCTGGATGCCTGCAAGCAGCTGGGGGTGGCCTTCGTTGCCTTCAGCCCGCTGGGGCGCGGCTTCCTCGCCGACGGCCTGCCGGACCTGGCAACGTTGGCCGCACTGGACGGCAAGGACATCCGCCGCGCCATGCCGCGCTTCGCCCCGGACAACTATGCGGCCAACCTTGACTTCCTCGCCGCCTACCGCGACATCGCTGCCGCCGCCGGCTGCACCCCGGCGCAACTGGCGCTGGCGTGGCTGTTTACCCGCGGCGAGCACGTGATTCCGATTCCCGGTACCACCAGCATTACGCACCTGCGCGAGGACGTGGCCGCCAGCCGCGTGCAGCTGAGCGTGGAGACACTGCAACAGCTGGACGCGCTGCTGGCGCGACTGCCGATTGCCGGCGCGCGCTACAACGCGGCGACGCAGACCGAGATCGACACCGAAGAATACCGCGCCTGAGGCGCAACACTGATTGCGACCCATGCTCGATATCCTGGCGGTGATCGCCCCCATTTTCATGCTGATCGGGCTGGGCTACCTCGCGGTGCGGCTGGCGTTGTTCCCGCAGGACAAGCTGGCGGTGCTGGGCCTGCTGGTGGTGCGCTTCGCGCTGCCGGCGCTGATCCTGCACTCGCTGTCCAGCCGCTCGCCGGCGGAACTGCTCAATACCCCCTATCTCGCCGCGTACGCCGCCGGCTCGCTGGCGATGCTGCTGCTGGGCACCGGCTGGGCGATGCTGGCCCGGCAGCAACCGTTGCCGCGCGCGGCGCTGTACGGGCTGGGCATGTCCTGCTCCAACAGCGCCTTTGTCGGCTACCCCATCGTGCAGCAGCTGCTGGGGCCGGTGGCGACGCTGGCGCTGGCGCTGTCGATGGTGGTGGAAAACCTGCTGATGCTGCCGCTGGGCATCGCCTTGTCCGAGGCCGACGGCTCGCGCCAGGAGCGCTTCCTGCGCGCCTTCGGCCGCTCGCTGCTGGGGCTGCGCCGCAACCCGATCATCCTCGCCATCGTCGCCGGGGTGACGCTGGCGCTGCTGGACCTCCGCCTGCCGTCGCTGCTGGCCAAGCCGGTGGCGATGCTGGGTACCGCCTCGGCGCCGGTGGCACTGTTCGTGATCGGCGGCTCGCTGGTCGGCCTGCCGCTGCGCAGCATGCTGCGCGACGTCAGCATTCTCGCCAGCGGCAAGCTGCTGCTGCACCCGCTGCTGGTGGCGGGGGCGCTGCTGTTGTTCGGCCCGCTCGACCCGCATCTGGCGATGGCCGGGGTGCTGATCGCGGCGATGCCGATGCTGAGCATCTTCCCCATCCTCGGCCAGCGCCACGACATGCAGGGCTTCTGCGCCGCCACCCTGCTGCTGGCGACCACCAGCTCCTTTCTCACCATCAGCGCCGCGATCTGGCTGCTGCAGCATTACCCGTTTTATTAGGCCTGTTGATGCTTGTTTTAGCGTGGGGCCGGGCTTGCCCGGCTGCCTCGACAAAATCAAGCGTTAACGGGTCTTAGGTACCGGGCACAGACCCGGGCCACATGCCGCAAAGACGGCAGGCCGCATCCCCGCAGGGGGTGCGGCCAACATCAAGCGACGACGAGAAACAGCCCGCAACCGGGCATTACCCCACCTCGCAGGAGACAACCCAAGATGCACACCCCGCAACACGACACCCCCATCACCGCCCTCGCCGGCGCGCAGCCCACCCTGCGCCAGCGCTGGCACAGCGCGATGGCCGTTGGCCACACGCGCTGGTGGATGCTGGCACTGGTGTTCTTTGCCACCACCATCAACTACATCGACCGCGCCGCACTGGGCGTGCTGCAGCCTATCCTGGCCAAGGAGCTGAGCTGGACGGCGCAGGACTACGCCAATATCAACTTCTGGTTCCAGATGGGCTACGCCATCGGCTTTGCCGTGCAGGGCCGCTTCATCGATCGCGTCGGGGTGAAGCACGCCTTTGCGCTGGCGGTGCTGCTGTGGAGCCTGGCGGCCGCCTCGCACGGGCTGGCGGCGTCGGCGGTCGGCTTCATGATCTGCCGTTTCCTGCTCGGCCTGTCCGAGGCGGCCAACTATCCGGCCTGCGTCAAGACCACGCGGCTGTGGTTCCCGGCCGGTGAACGCGCGATGGCCACCGGCCTGTTCAACGCCGGCACCAACGTCGGCGCGCTGGTGACGCCGGTGCTGCTGCCGCTGATCATGATGGTGTGGGGCTGGCAGGCGGTATTCTTCGTCATCGGCAGCTTCGGCCTGATCTGGCTGCTGTACTGGCTGCGCCACTACCACGACCCGGCGCAGCACCCGGGCGTCAGCCGCGCCGAGCTGAACTACATCAGCGCCGAGGCAGAGGCGCCGGCCGGCAAGGTGCCGTACTCGCGTATCCTGCGCCTGCGCGGCACCTGGGCCTACGCGCTGGCCTTCACCATGACCGCGCCGGTGTTCTGGTTCTACCTGTACTGGCTGCCGCCCTTCCTCAACCAGCAGTACCAGCTGGGCATCAGCGTGACACAGATGGGCATCCCGCTGATCGTGATCTACCTCACCGCCGACGTCGGCAGTGTCGGCGGTGGCATGCTGTCGTCGTGGCTGATCGCGCGCGGCATGGCGCCTATTCCGGCGCGGCTGACCGCCATGCTGCTGTGTGCGCTGTGCATCCTGTCCATCATCGCCGCCGCCGGCGCCAGCAGCCTGTGGCTGGCGGTGGCCGCCATCTCGCTGGCCATCGGCGCGCACCAGGCGTGGACCGCCAACATCTGGAGCCTGGTGATGGACTTCACCCCGAAAGAGGTGGTCGGCAGCGTGTTCGGCTTTGGCAGCATGATCGGCGCCGTGGGCGGCATGTTCATGACCCAGATCGTCGGCTATGTGCTGACGGTGACCAACAACAACTACGCGGTGCTGTTCACGCTGATTCCGTGCTGCTATTTCGTGGCACTGACCTGGCTGTACTTCATGGCGCCACGGCAGGTGGAAACCCTGCCGGAATGATGCCGCTGCCCGGATAAGCACCTCGCCTTCCGTCCCCGGTCTTGCCCGGGCCACCGTCACCCCCGCCGCCGGCGGGGGTGACTTTTTCTAGGCGGTCGCCAGCACTTCGGCCGCCACCTGCTCCAGCTCGCGGCGCAGCCAGCTGTGCGCCGGGTCGTGGCGGTATTTCAGGTGCCAGATCAGATACATCGGCATGCGGCCAACCTTGGCCGGCAACGGGCAGCTGGCAAAGTCGCGCATCAGCCCGCGCCCGAGCAGGCCGGGCAGCGTCGCCAGCAGGCCGCTGCCGCGCAGGAAGGCCGGGATACCGGCAAACGACGGCACGGTGACGGCGAAGCGGCGCGCGATGCCGCGTGCCTCCAGCTGCAGGTCCACGTCCAGCATCCGCCGCGGCGCGTACAGCACGGTGACGTGCTCGGCGGCGAGGTAGTCGTCCAGCCGCGCCGGCGCCGCGCGCTGCGCCGGATCGTAGAACACGCGGTAGTCGTCCTCGAACAGCCGCTTCTGCAGGATGTCGCCGGCCTCCGGCGGTCGCGGCGAGATCGCCAGCTGGCAATGCTCGTCGCGCAGCATCTCGCTGCTGGGCACGTCGGACGGGATCACCCGCAGCCGCACCCCCGGCGCCTGCTGCCGCAGCCGCTGCCACAGCGGCGGCAGCAGCAGGTCGCGCTGGAAGTCGTTGGCGGCGATGGTGAAGGTGGTGGTGAGCGTCGCCGGCGCAAACGCCTCGCCGGCGGCAAAGCGCCGCATCTCGTCCAGCAGCACCCGCGCCTGCAGCGCCAGCGCCTCGGCGCGCGCGGTGGCCACGATGCCGCGCCCGCTCTTGACGAACAGCGGATCGCCGGTGATCTGGCGCAGCTTGTCCAGCAGGTGCGACACCGCCGACTGCGTCACCCCCAGCCGCCGCGCCGCGCCGGTGACCGACTGTTCCTCCAGCACCGCCAGCAGCAGCTGCAGCAAACGGCCGTCCAGCTGCAAATGATCGAAATCGCTCATACGTGCCATCAATACCCCTGTCTTTATTCCGGTTATTGCTTTGCCGATACTACCTGACACAGCCAACGCTGCAAGCAGGGAAACCAATCAGGAGAAAAGAATGGAGACAACAAAACGCAAGCTCAGGGTCACCGGCACCGCGGTATTCGACGGCGATCTGGCGCAAAAGGGCTACGCCCTCAACAAGATGTGCTTTTCCTTCAACGACGCGGCCAACCGCCAGGCGTTTGCCGCCGACGAGGCCGGCTACTGCCAGCGCTACGGCCTGAACGAGGAACAGTCCCGTGTGATCCGCGAGCGCGATGTGCTCGGCCTGCTCGCCGCCGGCGGCAATGTCTACTACCTAGCCAAGTTCGCCGGCATCCTCGGGCTGGACGTGCAGGACCTCGGCGCGCTGCAAACCGGGATGAGCAAGGAAGCGTTCAAACAGATGTTGCTGGAGGCAGGGAAATAATCATGGCAAAAATCGTAGGCGGCATTACCACTTCACACGTTCCGGCCATCGGCCGCGCCATCGCGCAGAACCTGCAGCAAGACCCGTACTGGAAACCGTTCTTTGACGGTTTCCCGCCGGTGCAAAAGTGGCTGGACGAGGTGAAGCCGGATGTGGCGATCGTGATCTACAACGACCACGGCCTCAACTTCTTCCTCGACAAGCTGCCGACCTTCGCCGTCGGCGCCGCCGCGCAGTACCACAACGCCGACGAAGGCTGGGGCATCCCCACCCTGCCGCCGTTTGCCGGCGACGCCGAGCTGTCGTGGCAGCTGATCAACAGCCTGGTGGCGGACGAGTTCGACATCACCACCTGCCAGGAAATGCTGGTCGACCATGCCTTCTCGCTGCCGATGAAGCTGCTGTGGCCGGAGCATGACAGCCCGCCGGTGCGCACCATCCCGGTGTGCATCAACACCGTGCAGTACCCGTTGCCGTCGGCCGCCCGCTGCTACAAGCTGGGCGAGGCGATCGCACGCGCGGTGGCGTCGTGGCCGGAAGAACTGAAGGTGGTGGTGATCGGCACCGGCGGCCTGTCGCACCAGCTGGACGGCGAGCGCGCCGGCTTCATCAACAAGTCCTTCGACCTGCAGTTCATGGACAGCCTCACCGCCGCGCCGAAATGGGCGACGCAGTACAGCAACGAGGAGCTGGTGGAGCAGACCGGCACCCAGGGCGTGGAGCTGCTGATGTGGCTGACCACCCGCGGTGCACTGCCGGGCGAGGTGGTGGAGCTGCACCGCAACTACCACATCCCGATCTCCAACACCGCCGCCGGGCTGATGCTGTTCGAGTGCCGCTGAGGCGGGGTCGCCCCAAACCGCGCTGACGTCGCAAATAAAAAAGCACCGTTCCCCTACCGGGACGGTGCTTTTTGCTTAAGCGGCGCGGTCGTGGCCAGCCGGTGGTATCCGCCGCGCGTGCGGCTCAGCCCGGCTGCCGAAGATAGGCCAGCACCGCCTCCACCAGCATCTTGCGGTGCGATTCGCGCGACGCCTCGCTCACCATGTCGCGGCCGAAGATGGTCTGGAAGGTGTAGCGGTTGGCGACACGGAAGAAGCACAGCGAGCTGATCAGCATGTGCAGGTCGGTGGCGTCGACCTCGGGGCGGAACACGCCCGCCGCCTTGCCGCGCGCCAGCACGCCGTCGAGCACCTCGATGATGCTGCGGTTCAGCGACTTGATCTTCGACGACTGTGCGATGAACTTGCCGTGGTGGATGTTCTCGATGCTGACCAGGCGGATGAAATCGGTGTGCGCGGCGTGGTAGTCGAAGGTGAACTCCGCCAGCCGGATGATGGCGTCCACCGGCGACAGCTCGGCCAGGTCCAGCCCGGTTTCGATATCGCGGATCTCGCCGTAGCAGCGCTCCAGCGCCGCGATGTACAGCTCTTCCTTGCTGCGGAAGTAGTACACCACCATGCGCTTGATGGTGCCGGCGCGCTCGGCGATGGCGTCCAGCGTGGTGCCGCTGAAGCCGGTCAGCGCGAACTCGCTCACCGCGGCATCGAGTATGCTTTTCTTCATGCCCTCCGGGTTGTTCTTGCGCTTTTGCTTGACCACCGCACCGCTTTCCGGCGCCTCGCCACTGTTTTTCATGATCGGCACATCTGTTCCAGACTGAGTGAACGCCGCGCCGGCAACGACAGCCGCCGCGGACAAGGCCTCCATCCTATCAAAAACCGCCGCCGCTGTATTTGCGCGCCGGGCGGCGGCGTGCGGCCAACCATGGCCGCAAGCGCGGCACTCGGCAGGCCGGATGCCAGCCGCTACACTACAGCACGCCAATTGTGCCGGCTTGCGCCGGATTGCCACCATGCCAGACTGCTATCAACCGCTGCGCCAGCCGCGCAGCGAATACCACCACCTCAACGGCCATCCCTGCCACGTGCTGCGCTGGGGCGAGGCCGACGCGCCGCTGTTGTTCATGCTGCACGGCTGGATGGATTGCGCGCTGACCTTCCAGTTCGTTGCCGACCTGTTGCCAGAGTGGCAGATCATCGCCCCGGACTGGCGCGGCTTCGGCGATAGCGGCTGGAACAGCGGCAGCTACTACAGCGCCGACTACCTCGCCGATCTCGACGCGCTGCTGCAGCACTACAGCCCGCAGGCGGCGGCCAACCTGGTCGGCCACAGCATGGGCGCCATGGTCAGCGGCCTGTACGCCGGCATCCGCCCGGAGCGGGTGGCGCGGCTGGCGCTGGTGGAGGGCTTCGGCCTCGCCGATAGCCGCGCGCAAGAGGCACCGGGGCGCTACGCGCGCTGGCTGCGCGAGAAGCAACAGCCACCGGCCTACCAGCCGCTGGCCTCGCTGCAGGCGGTGGCACGGCGGCTGCAGGAGCGCAACCCGCACCTGAGCGCCGACCGGGCCGCCTTCATGGCGCAGGCCCTGACCATACAGCGCGACGGCGCGCTGAACTACCGCGCCGATCCACGCCACAAGATGGTCAACCCGGTGCTGTACCGGCTGGAAGAGGCCAAGGCCTGCTGGCGCCGCATCGCTTGCCCGGTGCAGTGGGTGATCGGCGGCGAGATGTGGGATCACCCGATGGCCAAGGGCGTATTCGACAGCCTCGACGAGCGCCGCGCCTGCTTTGCCGATCTGCACGAAGCCGTCATCGCCGACGCCGGCCACATGGTGCAGTGGGAGCAGCCGGCAGGCTTGGCCGCAACGCTGCAATCGTTCTTTGCTCAGGAACAATCCGTCTAAGCGGGTGCTGGATTTCGGGCTGCCCTTAACGTAAGGTAAACGCCATTGTCCTTTTTACCGGAGCCCGCCATGACCCGCTACGCCCGCCACCTGCAAGAGCGCACCATCGTCAACCCGTTCCAGGGCCTGCCACGGCTGGAGGCCGCCATCGGCCGCCGCATCGTGTCGCGCATCGGTTCCAACGAGAGCATGCCGATTGCCGGCCACCCTCTGGCGACGCAGTGGGGCGAGGCGCTGTACGAGCTGGCGCGGCTGTATCCGGACCCGTACGCCGGTGCCATCCGCGAGCGTGCCGCGGCGCTGAACGGCGTGGATGCGGCCAACGTGGTGGTCGACGCCGGTGCCGACAGCCTGATCGCGCTGTTCCTGCGCGCGCGGGTGTCGCCCGGCGACGTGGTGGTGTGCACCGCCGGCACCTACCCCACCTTCCGCTACTTTGCCGAGGGCGTCGGCGCCGAGATCGTCGAGGTGCCGTACGCCGAGCACGACGGCGTGCTGGTCAACGACCTGCCGGCGCTAGCCGCCGCCGCCAACGCGCACCAGGCGGCGCTGGTCTACCTCGCCAACCCGGACAACCCGACCGGCACCTTCCACCCGCGCGACGCCATCGCCAGCCTGCGCGCCGCACTGGCCGACGACACTCTGCTGCTGCTGGACGAGGCCTATGTCGACTTCTGCGCCGCCGCCGAGCGCCAGGGCGTGCTGGCCAACACCGTGCGCCTGCGCACGCTGTCCAAGGCGCACGGCCTCGCCGGGCTGCGCGTCGGCTACGCCATCGCCCCGGAAGAGTGGGTCGCCAAGGCCGACCAGATCCGCACCCAGTTTGCCGTCTCCAGCGTGGCACAGGCGGCGGCGGCGGCGGTGCTGGATGCGCCGCACTGCGCCGACACCATCATCCGCGACACCTGCCTGCTGCGTGAGCAGCTACACACGGCGCTGGCCGGCGGCGGGCTGCGCGTGCTGCCGTCGCACACCAACTTTGTCTGCATCGTGTACCCGGATGCCGACAGCGCGCTGCAGCGGCAAAAGGCCCTGTTGCAGCAGGGCATCGCGGTGCACCGTCCGCCGCATCCGGCGATGCAGCACATCCTGCGCGTCACCGCCCATCCTGACGCATGTCAAGACTCGACCATTGCCGTGCTGGTGCAGGGCTGAACACGGGTACACTGTGCCGTATTGCCCTGTACCCACCCCACCATAAAAGCGGCCGCTACATGAAGGTTCCCCATTTCGACCAAGACACCACCGCCGCGCTGGTGCGCAACCTGGTGATTCCGCCGCGTCCGGCGCTGCTGGACCAGCTCACCGCGTTGCGCAACGACCCGGAGATGAGCCTGCTGGACGTCGCCGGGCTGATCGCCACCGACATCGGCCTGTCGGCCGCCATCCTCAAGGCCGCCAACAGCCCGCTGTTCAGCAGCCAGCGCAACATCACCTCGGTGCAGCAGGCGGTCAGCCTGCTCGGCACCCGCAACACCATCACCCTGGTCAGCGGCCTGCTGCTGCGCCTGGCGCTGACCGCGGAATCGCCGCCGGCGATCGAGCAGTTCTGGGAACGCAGCATGCAGGAGGCGGCCATCGCCGCCGCGCTGTGTGAGCGGCTGGGACGGCCGGCGGAGGAGTGCCAGAGCTTCGCGCTGTTCCGCAGCTGCGGCATCGCGGTAATGCTGATGCGCGATCCGCGCTACGAACGCACGCTGCGCCTGATTGGCCAAGCGCGCGACCGCCAGATCAGCAAGATTGAGCAGGAATTCCACAACACCAGCCACGACATCGTCGGCTACCTGGTGGCGCGCACCTGGAACATGCCGGAGCCGTTCTGCCAGGCGATCCTGCTGCAACACCAGCCGGAGCTGTTCCAGATTGGCAGCGAGCCGCTGCTGGACCACGAGCACATGATGATGGTGGCGGTGGCGCGCGCGGCACAGTATGTGTGGCGCACCAGCATCGACCACCACGGCGACGGCGCCTGGCGCGAGCGCGCCGACGACATCGTCGCCTATCTGGGCATGGACAGCACCGAGTTCGAGGACTGGGTCGACGGCATGCACCACCAGCTGCACCACTGAGCACGGCCGTGTGATGGCGATAAAAAAACCGGACGTTGCCGTCCGGTTTTTGTTTGTCCGCCCGCCGCGCTCAGTGGCGCGCTTCGCGCACCGCCGCCATCACGTCGAAGTTGAACAGGCGGTTGACGTCGTCTTCGTCGAACACATAACGTTGGCCGCAATACTCGCAGCCGACCTCGATGCTGCCCTGCTCCAGCACCACGTCGGCCGCCTCCTGGCCGCCGAGCAGCTTCAGCATCTCGCCGACACGCTCCTCGTTGCAGTTGCAGGCAAAGCCGACCGTCTCCGGATCGAACACACGCACCGTTTCCTGGTGGTAGAGCCGGTACAGGATGTCGTCGGCGCCCAGCGCCAGCAGCTCGTCCTGCTGCAGGGTGTCGGCCAGCGCCACCACGTGCGGCCAACCTTCGACGTCGCCGTGGCCGTCCGGCAGGCGCTGCAGCAGCAGGCCGGCGGCGGTGTCGTCGTTGCAGGCCAGGATCAGGCGGGTGTCCAGCTGCTCAGAGCGCTGCATGTAGTTCTCCAGCATCTGCGCGATGCTGTCGCCCTCCAGCGCCACGATGCCCTGCCATGGCTCGCCCTCTTTCGGCTCCAGCGTCACCACGAAGGTGCCGCCCTCGCCCAGCAGTTCGGCCAGCGGCGCGTCGTCGATGGCGGCATCGAAGCGCGCGGTGGCGCGCACGGTACGCTCGCTGGTGCACTCCGCCACCGCCAGCCGCAGTGCGCCCTTGCCGTGCAGCTGCATGATCAGCGTGCCGTCAAACTTGAGGTTGGCGGCCAACAGGCTGCTGGCGGCGATCATCTGGCCCAGCACATGGCGCACCACCGCCGGGTAGTTGTGACGGGTCACCACCTGCTGCCAGGCACCGTCCAGGCGCACCAGCGCGCCGCGGACCGGCACACCGTCGAACAGGAAGCGCTGCAGGGTATCGGCTTGGTTCATTTGTCAGAATCCTTATCAATCGAAACAGTGTAGAGCGACATCGGCAAAGCGCTGCTGGCGTCGAATTCGGCACCGGCACGCACCGCCGCCTCGGCAATCGCCCTGGCGTCCAGCGTGCTGTCGTACAGCGCGTGCATCGCGCCCATCGCGAACTTGCGACCGGAGCCGATGGCCCAGAAACGGGAAAATTCGTACACCTCGCGCATCGGGTAGACGCCGAAGATGCCGTGGGTATTGGCCACCAGCACCATCATCTGGCTGGACTCGTACGGGTCTTCCTCGTCTTCTTCCGGGCGCAGGAAAAAGTGGTCTTTCAGCTTGGGGTGGATCTTGCGAAAGGTCTCGAACAGGCCGCTGCGGCTGGACAGGTCGCGCGATTTCATCCCCTTCAGCGCGCCCTGCAGCACCAGATCGTGCGCCGCCGAGCCGGCAATGGCCAGATAGCTGTCGCCGAGGCGGAAGATCTTGTCGTGGAACACGTCATAGGCCGCCGGCAAGCGCTGGTCGTCGCCAAACGTGGTCTGGCTGTCCGCCGCGATAGCGATCTGCCCGTTCTTGCGTACTACCACGATGGTGGTCATCGCCATCTCCCCCGGAAAAGAAAGCAAAGGTGGTGATTTTACTGGAAATTGCAAGCCCTGCCTGCATCCGGCGCGGCAACAGGCTTGGCGGGCGCGCCGCTGCGTGAAACAATGGGGCATTACCCCGGCAACACCGCAGAAACGGACCCACCATGTGCCAGCTGCTCGGCATGAACTGCAATACCCCGACCGACATCCTGTTTTCCTTCGAGGGCTTCCACCGCCGCGGCGGGCTGACCGACCATCACGCCGATGGCTGGGGCATCGCCTTTTTCGAGGGCAAGGGCGTGCGCCTGTTCATCGACGACAAGCCGTCGGCCGATTCGCCGGTGTCGGCGCTGGTGCGGCAGTACCCGATCAAGTCGCAAAACGTGATCGCGCACATCCGCAAGGCGACGCAGGGCGTGATCAACCTCGCCAACTGCCACCCGTTCCAGCGCGAGATCTGGGGCCAGTACTGGATCTTTGCCCACAACGGCGACCTGAAGGATTTCCACGCCCGCCCCGGCTGCTACTACAACGCGGTGGGCAGCACCGATTCCGAGGCCGCGTTCTGCTACATCATGGAGGCGCTGCGCGCCAAGTGGTGCATGCCGCCGGACACCGCCACGCTGTTTGCCGAAATCGCGCGCCTGGCCGCCGAGCTGCACGGCCACGGCATCTTCAACTTCATGCTGTCCAATGGCGACTGGCTGATCACCCACTGCAGCACCAAGCTGCACTACATCGTGCGCCAGGCACCGTTCCCGGCGGCGCACCTGGTCGACGAGGACGTCACCGTCGACTTTGCCACCGTGACCACTCCCAACGACCGTGTCGCGGTGATCGCCACCATCCCGCTGACCGACAACGAGCAGTGGACGGCAATGCAGGCCGGCGAAATGATCCTGTTCCGCGACGGCGCGCCGCTGCTACAGCACCAGTCCTGATCTATTCCCAACGTTGGCCGCAAGGCCGGAAAGCCCCCATGCCGCACCTGACCGCCGAATACAGCGCCAATCTCGATCATGTTGCCGTGCGCCCGCTGCTGCACGCGCTCAATGCCGCGCTCATCGCCAGCGGCCAGTTCGAGGCGCTGGACATCAAGAGCCGCGCGCTGCGGCTGGACGACTACCTGGTGGGCGAGGCCGACAGCGGCCACGCCTTCGTGCATGTCCGCCTCGACCTGCTGTCCGGGCGCAGCGACACGGTGAAGCAGGCACTGTCGACGGCGCTGCTGCAGGTGCTGGACGCGCAGGTCGCGGCCCCAGCCGGCGTTGCGCTGCAACGCTGCGTGGAGGTGCGCGACATCCATCGCGCCAGCTACGCCAAGTCGTGCGCCTGAACGGCGACAGTGCACAAAGAAAAAGGGAGGCCGCGGCCTCCCTTTTTTGATGCGTGCACTGCGGTACTCAGTAGGACAGCGACTCGTGACGGGTCGGCACCAGCGCCCCGGCCGACAGCGACATCATCAGCAGGGCGATGCGTTCGTGCATGATCACCGTGTGACTGTTACCGGCAAACTGCATGAAACGGCGCAGGTCCTCGCGGACTTTGCGCGAGCCGGTGAGGTCGATGATGATGTCGATGCGTTCGCCTTGCTCGGCCAGCTCGATGAAGTTGTCGGTGACCGGCACCCCCGCTTCGCGCGCGATCGCGATGCCCGGCAACGCGAGATTCAGCTCCGCGACACCGACCAGTTCGACAAAAGGCGCAGCCAGCAGCTGCTTGAGCAGTGGCGTCCCGGTTTCACCGGCCCCCACCATGGCAATGCGGATTTTTTCCATTGTGACCTCCATGACTGCCTATGCACCAGGCATCAGGCATCAGAAGGCGACACTCTAGCAATCCGCGCCGGCCGGCGAATTGCGCTGGATCAATTCCCCGCCGTATCCTGCGCCGCCAGGAAGGCCTGCAGCTCGGCTTGTGTCGGCATGCCGCCCTGGGCGCCGACCCGGGTCACCGCCAGCGCACCGGCGGCAGCGGCCAGCCGCATCGCCGTCTCCACTCCCTGCGGCAGGAAGGCGGCCAGTGCGCCGTTGAAGGTGTCACCGGCACCGGTGCTGTCCATCGCCGTCACCGCAAAGCCGCTCTGGTGATGCAGGCTGCCGTCGGCGCGCGCGTGCCAGGCGCCCTGCTTGCCGTGCGTCATCACCACCTTGCCCGGCAGTGTGGCCAGCAGCGTCTCGATGCTCTCGCCCTCGCGCTGCAGCAGCAGCGCCAGTTCGTGTTCGTTCGGCGTCAGCAGGCTGGCGCCGTCGATGATGTCCGGCGGCAAAACAATTGCCGGCGCCGGGTTGAGTATCACCGGCACGCGGTGGCGCGCCGCCAGCGCCAGCAGCGCGCGCACCGTCGGCAGCGGGATTTCCAGCTGTGTCAGGATCACGTCGGCGGCGGCGATGGTGGCCGCGGCGGCCTCGATATCGGCCGGCAACAGCTGGTGGTTGGCGCCGGGGATCACCACGATGTGGTTGTCGCCGCCGCTGACGGTGATCACCGCCACACCAGTGGCGACGTCGTCGGCCACGCCGACATGGCGAGTGTCGATGCCTTCCGCCCGCAGCCCGGCCAGCAGCTCGCCGCCGAAGGCATCGCGGCCAACCTTGCCCACCATGCTCACCTCGGCGCCCAGCCGCCGCGCCGCCACCGCCTGGTTGGCGCCCTTGCCACCGTGCAGGGTCAGGAAGCGCTCGCCGGTGATGGTTTCGCCCGGTTGCGGAAAGCGCGGCGCCAGCGCCACCAGATCCATATTGATGCTGCCTACCACCACCACCTTGCCCATGCCCTGCCCTCGTGTGCTGTCGTTATCTGAAATCTGAAGAGGCGCGCCAGCCGCCATCGCCGCGGCGCCCCGCACGCAGTATCGCCGCCATGAAAAAGGCTGCCAAGTGCCCGCCTGGTGGCGGACAGCTGGCAGCCCGGTGCCGCGCGGCACAGCTACACTCAGTGCAGGCTGGTCTGCGACAGGAAACGGATGTAACCGACACTCTCCAGCCAGTAGCCTCCGTCGGACAGCGGCGTCGCCTCTTCCAGCTCGGCCACGGTCAGCGTGAACTCGCTGCCGTCGAGCGAGGCCTCCAGCGCCACGTCGTCTTCGTCGGCGTAGTCTTCCGAGGCGTACATGAACTCGGGCTTGATCAACTGGTTGTTGATCTGGATGTAGTCGGACTGATTCAGCAAGCGCAGGATGTTCATGATGGTCTCCTTGGTGCTGCCACGCTCCGTCACGAAAGGCGGGGCCGGGTTACATGCTACAAGCCATGACAAACTTTGCCGCAGCGTGCCGGTAGCCGCAGCCTGCTACATCCAGCCACGCTCCGCGAGGGATTCGGCGTGGCTGCCGGTGACCACAAAATGATCCAGTAAACTGATATCGACCAAGGCCAGCGCCTGCTTGAGGCTGGCGGTCAAAGCCCGGTCGGCGGCGGAGGGTTCCGCCACCCCGGACGGATGGTTGTGTGCGACGATCACGGCGTGGGCGTTGTGCTGCAGTGCACGGCGCACGATTTCGCGCGGGTAGACCCGCGTTTCCGTCAACGTGCCACGAAATACCTCTTCGACCGCCAAAACCCGGTTTTGTGCCGTCAGAAACAGCGCCACGAACACCTCCACATCGCGCACCCCGATCGCCAGCCGCAGGTACTGCCGCACCGCCTGCGGGCTGGACAGCGCATCGCCCAGCTGCATTTCCTCGGCCAGCACCCGCCGCGCCAGCTCCTTTACCGCCATGAACTGCGCGTACTTGGCCGGCCCCAACCCGCTGCCGCGGGCAAAATCGCCCGGCTCCGCCGCCAATAGCTTGCCGAGACTGCCAAAGCGCTGGATCAGCTGCCGGCCCATGTCCACCGCCGAACAGCCGCGGATGCCGGTGCGCAGGAATATGGCCAGCAACTCGGCATCGGACAGTACCGCCGGGCCGCGCTGCAACAGCTTTTCGCGCGGACGTTCCGCTTCCGGCCAGTGGGCAATCGACATCGCAGACTCCTTATTGGGCTATAGCATGATATGTAGCAGGTTTTTAATGACATATCACTATTATGTATTGCCACACGCGCGCGCCGCGCTGCCGGCGGCGGTGAATACGTTACAATTCGCGCTCTGTTGCCAACCAACACAAAGCCGAACCGATGACGCAAAAACGCATCCTGCTGGGCATTACCGGCGGTGTCGCCGCCTACAAGGCCGCCGAGCTGACCCGCCTGCTGGTCAAGGCCGGCCATCACGTCGAAGTGGTGATGAGTGAGGCCGCCACCCGCTTCGTGACGCCGCTGACCTTCCAGGCGCTGTCGGGCAATGCGGTGTACAGCGATGTGTGGGACAGCCGCCCGGACAACGCGATGGCGCACATCGAGATGTCGCGCCGCGCCGACGTGTTCGTGATCGTGCCGGCCACCGCCGACTGCCTGTTCAAGCTGGCGCACGGCGCCGCCAACGACCTGATCTCGACCATGGCCAGCGCGCGCACCTGCCCGCTGGTGGTGGTGCCGGCGATGAACCGCCAGATGTGGGAGAACCCGCCCAACCTGCGCAACGTCGCCCAGCTGCAGGCCGACGGCGTGCAGGTGTGGGGCCCGGCGCACGGGGTGCAGGCCTGCGGCGAGACCGGCCCCGGCCGCATGCTGGAGCAGGAGGAAGTCTTCGACCTGCTGAACGGTTTCTTCGACGAGAAAGTGCTGGCCGGCAAGCAGGTGCTGCTCACCGCCGGGCCGACTTACGAGGCGATCGACACCGTGCGCGGCATCACCAACATCAGCTCCGGCAAGATGGGCTACGCGCTGGCCCGCGCCTGCCGCGACGCCGGCGCCGAGGTGACGCTGGTATCCGGTCCCACCGCACTGGCCGCGCCGCTGGGCGTGCGCCTGCTGCCGGTGCAAAGCGCCAGCGAGATGTACCAGGCGGTGCTGTCCGAGGTTGGCCGCAGCCAGGTATTCATCAGTGTCGCCGCGGTCGCCGACTACCGCGTCAAGAACCGCAGCGAACACAAGATCAAGAAGGGCGATGCGCTGCCGCTGATCGAGCTGGAAGAAAACCCCGACATCCTCGCCACCGTCGCCAGCCTGCCGGCGGCGCCGTTCTGCGTCGGCTTCGCTGCCGAAAGCCAGAACCTGCTGCAGTTTGCCGACAGCAAGCGCCGCAAGAAAAAGGTGCCGCTGCTGGTCGCCAACCTGGCGCAGCAGGCGATGGGCAGCGACGACAACGAAGTCACCCTGCTCGACGACGCCGGCCAACACCCGCTGCCGGCGATGGCCAAGGCCGAGGTAGCGCGCGCCATCGTCGCCCACCTGGCACGCCTGCTCTGAGTCCGAACCATCAAGGTTGGCCGCAGGCTTGCGGCCAACCTTTCCTTTTAGCCAATGAAACGAGTTAGCGCATGAAACCCACCATCGACGTTCAAATCCTCGACGCCCGCCTGAAGGACAACCTGCCCGCCTACGCCACCAGCGGCTCCGCCGGGCTGGATCTGCGCGCCGCCATCGACACCGAGATGACCATCGTGCCCGGCCAGACGGTGCTGGTGCCGACCGGCATGGCGATCCACCTGGCCGACCCCAAACTGGCCGCGATGATCCTGCCGCGCTCCGGCCTCGGCCACAAGCACGGCATCGTGCTGGGCAACCTCACCGGCCTGATCGATTCCGACTACCAGGGCCAGCTGTTCGTGTCGGTGTGGAACCGCGGCGACAGCGACTTCGTGCTGAAGCCGCTGGAACGCATTGCACAGATGATCATCGTGCCGGTGGTTCAGGTCGGCTTCAACATCGTCGACAGCTTCGACGCCTCCGAACGCGGCGAGGGCGGCTTCGGCAGCACCGGCCGCAAGTAAGCTCGCCGTTAAAACGATTGCGGCCAACCTTGGCGACAAGGTTGGCCGCAATGCTTTGTGCCGTGCTGTTTTGTCACACGCGCGCCGCCTCAGCCCTCGCCACGCATCTGCCGCCGGTAGCGCTCCGGCGAAAAACCGACCTGCTTGCCGAACATGGCGATGAACGCCGACGGCGTGCCGTAGCCCAGCTGTGCAGCGATGTCCTGCACCGGCCAGCCCTCCTTCAGCCACGCCAGCGCCTGCAGCAGCCGCACACGGTTGCGCCACTGCACGAAGCTCATCCCCAGCTGCTGCTGGAAGCGCCGCGCCAACGTGCGCTCGGTGCTGTGCACCCGCTGTGCCCAGTGGCCCAGCGTGGTGTTGTCGCCTGGTGCCGCACGGATGGCGGCCAGGATGGGCTGCAGCTGGCGGTCGCTGCTGTCCGGCAGGTAGCTGTCAACGCTGCCGGCGCGCACCAGATGCTCGACCAGCAGCTCGGCCTGACACACATCCCACGCGTCGCCCATCGCCGCCACCTCGCGCTGGCGGAAATCCTCCAGCAAGGCGCGTACCAGCGGCGTCTGCGCGATCAGGCAGGCGTGTGCCGGCAGACGCGCAGCCAGCGCCGGGCTGACATACACCGACAGATAGTCCATCGCCTGTCGCACGTGCGCGGCGTGCGCCATCTCCGCCGGCACCCACACCAGATAATCAGCCGGCGCGATCAGCCGCCTGTCGTCGAGCACCAGTTCCAGCAGGCCGAGGCTGATGCGATTGATCTGGCCCCACGGATGGCGGTGCGGCCCGAAGTCGGTATTGGCCATGAACTGCTCGTAGCGGAAGTACAGCGGTGCCGGCGGCGGCAGCTGCAGGTCGATGGCGGAGTAAGGCGGCAGCATGTTGTCGGATTCGGTGCATGAGTTTGTCTGTTTCGCATTATAAGCAACAAAACAGACAGGCTTACACTGGCGCCATCTTGCTGCAGGAGCGTTGTCATGGCCGTACTGTTTCCCCTGCTGGCGGTGCTGATCTGGGCCGCCAACACCGTTGTTTCCAAGGCTGCCGCCGGCGTGTTCGACCCGGCCGCCATTTCCTTCTACCGCTGGCTGGTCGCCGCCGTGGTGCTGACGCCGCTGCTGGCGCGCCCGCTGTGGCGCCGTCGCGCCGAGCTGCGCCCGCACCTGCCGCAGCTTGCCGTGCTGTCGCTATTGGGCATGGTGATGTACCAGTGTCTGGCCTACTACGCCGCGCACAGCACCACCGCCACCAATATGGGCGTGATCTGCGCGCTGATCCCGCTGCTGGGGCTGGTGCTGAACGGCGTGGTGTTCCGCCAGCACATCGCGCCGGCAGCCATGCTGGGCGTGACGCTGTCGCTGGCCGGCGTGCTGTACCTGCTCGGCCACGGCGATCCGGCCAGCCTGCTGGCCGGCGGCATCAACCGTGGCGACGCGCTGATGCTGATCGGCTCGGCGTCGTACGCGCTGTACGGCATCCTCTACAAGCGCTGGGCGCCGCCGTTCGGGCAGTGGCTGAACCTGTACGCCCAGGTGCTGCTGGCGGTGGCGATGCTGAGCCCGCTTGCCGCCAGCGCCGACAGCCTGGCCATCCCCGCCGCCGGCATCCCGCTGGTACTGTTCGCCGGCATCGCCTCTTCCATCCTCGCCGCCTACTTCTGGATGCGCGGCCTGCAGCAGCTGGGCAGTGAACGCACCGCCATCTTCATGAACCTGCTGCCGCTGTTTACCGCGCTGATCGCCAGCGTGACGCTGGGCGAAACCATCCACGCCTACCACTGGCTGGGCGGCGGCCTGATCCTGCTCGGCGTCAGCCTGACCCAGGGCAGCCTCGCCCCGCTGTGGCGGCGCTGGCGACCGGCGGCCCAATCTACGTAAAGCCTGGACGACAAAAAACCCGCAACCTGATGGATGCGGGTTTTGTGCTAGTGGCTGGTGCCCCCGACCGGAATCGAACCGGTACAGCTTGCGCCGAGGGATTTTAAGTCCCTTGTGTCTACCAATTTCACCACAGGGGCACAGACAGGGCGCTGATTCTAGCGCATAAGCGCTGCCGGCGGCAATCTGCGGCCAAGCCTAGCCGCCTTGCTCAGCGTGACAGGATGGCGGTGACGCCCTGACCGCCGGCGGCGCAGATCGAGATCAGCCCGCGGCCGCTGCCCTTCTCGGCCAGCAGCTTGGCCAGTGTCGCCACCACGCGGCCGCCGGTGGCGGCAAACGGGTGACCGGCTGCGATGGAGCTGCCGTTGACGTTGAGCTTGCTGCGGTCGATGCTGCCCAGCGCGCCGGGCAGACCCAGGCGGTCTCGGCAGAAGTCGTCCGACTCCCACGCGGCCAGGGTGCACAGCACCACCGCGGCAAAGGCCTCGTGGATTTCGTAAAAGTCAAAATCCTGCAGGCGCAGGCCATGCTTTTGCAGCAGACGCGGAATGGCGTAGGCCGGCGCCATCAGCAGCCCTTCGCGCTCGTCGACAAAATCGACCGCCGCGACTTCGCCGGCGTCGAGCCAGGCCAGCACCGGCAGATTATTGGCCGCCGCCCATTCCTCACTGGCCAGCAGCACCGCCGACGCGCCGTCGGTGAGCGGCGAGGCGTTGGCAGCGGTGATGCTGCCATTGCCGCGATCAAACGCCGGTGCCAGTGTCGCCATTTTCTGCAGCGTGCTGTCCGGGCGCAGGTTGTTGTCGCGCTGCAGGCCGTGGTACGGCATCACCAGATCGTCGAAAAAGCCGCGCTCGTAGGCTGCGGCCAACTTTTGGTGGCTGGCCAGCGCCAGCTCGTCCTGCGCCTGACGGCTGATGCCGTAGCGTCGGGCGGTGATTTCGGCATGCTGACCCATGGATTTTCCGGTGCGCGGCTCGGCATTGGCCGGCAGCTCCGGCAGCAGGTGCGCCGGCTTCAGTGCGCGCAGCAGATGGCGCAGCTTGGCACCGCTGCCCTTGGCGGCGTTGAGGTCCATCAGCGCCCGCTGCAGGCCGCGATGCACCGCCACCGGCGCATCCGAAGTGGTGTCGCTGCCGCAGGCGATGCCGACGTCGATCTGTCCCAGCGCAATCTTGTTAGCAACCAGGATAGCCGCTTCCAGCCCGGTGCCGCAGGCCTGCTGTACGTCGTAGGCCGGGGTGGCCGGGTGCAGGCCGGACGACAGCACGCATTCGCGCACCAGGTTCCAGTCGCGGGCGTGCTTCATCACCGCGCCGCCCACCACCTCCCCCAGCACCTTGCCCTGCAGGCCGTACTTGTCCACCAGTCCCTTCAGGGTGTCGGTCAGCATGGTGTGGTTGGAAAGCTGGGCGTAGGCGGTGCCGGAGCGGGCAAAGGGAATGCGGTTGGCGCCGACGATGGCGACCTTGCGGGGCTGGCCGTGAAGCATGGGGAATCCTCGTGTGCGGTGGTGATGTGTTGTTATGGTGTGGCCGCGCCGGGCGCGGCGACCAACCATTAAACACCCGTTTCAAACGACACGGCAATGTGTGCTGCCAGCACAACCACGCCACACCAAAACAATGCGGCCAACCTTGAACCCAAGGTTGGCCGCATCCGCTTACCGCTACTGACAGCGGATCAGCGTGGCTTGTGCAGCAGCGAATTGCGCCGCGAATAGCCGAAGTACACGCCGAGACCGATCAGCAGCCACACCACGAAGCACAGCCAGGTCAGCGCCGACAGCTGCGTCATCAGGAACACACAGAACAGGATCGCAAGCATCGGCACGTACGGCACCGCCGGGCAGTAGAACTTGCGCGGCAGATCCGGCTCGCGCTTGCGCAGCACGATCACCGCCAGTGCGATCAGCGAGAACGCGGCCAGGGTGCCGATGTTGACCAGCTCCGCCAGCGTGTGCAGCGGCACGAAACCGGCGATCAGCGCGATCACCGTCCCGATCAGCCACGTCGCCTTGTATGGGGTGCCGTATTTCGGATTGATCTCGGAGAACACCTTCGGCAGCAGCCCGTCGCGCGACATGGCCAGCAGGATGCGGGTCTGGCCGTAGGTCATCACCAGGATCACCGTCATCATGCCGAGAATGGCGCCCAGATCGACAAAACCGGCAAACCAGTCCAGCTTCGCCACTTGCAGCGCCAGCGACACCGGGTGGTCGATGCCGGCAAACTGCGCGTATGGCACGATGCCGGTCATGATCGCGGACACGATCACGTATAGCAGCGAGCAGATCGCCAGCGACCAGATCACCCCTTTCGGAATGTCGCGCGCCGGGTCCTTCACCTCTTCCGCCGCGCAGGTCACCGCATCGAAGCCGAGGAAGCTGAAGAACACGATGGCGGCGCCGTGGAACACGCCGTCAAAGCCGTACGGCAGTGCCGGCGACCAGTTCACCGGCTTCACGTGCCATACGCCGATGACGATGAACAGCACCACCACCGCCACCTTGATCAGCACCACGATATTGTTGACGCGCTTGGATTCCTTGATGCCGAAAGCCAGCAAGCCGGTGATGATCATCGCGATGCAGAACGCCGGCAGGTTGAACAGCGTGTCCTTGCCCGGTACCGCGCCGGCGGCCGCCGTCAGCGCCTCGGGCAGGGTGACACCGAAGCCGGCGAGCAGGCTCTGGAAGTAGCCGGACCAGCCCACTGACACCGCCGACGACGCCAGCAGGTATTCCAGCATCAGGTCCCAGCCGATGATCCACGCCACCAGTTCTCCCAGCGTGGCGTAGGCGTAGGTATAGGTCGAACCGGAAATCGGCAGCATCGCCGCGAATTCCGCGTAGCACAGCGCAGCAAAACCGCAGGCCAGCGCGCCGATCACGAACGACAGCACCAGCCCCGGCCCGGCCACGGTGGCACCGGTGCCGGTCAGCACGAAAATCCCGGTACCGATAATGGCACCAATCCCCAGCATGGTCAGGTCGAACGCCGTCAGTTCCTTGCGCAACCCTTGTGAGGTCTGCGCGAACTCCAGCATGCCCTGAACGCTTTTTTTGCGCATCAAGCCCATGTATTTCTTGTCCCTAATGTTGGCCGCAGCGGCTGCCTGTTGTTATTCAAGGCGGCAATCCGGCAGGCGGCAGATCGTCTGATTTGTCCAGGGTTTGCCAGCGGCGCTGCCGCCCGCCGCCGGGGGCTAACGCAGTACCGTGACAAACAAGGGGCGGGATGTTACCGCAAGCACAGGGACCGGCAAATACTCCGATCGGCGCCTGCCTTTACGCCGCTTGCCTGGCGCCGGCACCGCCATTTCAGAAAACGCTACCGTTTATTCTTTTCTGCAAAAAATATTGCCAAAGCCGGTCAATTGCAGCCACAAACCAATCCATGCACTCTTTTGACATAATCGAAATCGCAAACATAAATTTGCATACAATCGATCAAAAACATTCGGCTTTTGGCACAGGACACCATCAAAACCGCCACGCCAACCGCCTAGCGGCAGTACTTCGGCCTTGTGAATCACACCGAGCATCCGGCGATACGCCGTCGCATGAGCGTGACCAGACCGGCAAGTACCGGGTCTTGCCAGCAGCAGAGAGAAACTGGGACTTGCCCTTGGACGGGATGGGGATTGCTACATCATGCAGTCCGGCGCTCAGGGCCAACGCAAGGTTGGCTGCAGCCCGATCTGCGGTGTGACGTGGCGTGAAGGTGCGGATGTAGCAGGCGTCCAGCGCGCTGCCGTTGCCCGGCTGGGCAGGCAGGCAGGAATCGTACAGAGGCTCACTGTGGCCTCGGCGGCGCCCGGCTTGCGGGCGGCATCGAATGCGGCTGGCTCGCCGCCCGACGCTGCACACAGGGAGATTATCTGCGACTGGCGCAACGCCTAGTCCGGCAGAGTCTGAACGAGGCCAGCAAACGGGTTAGAGCACGCGGCAGCATTCCGTACTCGAACGGCTGCAGTCTTGCGCAGGGTCTTGTGCGCCAGCACTACCCGCTGACGGCAGCGCGCCTAAGCGGCCGCGGCCAGTCGCGCCTGTGCCGTCGCCAGCAAGGTCGCCTCGCTCGCCGGTGTGGCGAAGTCCAGCCGCTGCCGCACGCCGTCGCGCAGCACGTCCAGCCCGCAGACATCCAGCCCCAGCAGCTGCAGCGCCGTATCCGCCGGCTGCAGTACCGCCAGCAGCGCCTGCTCCTGCGCCGCCGCCAGCTGCGGCAACGCCGCCCAGTCGCTGGCATCGACCCAGCCCATGCGGCCGAAGCCGCCGATAAAGCGCAGGCGCTTGGGCTGCAGGCAGAAGAAATGGAAATCACCCAGCGCCAGGTAATCGGCGAACGCCGGGCAATAGCGCAGCAGCCGCGCCTGCGTCGCCGTGTCCGGCGACATTGCCTGCAGATCGCCCACCAGCGTCATGCGCTCGCCTTGCAGCACGTCCTCCCCCGCCTGTTGCAGCAGCACGCTGACGCGGCCGTCGGCGCGCACATTGCGGCAATGCTCGGCCAGCTCGCTCATCAGTAGCCACGGCCGGTGCGCCGCATCCAGTGCAAACGGCAACACGGTGACAAAGGGATAACCCGGCAGCGCCTGCGACTGTGTCGCCAGCGCCAGCGAGCTGCAGCGGTGCAGCAGGGACAGACAATCGGTAACGGGGATGTTCATGGCAAAGGTTGGCCGCAACAGGGAGATGCTCCCAGCTTAGGCAACATCGCCGGGCACGGCAATCGGCATCGGCGGTGCCGCCGT
Source organism: Vogesella indigofera (assembly GCF_028548395.1). Classification (NCBI taxonomy): domain Bacteria; kingdom Pseudomonadati; phylum Pseudomonadota; class Betaproteobacteria; order Neisseriales; family Chromobacteriaceae; genus Vogesella; species Vogesella indigofera. Next base: position 230,316 of record NZ_JAQQLA010000001.1, on the reverse strand, counting down.
AGCGCAACAGGCAAGGCGGACAAAACAAAACCCCCAGCAAACTTGGTTTGCTGGGGGTTTGTCTGGAGGCGCGATCCAGAGTCGAACTGGACTGACCGGATTTGCAATCCATTTCAAAAGCATATTTATCAAACACTTAAAATAACAACCACCAATTTAACCACTCTGATAAAAGTAGTGTCGCATTCTTATCGCAGTGCCTGCATCAAAACTATGCTGTAGCGCATGAAAATGCCAATCTTGTTGTGGGGGGAAAATATGGTCGAAAGCCGCGTCAACACGGGTTCACATTGGGGTCATGCTGGTGCATAAAAACCCACGCATGAAGCGGGCAGGCGTGGCGGGGCTACGAGGGCGCGCGCCGGGGGTTGGCAGCCTGGAAATTGAGCCAGGCGACGCGGCGCTGGCCAACTGACTGCAGGCGAAAAAAAACCGCCTTGCGGCGGTTGGGTGGGGTGCTGGCGAGGTGTCAGTCGTCCAGCTGGTACGGCTGGAACTTCACCACCTCGATGCCAAGCAGATCGTTGATTTCGAGGAAGCGCTCCTGCAGCGGTACCAGCTCGTTACGCCAGAACACCTTGGCCGACTTCTCCACGTCGCCGAACCCGCCGGTGTTGTTCGGCAGCACGCCCATAAGCTGGGGCGGTACACGGTGCATGGCCATCACGTCGTCGCGGGTGGCGTTCTTGATGCCCAGGAATTCGTCCTTGGCCGCCACCTCGGCCACCGGGATCACCTTCAAGCTGTCCTTGGTGCCGTTGGGCGTGTACAGGAACAGGTTGCGGAAGTTGCCCGGCCCCTTGCTGCGGCGCATCGCATCGCGGATCGCGTCCACATCCTCCTGGTTCATTGCGCTGTCGGTCAGGTGCAGGATAAAGCCAGCATGTGAGCCGTTGAGGTAATAGCGGCGGCGGAACAGCGTGGCCGACTCGTTCAGCAAAGCTGACTGCAGGCCGGCCAGATAATCCGGCAGCCCGTACACCTCCTGGTTGATGTCGGGTTCCATCAGGTGGATGGTGCGGCCAAGAAGGTGGGCGTTATCCAGTTTTGGCACCCACCAGTAGCCGGTCATATCCAGGCTGCGGCGCACGTACTTGGCCGGTGCCGGTTTCAGGCTGATCACCGCACGGAAGCGGTTTTCGATCTGCTCCAGGTAGCAGTTGCCGAACACCAGGTAATCCATGGCCAGCCGCGAGAACGCCGACCGGCTCAGCAGCTTGTGCGGGGTAAAGGTGCTGGCCAGAATGTTGCGCTTCACCACCAGCGCGCTGGCATGGTGCACGCTGGCATCCTTGGCGCGGGCCAGGCCGTCAAAGCTCAGCGGCGGCTCAAACCAGTTGTCGGTGGGTGCGCACTCCAGGTAGTCCATCAGCCCGCGATGATCAAGCACCGGCTCCGGGTCGCCAAAGGCAAACGCCTCGACATTGGCAGGGGTTGGCAGGGTATCCAATTCGGACATCAGAAAATCTCCACTGTGCCTTTCAGGGCACCGTCCTGCCCTTCAAGCGGTTCGTTGTAAAGGGCGTGCATCGTTGCCCACGCCAGATCGGCGTGGCTGGTTTCTTCCGAGCGGCCGGCGGCATAGGTTGCCTGCCGGCCACTGCTGGTCATCGTTTTGCGGATCGACATGAAGGACGCCACCACCTCGTTCCAGCCGGCGTCGAACTGCAGCCGGCCCTTGCTGATCACGTCATAGGTTTTCAGCACCAAGCGGTTTTTCACCTCCGGGCTGTAGTTGAAGCCAGTCGCATCCGGTCGGAACTGGCGAACTAGCTGGTACACGCCCTGCCCCAGGCCGGTCACGTCGATACCCAGGTAGGTCACGTTGTAGCGGTTGCATGCCTGCTTGATTTTTTCGGCTTGGGGGGCGAAGTCCATGCCGCGGAACTGGTGGCGCTCCAGTATGCGGAACGGGCCGCCAGGTGCCAGCGGCGGCGCCACCACCACCAGCGCGGCGCTGTCACCGGACAAACTGGGGTCGTAGCCAATCCACACCGGGCGGTTGCCAAACGGGCGCGCGGCGAACGACTTGAAGTCGTCCCATATCTCCCAGCTGTCCACCATGCAGCGCTCCATCATGGCAAACGGGAACACGCTGCCGCTGTCGTCCATGAACTGGCACTGGAACAGCTGCAGGAACTCGTCCGGGCTGTACTCCAGTCGCAGCTGGTCCAGGTCGAACAGGTCGCAGCCGCCGGACAGTGCGTCGTCAATGGTTACGATCTGCCGGTACTGGCCATCCTCGCAGCGTCGACCGGCGGCCAGTGCGGCATGGCTGACATCCAGCTTGATCTGCTCGGCCTTGGCGCGGCCACGGTTGAACAGCTGGCCGGACCAGAACGGGTACGCCTCATGCGAAATGGCCGAGGGGGTGGAAAAGTAGGTCTGGCGCCAGCGCTTCTGACTGGCCATGCCACTGGCCACCTTGCGCAGCGTCTGGAACTTGGGAATCCAGAAGTATTCGTCCAGGTACAGGTTGCCGTGATAGCTCTGTGCGGTGCGGCTGTTGGTGCCCAGGAAGATCAGCTCGGCCTCGTTGGGCAGAACGATCTTGTCGACGCCCTTCAAATCCACCTCGGCCACCTCGCGGGCGAACTGCTGGATGTAGCTCTTGAACTGGAACGCCTGCGACTTGCTGGCCGACAGGAAAATCTGGTTGCGCCCGGTCTGCAGCGCGTCCACCAGTGCTTCGCGGGCAAAGTAGAACGTGGCGCCGATCTGGCGGCTTTTCAGCAGGTTGCGGATCCGTTCTTTCAGGCCGGCGCGGTACCAATGCTTCTGGTAGTCGAACAGGCCATCCATGAAAGCCGCCACCAGCTTTTCCTGCTGCTCCTCGCTGATGCCGTTTTTCACCGGCGGCTTGCGCGGCCCGGCATTGCGGTTGGCCACCTTCGGGTTCAGGTCCGCCTCGTTGCCGCCGTTGTTGAACTTGCGCACCCGTGCGGTGCGCTCCATCTGGCGGCCCAGCGCGTCCAGCTCCTTGTACTCGCTGTTGCCTTTGTTCGGCATGGCAATCAGCTGAATCATGCGCGCTTCCAGCGCCACATCCACCCGGTCAACCGGGGTCATGTCATCCCAGCTGTCACGCCGCTTCCAGCTGTGCACGGTCGCCGGATTCTCGCCGATCGTTTCGGCAATGCGGGAAATACGCCAGCCCTGAAAGTACAGGTCGCGGGCGATGCGGCGCGGGTCTAGGTCTTGGGCAATTTCAATCATGTGGCGATGGTGCCGCCACGGCGGGGCGCTGGCCTGCAGGCCGGATTGTCGGGCGGTCCGGCACAACAACCACCGATTGATGAGGCCGGCCCAGCACAACAACATGGCCGCATCAACCCTGGACCGACCGACAGAGGAAACCGACATGGCCGACAAAGCCGCCAAGAAATCCAAGTTTTTCCGCGTGGCCGTAAGTGGCGCCACCACCGATGGCCGCACCATTTCCCGCCTCGACATCCAGCAGATGGCGGCCAACTACAACCCGGCCACCTACGGTGCCCGCGTCAACCTAGAACACTTCCGCAGCATCGCGCCGGATAGCACTTTCCGCATGTACGGCGATGTGCAGGCGCTGAAATCCGAGGAAGTCACCATCAACGGTGAAAAACAGCTCGGGCTGTTTGCTCAGATCGACCCCACCACTGACTTGGTGGACATGGTCAACATCAAGCGCCAGAAGGTCTTCACCTCCATCGAGATTGACCCCGACTTTGCCGGTAAAGGTGAGGCCTACCTGGTCGGGGTCGCCGTCACCGACACCCCGGCCAGCCTCGGCACCGAAATGCTCAAGTTCTGTGCCGGTGCGCAATCGAATCCGCTGGCCGCCCGCAAGCAGCGCCCGGCCAACCTGTTCACCGAAGCCCTGCTCGCCGACATCGAGTTCGAAGAAGACGGCGTCACTACCAGTGCGCTGGAAACCTTCACCGCCAAGATCAAGCAGATGCTGGGCGGCCACAAGGCCACCAATGACGGCAACTTCACCGCCCTCACCCAGGCCATCGAGCTGATTGCCGACAGCCAGAAAGACCTGCTGCAGAAGTTTGCCGCGCTGCCGACCGGTTCGCCGGCCACTGGCGAGTTCGTGGCCAAGAAAGACTTTGACCAGCTCAAGGCGGCCCACGATGCCCTGGTGCAGCAGCTGAGTGAAGACGATGCCGGCAAGCCGCGCAGCTTCGCCACCGGCGCCAAAGACAACGCCGACGATGTGCTCGACTGCTAATCACGCGGCACCACACCCCGTCACCCCAAAGGACCGAAAATGAAAGAACTGACCCGCAAGCGCTTCACCGAGCTGCAAATTGCCCTGGCCACGCTGAACAATGCCGCCGAGCCGACCAAGTCCTACTCCGTCGTGCCGACCGTGCAGCAGACGCTGGAAGAAAAAATCCAGGAATCGGCCAACTTCCTGCAGATGATCAACATCCAGCCGGTGGACGATCAAGAAGGCGAGCCGCTGGGCCTGTATGCCGCCTCGCCGGTAGCCAGCCGTACAGATACTTCCGGCGGCGCGCGCCGCCAGCCGAAAGACCCGACCGGCCTGCAGTCGCACAAGTACCGCTGCGAGAAAACCAACTTCGATACCGCCATCAACTACGCCAAGCTGGATGCCTGGAGCAAGTTCAAGGACTTCAAGTCGCGCGTGCGTGCCGTCACCATTCGCCAGCAGGCCCGCGACCGCATCATGATCGGCTTCAACGGCACCCATGTTGCCGCCACCACCGACATTGCCACCAACCCGCTGTTGCAGGACGTGAACATCGGCTGGCTGGAGAAATACCGCCTGGAAGCGGAAGAGCGCGTCATGGCCGAAGTGGCGGCAGGTTCCGGCAAAGTGAAAGTTGGCCCGAGCGTGGCCGTGGCGGATGGTTATCGCAACCTCGACGCCCTGGTCATGGATGCCGTCGACAACCTGATCGAACCGCAGTTTGCCGAAGACACCGACCTGGTAGTCATCGTTGGCCGCAAGCTGCTGGGCGACAAATACTTCCCGCAAGCCAACAAGGACAACGCGCCTAGCGAACAACTGGCGCTGCAGACCATCATCAGCCAGAAGCGCATCGGCAACCTGCCGGCGGTGCGCGTGCCGTTCTTCCCCGATAACGCCCTGCTGATCACCCCGCTGAAAAACCTGTCCATCTACTATCAGGACGGTGCCCGCCGCCAGAGCGTGAAGGACGAAGAAGAGTTCGACCGCATCGCGTTCTACGAGTCGTCCAACGATGCCTACGTGGTGGAGAACTACGAGGCCGGCTGCCTGGTGGAAAACATCGAACTGGTGGCCGAGGTGGCTGCGTAATGACCAGCCCAGCCCGCCGTCACTTTCTGAGAAAGGCCGCAGCCCAGGTCGCCGTCAATGACGGCGGCGGCCTGCGTGATGCCACTCACTACGAGCGCATGCTGATGAAGCTGGCCGAGGACAAGCGCCGGCTCAAGCAGATCCAGTCCAACCAAGCCAAGGCGGAATACAAGCGCAAGGTGCTGCCGGAATACCAGCCATGGGTGGAAGGTGTGCTGCTGGGGGAAACAGGTCAGCAGGATGACGTGCTGATGACCGTCATGCTGTGGGCAGTCGATGCCGGTAACTACCTTACGGCACTGATGATTGGCGCCTATGCGCTGCGCTTCAAGCTGGCCATGCCAGACACCTACAAGCGCGACGCGGCCAACACCCTGGCAGAAGAAATCGCGGACGCGGCCAAACGTGCCCGCGACGAGAAAACCGCCTTCGATGCTGCCGTGCTGAAAAACGCGCTTTCCCTCACCGAAGCCTGCGACATGTTCGACCCGGTGCGCGCCAAGCTGCTCAAGGAAACCGGCCTTGCCATCGAACAGACCGACCCGCAAGCGGCGCTGGAGTATCTGGCCCGCGCCAAGTCGCTGGATGACAAGGTGGGGGTGGTGAAGGACATCGAGCGCATTACCCGCAATCTCAAGAACTCAGCCGGAAACGGCTAAACCGAGCGTACCCCGCGAACCGACGGCAGGGGAGCAAGGGCAGACACTCGCCATCGCCTGACGCTCCCCTCCACCGTCCCTTTTCTGACAAGGCCAGCCATGGGATTCATTGCCGTAGCAGAAGACGACCCAAGCCAAAGCCCCGCCGTAACCGTCCCCAATAGCCCGTTCTGGCCCGACATCAATCTGTCGGACCTGCGGGACGCCATGCGCATCGACAACACGGTAACAGCGGGCCGTCTGCTGGGAGCGGTCACCGAGGCCATGGCGTCGGTCAATCATGAGCTGCGCGACTGGCGCCAGCAGCAGCTGGCCAAGGGCTACGCCAAGGCGGACCAGGTGCCAGCAGATGAAATCGCGGGCGTTAGCATCATCCTGCAGCGCTACTTGCGCGCGGTTGGCTGCCGCACCAAGGCCATCCTGGTGGAGCGGTTGCGCGACTTTGACACCACCACTGCCGGCGACAAGCGCGCCGACCGACTGGACCCGACCATTGATGACCTGCGCCGCGATGCGCTGTGGGCCATCAATGACATTGCCGGCAAGTCGCGCAGCACCATCGAGCTGATCTGATGAAAGTCCGCGCGCACCAGGGCGACACCGTGGACGCCATTTGCTGGCGCCACTACGGGCGCACCGCCGGCGTCAACGAGCAGGTGCTGCTGGCCAATCCGGGCCTGGCCGACTTTGGCCCTACCCTGCCGCACGGCACCCTGGTGGAACTCCCCGAACTCACCACGCCACCGCAAAAGCGGATGGTCAACCTATGGGACTGAAAATGGCAGAACCGACCAGCACCACTACCGCCACCTTTGCGCTCACCGGCGCCAGCCTGTTTGCCCTCTTCCCCGGTGTCGATGCCGGCGTTGTCCTGGGCGCATTTGCCGGCGCCGCCGTGTTCGTGCTCAGCAGCAACGACATCAGCAACCCGCGAAAGATCGCCTATCTCTGTCTGGCCTTCTTTGCCGGTCTGCTGGCGGCACCGATGGCAGCCAGCCTGCTGGCCACCGTGCTGCCGGAAAAAGTGCAGGTGCCGGCCAGTGTCGGTGCCCTGCTGGCAGCGGCCATCGTCATCAAGCTGCTGATCTGGCTGATCGACCGCGCCGGCGACCCAGGCGCCCTGCTGGCCAGCCTACGCGGGGGTGGCAAATGAGCAAGCTGGACCTGTTCACCGCCCTGCTGTGCGCGCTGTCGGCGCTACGCCTGATCCTGTTTGCGCGTGGCGGCGGCGCCCACCGCCCCTACGCCAGCCTGCTGGCCTATCTGCTGATTGTGGCCACCGGCGCGCTGGCACTGCTGATCCTGTTCGGCCGGGTGCACGGCACCAGTTGGCCGCAGCTGGTCATCAATGCCGTATTCACCGCCGCGCTATGGGCGGTGCGTGGCAACGTGGTGGAGCTGTTCCGCCAGGTTGACCCCTACGCCGCCGACTGCCGCCTGCTCACGCTCCTAAGGAAAACATCATGGTTCTGATCGTCGGTAGCAAGGGCGCCGCCGTGACCGAGCTGCAGCGGCTGCTGGTGGCCGCCGGAATCAAGGTGCTGGTCGATGGCGACTACGGAGAAGCTACCGCCAAGGCGGTGTCGGCCTTCCAGCGCAAGGCGGGGCTGGTGGTAGATGGTGCTGCCGGGCCACGCACGCTGGACGCGCTGCGCAATGGCCAGCGCCACCCGCGCGCACTGACCGAAGCGGACATCAAGCGCGTGGCCAAGCGGCTGGAGGTAACCGCTGCCAGTATCCGCGCCGTGTGCGACGTGGAAAGCGACGGCAGCGGCTTTGCCGCCGATGGCCGCCCGGATGTGCTGTTCGAACGTCATGTGTTCTACCAGCGCCTGCAGGCGGCGGGCCGAGATGCCAAGGCACTGGCCGAGCGTTATCCGAACCTGGTAGCCACCAAGCGTGGCGGCTACGCCGGCGGCAGCGCGGAATGGGGTCGCCTCAATGGCGCGGCCACCATTGACCGCGCCATTGCCTACGAATCCGCCAGCTGGGGGCTGTTCCAGATCATGGGCTATCACTGGCAGCGGCTGGGTTACGCCAGCGTCGAAGCCTTCGCCACCCTGCAGTGCCAGGACGAAGGGCAGCAGCTGGAAGCCTTCGCCCGCTTCATCGAGGCCAGCCCGCTGATCCACCGCGCGCTGCGCGAAGGGCGCTGGGCCGCCTTCGCCCGTCTCTACAACGGGCCGAAGTACCGGGAAAACCTCTACGACGTGAAGCTGGCGCGCGCCGCCGCGCGCTACGAAAGGTTGGCCGCATGACACCCGCCACCATGCTGCGCCTCGGCGCGGCGCTCGTTGCCGGCCTGCTGCTGTGGAAGGGGGCCAGCGCCGTCTGGCAGCTCAAGGATGACCACGACCGGCTGCAGCGTGAGCTGTTGGCCGCAGAAACCCAGCGCGACACCGCGCGCCAGGCCAACGCCACCCAGGCGCAGCAGCTGGAATGGCTGCAACGCTTTGCCGTGGACCAGCAGCAGGACGCCCGCGCGCTGATCGCCAAGCTGGAAGCCATCAACCATGCGGCCAACCTGCAGGCCGCCAAACTGGAAGCCGCCATCAATGAAACCGAATCCGCAAAACAATGGGCTGCTACTCAGCTGCCTGCTGCTGTTGCCAGCGTGCTCGACAACACCGCCGGCGCCAGCGCTGCAGCCGGCGCCGGTGCAGATCGTCCAGCCGTGCCCGCCGGTAACGGCCTGCCTGCTGCCGCGCTCGGCACCGCAGCGCAACGGCCAGCTGGCAGCGGCACTGCAGCAGACGCGGGCGGCGCTTGACGCCTGCGCCGCCAAAATCGACGCCATTACCACCTGTCAGCAACGACAAGCGAAGCCAGCCGATGACTAAACTATTCGACCTTGCCCAGGATCGGGAGCAACGCTTCCGTGATGAAGCACTGGCACGGCAGGCAGCGGCCAGTCGCGCGCTGGGGCCGAGCCTTAGCCACTGCGATGACTGTGGCGATGAAATCCCACCGCTACGCCGAGAGAAAGTGCCTGGCTGCACTCGCTGCGTGCCGTGCCAGTCTGCCCGTGAGCAGCTACGCCGATGAACAAGCCCACCTCGCTGCGCCGCTCCATCGAGGCCGCCTTGCCGGACGTGAAGGCCAACCCGGACAAGCTCAAGGTGTTCATCGATGAAGGTCAGGTGGTGTCGACCGGCACCGCCTCGCTGTCGTTCGAATACGGCTACACCCTCAACGTCATCGTCACCGACTACGGCGACCACCCCAACCTGCTGATGCTGGCCACCCTGGTGTGGCTACGCAGCCATCAACCGGAAATGCTGCGCAACAAGGATCTGATGCGCGACGGCTTCAAGTTTGAGGCAGAGCAGATCAGCCACAAGGTCGTGGACATCGCCATCAAGCTCAAGCTCACCGAGCGCGTGCGCGTCAGCGAGAACGGCCAGCAGCTGGTGGCAGAATGCCTGCCTGAACCGGTCGACCAGTACGACGGCTGGACATGGGAGCTGCTGGTGCGCGACACCATCGATGGCAGTGAAACATGGCCGACGACCTGACCCGCCTGCACCAGTGGGCCGATGGCCTGCTGCAGCAAATATCCCCCGCCGCCCGCCGGCAACTGGCGCGCGACGTGGCCAAACAGCTGCGCGCCAGCCAGCAAAAGCGCATTGCCTCACAGGCCAACCCGGACGGCACCGCCTACGCCCCCCGCCTGCGCCAGAAGGCTGGCCACATCCGCCGGCAGATGTTCGCCAAGATGCGAACCACCCGCTATCTCAAGATGCAGGCCAGCAGTGACGCCGCCGTGGTCAGCTTTGCCGGCCAGGTGCAGCGCATCGCCAGCGTGCACCAGCTGGGCCTGCGCGACCGCGTGCGCCCCGGTGGGCCGGAAGTGCAGTACACCCGCCGCGAGCTGCTGGGCTACACCGACCAGGACGAAGACCAGATCACCGAACTGGTGCTGGCGCACCTCGCCAGATAGCCGGACTTGTGCCAGTCAACGACACAACATCCACCGCATGACCTGCCGCCCGGCGCGCGGCAACCTTGCCACATGAGCGAATCAGCAGAACAAATCCGCCGCACCGACAACGTGATACGCCTCGGCACCATAGCCGAGGTCAACCACGCAACGGCGCGCGTGCGGGTGAAATCCGGCGGCAACGACAGCAACTGGCTGGCCTGGCTCAGTCTGCGCGCCGGCACCACTCGCGAATGGAACCCTCCGACAGCGGGCGAACAGTGTCTGGTGCTAAGCCCCGGCGGTGAGATGGCCGCCGGCATCGTGCTGCTGGGCATCTTTTCTGACGCTATTCCAGCCCCCAGCGCCAGCCCGGACGAACACCTGCGCGAGTACCCGGACGGTGCCCGCATCCTCTACAACCACGCCACTGGTGCGCTGTCGGCAACCGGTATCAAGACCGCCTTGGTAGAAGCCTCCGAAAAATGCACCGTCGACTGCCCGGAATCGGAGTTCACCGGCAACGTGCTGGTGCGCGGGACGCTCACATACCTGGACGGGCTGAATAACGCTGGCACCGGCACCGGCGCCACCATCAGCGGCCCGATCGATCACAACGGAGAACTGACCAACACCGGCAGTATCAGCAGCAACGGGGTGGTACTGGCGACCCACCGCCACCCGGATGCTGACGGCGGCACAACAGGGGCGCCACTATGACCGCAACCTACACCGGCCTGAATGTACGAACCGGCCGCACCATCACCGATACCGAACACCTGCAGCAATCGGTGGCCGACATCATCGGCACGCCGATTGGCAGTGTCATCACCCTGCGCGAATACGGCACTTACAACATGCAGATGATTGACCAGCCGATGACCAAGGCGCTGCGGCTGCAGCTGATCGCCGCCACCGTAATGGCCCTACTGCGCTGGGAACCGCGGGCGCGTCCGGCCAATGTATCGCTGGACATGGGCGAACAAACCAGCCGGTGGGAATTCAACTTGACGATGGTGCGTACCGAAGGGCCGCTGGCCGGTAAAGCGGTGGCTCTGTCAGTGCCCTATACAAGGACACGCACATGACCGTAGACCTGAGCAAGCTGGAGCCACCTGATCTGGTCGAAGCGCTGGACTTCGACACCTTGCTGGCCGAGCGCAAGGAAGCACTGATCGCTCTGTACCCTGCAGACGAACAGGACGCCATCCGCCTAACCCTGCAACTGGAGTCTGAACCGCTGGTACGCATGCTGCGAGAGAACACCTACCGCGAGTTGATCTTGCGTCAGCGGATAAATGAGGCTGCCCGTGCAACTATGTTGGCGTTCGCCACCGGCGCCGACCTTGACAATCGTGCCGCCGATTACGGCGTTGAGCGCCTGCTGATTGCCTCTGCCAACCTTGACGCTGTGCCACCGGTGCCGGCGGTATGGGAAGACGATGATCGACTGCGCTATCGCTGCCAGCTGTCGCTGGAAGGACTCACCGTAGCCGGCAGTCGCGGCGCCTACTTGTTCCACACCATGACCGCATCGGCCAACGTGCTTCACGCCAAGGTGATTCGACCGGAACCGGGGCTGATACGGGTCTATATCATGGATCGTCGCAGTAACGGCACGCCGGACCAGGCATTGCTGGACACCGTGGCCAGCTACCTTTCAGCAGAAGACCGCATCCCGCTTTGCGACACCGTAGAAGCTGCGGCTGGCCAGCCAAAGGCATTTGCCATCACGGCAGAAATCGAGTTCAAGGACGGTGCGTTGACCGCGGGGGGCGGACTGGATGCAGCCAGGCTGAGACTGGATGCCATGCTTGCCGAACAGCGTCGTCTCGGGGAAAGCGTTCCGAGATCGCTGATCGACGCCACCTTGCATGCCGCCGATGTGAAGCGCGTCACCCTACTGCTACCGGCAGCGGATATTGATTGTGCCGATGGCGAATTTCCAGACTGTACCGCCATCACGCTAAGCGCCGCGCCATGACCCATCGCACCTTGCTACCGCCAGGTAGCACGCAGCTGGAAATCAGAACAGCGGAAGTTTGTGCGCCAGGTATCGACCCGACACCACTGCGCTGGCTGGCCGATGCCAACCGCTGCCCCGTCGCCTTCCTGCCATGGCTGGCGTGGGCACGTTCGGTGGAAGGCTTCGACGCCGCCAGCAGTGTAGAGCGCCAGCGCGCGCTGATCCGCCAGTCGATCGACATCCACAAGCGCAAAGGCACTGTGGCTGCCGTGCGTGATGTTTTCCGCGCGCTGGGTCTCGGTGAGGTTGACATCGAAACCGGTCGCTCCGGCTACCGCCGCGACGGCACCCGCACCCGTACGGCCTTCAACAAGCGCGGCACCCGCGCCGATGCCTGGGCCGAATACCGCGTGGTCTGCCACAGCCGCCTGACGGTGCAGCAGGCAACCTTTGCTCGCCAGATGTTGGCCGAGATTGCCCCCGTCCGTTGCCACCTGTTCGAGCTGGACTTCAGCCAGGCAGCACTCACCCGCAACGGACTGGCCAGTCGCAATGGCAGCTACACACGCGGCTCCACCTAACCCCGATCACCCGGAGAACTCATGGGAAACTTGATTGAAACCGCCACCTGGGCGGCCGGCGTGCCCTACTTTGAAGCGGATGCCATCCTGACCGGAGGCCCGGACTGCCCGGACAACATCCCGGTGCAGGTGCTGGCCAACCGCACAGCCTTCCTGAAAAAACAGATCGACGACGCGGTATCCGGCGCGCTGACTGTGATGTACGCCACCCGCCTCAAGACCGCTCGCACCATCACCATGACCGGCGACGGCAGCTGGGCGGCAGCGTTCGATGGCAACGGCAATGTCACCTCGGCGATGACGCTGGCCAGCACTGGCGTGGCCGCTGGTACCTACCGCAGCGTCACTGTCGACGTTAAGGGCCGCGTTACCGCCGGCAGCAACCCCAGCACGCTGGCGGGCTACGGCATCACCGACGCACAGCCGCTCGATGCTGATCTGACCGCACTGGCCGCGCTCCTCACCACCGGTTTCTACGTCAACACCGGTGTCGGTACCGTGGCCGCACGTACATTGACCGCCGGTGCCGGCATCAGTATCAGCAATGGCGATGGCGTCGCCGGCAATCCGGTGATCACCAACACCGGAGTCACCTCGCTGGCTGGTACCACCAACCAGGTCAACGTGTCGGCGGCGTCCGGCGGCATCACGCTGTCGCTGCCACAGGCGATCCACAGCGGCGCCAAGCCGTCGTTCGCCCAGGTCGCTCTCGCATCCGACCCGAGCAACGCCCTCGATGCCGCCACCAAACAATACGTCGACAACATGGCGGCCGGCCTTGAGGTCAAGACCTCGGTACGCGCCGCCACCACAGCCAATATCACGCTGTCCGGCACGCAGACTGTCGACGGCGTAGCGCTGGTCGCCGGTGATCGTGTGCTGGTGAAAAACCAGGCCACTGCCAGCCAGAACGGCATCTACCTGGTAGCGGCCGGCGCGTGGACGCGCACCACCGACACCGACGCGTGGGGCGAGCTGATCAGCGCCTTTGTCTTTGTTGAGAGCGGCACTAGCAACGCCGACAGCGGCTGGGTGTGTACTGTCGATCCGGGTGGCACGCTCGGCACCACCAGCGTCAGCTGGACGCAGTTTGCCGGCGCCGGCACGGTCACCGCCGGCACTGGTCTGGCCGTGTCTGGCAACCAAGTGGCACTCGCCGCCGGCAGCAACGTGCTCGCGTTGCACAACCTCGCCAGCACCGGCATGGTGATCCGTACCGGCGCGGGCACAGTTGCCGCACGGACGCTGACAGCCGGTGCCGGCGTCACAGTGACCAACGGCGATGGCGTCGCTGGCAACCCGACCGTCGCGTTGTCCGCCAGTGGTGTTGGCGCCGGCACCTATCCGAAAGTGACGGTCGATGCCTACGGCCGGGTCACCGGCGGTGCGGCTCTGACCGCCGCGGATATTCCGTCGCTGGACTGGAGCAAGATCACCAGTGGCACCGATCTGGTTGCTGAGATCGATCGAGTTCAAGGCTGGAGTGCCGCGCAGCGCGGCACCGTAGCAGCACTGACCGATGCCGCCACCATCGCCGTGGATCTGGCCCTCTCCAACAACTACAGCCTCACGCTGGCGGGTAACCGCACACTCGGCACACCGACTAATGCCGTTGCTGGCCAGAGCGGCATCATCGCCGTGACGCAAGATGCTACCGGCTCGCGCACGCTGGCCTTCGGCGCCAACTGGAAATTTGGCGGCGGCACTGCGCCGGCGCTGTCCACGGCCGCCGGTGCTGTGGACTACCTGGCGTACTACGTCGAAACAGCGACTCGCGTATTTGTCTCCCTGGTGAAGGACGTGAAATGACGGTGCCAGCTAATTTGGCGGCACCGCTGCTGGCGGGTGCCGAGGTGCTAGTGCTATTTGCAACGACCGATCTGGCGCTCAGTGCCACGGCGCTCAATACGGCAACATTGGCCGCACTGGGTGGTAGCTGGCGTACCGGCGCGGTCATCCGCGTCAAGGTGCTGCCGGGGGTGACCCTGATCGCAGCATCCGCTGCCGCCGCGTGCTTCTCGTTCGGAGCCGAGTTTGCCGGCAATACCGTGATCTTCGACAACCAGGGCACGGTGTACGGCCGTGGTGGTACCGGTGGTCAGGGCGGTACCGGTGTGTACCGCGGCGGTGGCGGTGGCGGTGGGGTGCCGCTGGGAGCTGGCGGTGCAGCCAACACCGGCTCGACAGTGGGCAAACCCGGTGGCACTGGTGGTATCGCAGTGCAAACGGCGGTGCCGCTGCAAGTCAGCAACGCGGGTGTCATTGCCGGCGGAGGTGGTGGCGGCGGCGGTGCGGGTGGTGGCGGCAACGGATCGGGCACCGGCACGCCAACAGCCGGCGCCACGGCCACACAAAGCACGGCCGGCGGTGGCGGTACTACAACGGGTAACAGCGCTACCTATGCAAACGCAGGCGGTACGGGCGGAGCACTGGGGGTGGCTGGTGGTACCGGCAAACGGCCTCAGGATTTTGGCGCGACATCTGGTGACGCCGCCGGTGCAGGCGGTGCGGCTGGCGCGGCCATCGCCGTCGCCGGCGGTGCGGTGACCTACCTTGTGCGCGGCACGATTTACGGCGCAGCACCATAACAAACGGAGGATGCATTGTGTTTCTGAGAGACGGACAACCGATTTTTGACACCGGGTTTACTCACCAGGAGGTGACCTACCCACCGGGCTGGCTGGCACTCGCTACTACAGAAGAACTTGCTGCACTCGGCATCCGTAAGGTGCCGGAACCGCCTAGTTCGCTGCATGTGTGGGATGGTGAGGCATGGACGCTTGATGCCGCTGGCGAAGCTACACACTTCGCCGCCCGCCGCATCGAGCTACTGGCCGCCATCACCGCCGAGCGTGACCAACGCGAAGAAGCGGGCTTCCTGTATCGCGGCAAGCTGCTCGACTCCACCCCACGCAGTGTGCAGCGCATCACTGCCGCCGCGCTGGCTGCCCAGGCTGCGCTGGCAGCCGGCCAGCCGTTCGGCATTGAATGGACCTGCGCCGACAACAGCGTACTGACCCTCGATGCAGCCGGCGTGATCGGCATACCTGTGGCGCTGGCGCAGCACGCGGCTGCGCTGCACGCTCATGCGCGCCAGCTGAAAACAGAGGTGGAGGCCGCTGACAGCGAGGCAGAGCTGGCCGCCATCGACATTCAGGCCAGCTGGCCTGGCAGTGCCGCATGAGGCGCCGCCTGGTCCTGCTCGGGCTGTGGCTGGCCGCAACGTTGGCCGCGCTGCTGGCCCTGCTGTGGGGACTGCCCGCTGCGCTGGTCGGCTCGCCGCGCACGGTGCGCATCGCCGTCGGCGGCGACCAGATGCTGAATGCGGCGTGGGGCGGTAGCGAGGACGAAACCATTAGCAGCCGCGCCGGCAAAGGCGCACGCGCCGGCATCTGGCACTGGTGCCTACTGTGCCGGCTGCTTGACTGGCTGGACCCCGGCCACTGCCAGAAGAGCATCGAAACAGATGAAGGCCGGCCCGCTCCCGTCGACAAATAAAATAAGCAGCCGTGCCACTTATGTATTAAGCACAAATTTAAAACAAATAGTTGCAAATAACGTAGGCAACACCTACCATGCCAAAGGTATAAACAACCATTCATGGATAATGAGATGGGTCGAACATTTCTCACCACCTTGGCCGCAGCACTTTCTTTTGCTTATATGGTGTATCTATTCAACATGGGTTTATTTGGGCTCTCTGCTGCTCAGACTCAGGCAGATTGTACTGATGCAATCATCAAGGAAGCCGACAAGGTGAATCCAGATTTAGAGCATGCAATTAACAATGAGTGCATGCGATTGACGGTACAAAGTAAGGTGGTCAATGAGGTAATGAAGAAATAACCTGAAACAAAACTTACCCCCGCACTGTTAACTGCGGGGGTTTTTGTTATCTGGAGGAAAACATTTAGTGGTCACGGTCCCCTTGTAGCTGCCTTGCCTCAAACTGCAACGCACTGCTCACCGAGGTCATGAAGAACTGTAACGTGGGGTCTTTGTGGTGGTTGCTCATTGCCTCCCCCATCCCGGCCAGACAGGAACAGAGGTTTTCGAGGGTATCGGCCGGACTGTCGCCGATCAGGGGATTGAGGGTGGTGGCTGCAATTCGGGTACACATAGGTCGGGCATCGCTCAAAACAAAATAACAATGCCATATTTTGAATCAAACTGTATTCACTTGGTATTGGCGGAACCGCCAGTATTGGCACCCAGTAACCGGGCAACCAGCTCGGTGCGGTTGGTAGTGCCCAGCTTTCGGGCGATCATCTCTAGGTGTGCCCGCACCGTTCTTTCGCTGACAAAAAGTGCGGCGGCCATCGCGTCGTTGGTCATGCCGCACTCCAGCAGGCTGGCAATATCGCGCTCGCGCTCTGTCAGCTGAGCCAGCACGCCCGCCCGACGACTGGCCCGCGCCAAGCCATCGTTGACCAGCTGCAGCAGATCGCTGGCCAACTCCCCTCTTCGCTCCGCATCGATGTCCATGGCGATGCCTTCAGACTTCCCGATGACACACTCCAATATCAACAGCATATCGCCAGTGTCTGCCGCTCCGAGGATGTCTCGTAGCAGGGTGGCAGATGAAGGGTCCATGCTCGTTGCTCGGCCTGTGGCCTGATTCTTTCCGTGATAGCTGTCTGCCGCTTGTGCCGCAAGCCGGCACAACAAGCACGAGCAGCGGCTAAAGCGCACGCGCGGCATGCTCTGCTCTGCATTCTAATCTCCGGAGATCACAGGAATGGCAGCAGACCAATACCACCACGGCGTGCGGGTCGTGGAAGCCAGCGATGGCACCCGTACCATCCGCACCGCGGAAACCGCCACCATCGGGGTGGTGTGTACCGCCGAAGACGCCGACGACACCGTATTCCCCTACGACACCCCGGTGCTGATCACCAACGTGATGAACGCCCTGGGCAAGGCCGGCGACACCGGCACCATGGCGCACACACTGGACGCCATCAGCGACCAGACCAACCCGATTATTGTCATGGTGCGGGCCCGCGAAGGTGCTACGCCGGAAGAAACCACCTCCAACCTGATCGGCACCGTGGACGGCGCCCGCTACACCGGCATGAAAGCGCTGCTGGCGGCCAAGTCCCGCCTGAAGGTGAAGCCGCGCATTCTCGGCGTGCCAGGGCTGGACAGCCTGCCGGTGGCTACCGAGTTGGTGAGCATTGCGCAGAAGCTGCGCGGCTTCGTGTACGCCTCGGCCTTCGGCGCGGAAACCAAGGAAGCTGCCGTCGCCTACCGCGACAACTTCGGCGCCCGCGAAATCATGACCATCTGGCCGGACTTCACCGGCTGGGATACCACGGCCAACCAGGAAAAGAGCGCCTACGCCATCGCCCGTGCGCTGGGCCTGCGCGCCAAGATCGACCACGAAATCGGCTGGCACAAAACCCTGTCCAACGTGCCGGTCAACGGTGTAACCGGCATCAGCCACGACGTGTTCTGGGATCTGCAGGACCCGAACACCGACGCCGGCTATCTGAACGCCAACGAGGTCACCTCCCTGATTCAGGAGGGCGGCTACCGCTTCTGGGGTTCGCGCACCTGCAGCATCGACCCGCTGTTCCAGTTCGAGAACTACACCCGCACCGCACAGATCGTGGCCGACACCATGGCCGAGGCGCACATGTGGGCGGTGGATGGCCCGTTGACCGTATCGCGTGCCCGTGATCTGGTGGAAGGGCTGAACGCCAAGTTCCGCGAGTGGACCCGCCTGGAATATCTGATCGGCGGCGAAGCCTGGGTGGATGTGGACATCAACACCAAGGACACCCTCAAGGCCGGCAAGCTGTACATCGACTACGACTACACCCCGGTGCCACCGCTCGAAAACCTCACCTTCCGCCAGCGCATCACCGACCGCTACCTGGTCGACTTTGCCAAGGCCGTCGCCGTGTAACCACGCGGGCCGGGCAACCGGCCTGCCTCTGAAAGGACTGCACCATGGGCATGCCCCGCAAGATTAAGAATTTCGACATGTTCCAAAACGGCACCGACTGGCGCGGCCAAGTAGCCGAAGTCGCCCTGCCCAAGCTGGCGCGCAAGCTGGAAGAGTGGCGCGGTGCCGGCATGAATGCCGCGGTCGACGTGGACCTGGGCATGGAGAAACTGGAAGCCGAACTCACCTTCGGCGGCTACATGTACGACGCCATCAAGGAATTCGGCATCACCAAGGTGGACGGCGTGATGCTGCGCTTTGCCGGCGCGGGCCAACGTGACGACACCGGCGAGGTGGACGCCATCGAGGTGGTCATGCGTGGCCGCTACACCGAGATCGACGCGGGCAGCCACAAGCCCGGTGACGACACCGAATTCAAGATCAAGGCATCGCTGGCCTACTACAAACTCACAGTCAACGGCGAAGCGCTGGTCGAGATCGACGTGCTGGGCATGATCGAAATCGTCGGCGGCGTCGACCGCCTCGCCGAGCAGCGCCGCGCCATCGGCCTGGCATAACCATTGCGGCCAACCTTTCGCGTTGGCCGACCTACCTACCCAACAGGACACCCCATCATGAGTAAAACCATCATCGTCGCCCTGGAAAACCCGGTCACTCGTGGCCAGCAGGAAATCAAGCAAGTAGAGCTGCGCCGCCCCACCGTGAACACCCTGAAAGGCACCTCGCTGACCGACGTGCTGAACATGGATGTCAACGCGCTGGTCGTGGTACTGCCGCGCCTCACCACCCCCACCCTCACCCAACGTGACGTGCAGAACATGGACCCGGCAGACCTGCTGGCGCTGGGGCAGGAGGTGTCCGCTTTTTTGGTGCCGAAGTCCGTAGTGGATCAGGTGAAAGCGGAGATTGGCGAGAAGACGGAGCCGACGGAGACGACTGGTTCGACCAAGGAATCGGCCCCCGCGTAATGCTGCCGAACGTGGTGGAAGACGCTATGGCCGACGTGGCGGCCATCTTCCACTGGACGCCGGCAGAGATGGGCCAGTTCACCCTTACCGAGTTGATGCAGTGGCGTGAACGCGCCAGAAAACGAAGCGGAGCAGACGAAGCATGAGCGCAGCGCGCAACCTGAAACTGGAAGTCGTCCTCAAGGCCATCGACAAGATTACCGGCCCGCTCAAGGCGGCCAGCGCATCCAGCGTCGGGTTGACGCGCACCCTCAAGGAAACCCGCGACAGCCTCAAGGCGCTGAAAAGCGCCCAGGGTGACATCACCACCTTCCGCAACATGGCGCGCGACGCCGCCATCACCGGCAACCAGCTGAAGCTGGCGCAGGACAAGGTACGGCTGCTGTCAAAGGAAATGGCCGGCACCGCGGCGCCATCCAAGGCGATGACACGGCAGTTTCAGGAGGCCGTGCGCGAAGCCAGTGCCCTCAAGCAGCGCCAGCAGGAACTCAGCCAGAAACTGCAGACCGCCCGCGGGCGGCTGGAGCTGGCCGGCATCAGCACGCGCAACTTGGCCAGCCACCAGCGCGACCTCAAGCAGCAGATCGCCGCCACCACCAGCAGCCTGCAGCAGCAGGAACAGCGGCTGGCGCGCGTCAACGCCCAGCAGAAGCGCTTGACCGCCGCGCATGCCAGCTACGGCAAAACCACCGCCGTCCGCGACCAGCTGGCCGGCAACGCTGCCGGCGCACTGGCAGCAGGCACCGCCACCGGCGCCGCGCTGATGGTGCCGGTTGGCGAATACGCCAAAGCGGAAGACTCGGCCACCCAGCTCAAGGTGGCCATGATGGGCGCCGGCGGCCAGGTGCGGAAGGAGTTCGGCGCCGTCAACGCACTGGCCGTGCAGCTGGGTAACCAGCTGCCGGGCACCACGTCCGAATTCCAGGACATGATGCGCATCCTGATCCAGAAGGGCATGTCGGCCCAGGTGGTGCTGGGCGGCGCCGGCGAGGCCACCGCCAAGCTGGCCGTGCTGACCAAGGTCAGCTTCACTGAGTCGGCCAGCGCCATCAGCGTGCTGCAGGACTCCATGGGCGTGCTGGACAAGGACATGGTGTCTGCCGCCGACCAGATGCAACGCCTGTTCTCCGTGGGCATGGACGTTGGCCAGATACAGGAAGGCTTCAAGGCCATGGGGCCGGTGCTGTCCTACGTGCGCAAGGGCGGCATCGATGCCGTCAAGGCACTGGCGCCGCTGCTGGCCATCACCGACGCGGCGGGCATGGACGCCGGCAGCGCGGGCAACGCCTACAACAAGATCATTCGCGGATCGGTCGACAAGAAGAAGGTCGACAAGAGCAACGAGGTGCTGAAAGGCACCGGCGTGAAGCTGAACTTTGTCGACGCCAAGGGCAACTTTGCCGGAGTCGACAACATGGTCAACCAGATCATGAAGCTGAACAGCCTGTCCGACCAGAAACGAAAGACCGTCATCGAAACCGTCTTCGGCTCCGACAAGGAAGTGGCCGAAGTGATGACCGCGCTGAGCAAGGCCGGTAACACCGGCATCGCCGCCATGCGCGCCAAGCTGGAAAGCCAGGCATCGCTGCAGGAGCGCGTTAACGCCCAGCTGGGCACCCTGCAGAACCTGTGGGATGCCACCAGCGGTACGTTCACCAACGCCATGGTTAACTTTGGCGAGGCAATCGCGCCTGAGCTGAAAATGCTGACCGAATGGTTGGGCAACCTGTCGGAAGGCTTGGGCGCGTGGGCCAAGGAAAACCCGCTGCTGGCTGGCACGCTGATGAAAGTCGCTGCTGTGGCCGCCGTGCTGATGGTAGCCGCCGGCGGGCTGGGGCTGGCCGTGGCCGCCATCCTCGGGCCGCTGGCTATGGCCAAGCTCAGCCTGACCGTGCTGGGCATCAACCTGACCAGCGGGGTGGGTGTGCTGGGCAAGCTGGGTGGCGCCATCGGCATGGTTGGCCGCGCCTTCATGTGGCTGGGTCGGCTGTTCATGGCCAACCCTATCGGGCTGGCCATTACCGTCATCGCAGGGGGCGCCTATCTGCTGTGGGCCAACTGGTCCACCATCGGGCCAAAGTTCGCCGCGATGTGGGATGGCATCAAGGCGGGTGCCAGCCGCATGTGGGACAGCATCAAGGGCGCCTCCATTGCCGCGTTCAATGCCGTGTCGTCGGTGGCCAGCTCGCTGTGGGCCAGCATCAAACAAGCCTTTGCCGGCGGCATCCTGGGCGTTGGCCAGCTGATCATCAACTGGTCACCGCTGGGCCTTTTCTACCAGGCATTCGCTGGCGTGATGAGCTGGTTCGGCGTATCCCTGCCGGCCAAGTTCACGCAGTTCGGCGCCAACATCCTGCAGGGACTGGCGAACGGCATCCTGTCCGGCATGGGGGCCGTCAAGAACGCCATCACCGGCGCAGGCGAAAAGACAATCGGCTGGTTCAAGGAAAAGCTGGGCATCCACTCGCCGTCGCGGGTGTTTGCCCAGCTGGGCGGCTTCACCATGGCTGGGCTTACGCAAGGTCTGGCCGACAACCAGGGCGGACCGCTGGCCGCGGTGCTGAGCGTAGCCAAGAAAGTCACCGCCGCCGGCGCCGGCATCGCGGTGTCGGCTGGCGCTGCTGCCGGTGGCATCGCGCTGGATACACGCCCGCCGCTATCGGCCAGCCCACCGGCGGCCACCGCCCCCGCCAGCAGCCAGCCGATCCAGATCATCATCAACGCAGCACCAGGCATGGACGAAGCGCGCCTCGCCAAGCTGGTGGCCATCGAAGTGGAAAAGCTGCAGCGACAGAAAGACGCGCGCAAGCGATCCAGCCTGCGTGACAGCGACTAAGGACACCTCACCATGGCAATGCTCACCCTGGGCATGTTCGTGTTCAGCATGGACACCCTGCCCTACCAGGATTTCAAGCAGCGGCTGGCATGGCGCCACCCGGGTAGCAGTCGCGTCGGCGCCAGGCCGGCGCACCAGTTTGTGGGACCGGATGACGAAACCATCAGCCTGTCCGGCGTGCTGCTGCCGGAACTGACCGGCGGGCGCGCCTCGCTGGAAATGATTCGCCAGATGGGCGACCAGGGCAAAGCGTGGCCGCTGATCGAAGGCACCGGCGACATCCTCGGCCTGTTCGTCATCGAATCGCTGGACATCACCAAAACCCTGTTCTTTGCCGACGGCGCGGCGCGGCGCTACGAGTTCACCCTGAACCTGCTGCGCGCCGACGACAACATGCAGGACATGCTGGGCGATCTGGCCAGCATCATGCGGAGCTTCTTCTGATGAGCTTTAGCGCTTTCGTCACGCCAGGCTTGCCGAGCCAGCAGGCCGACCACCCGGCACCGGATTACCTCATCCGCCTGAATGGCCGCGACATCACGTCACGGTTTCGGGCGCGGCTGATCAGCCTGCACCTGACAGACAACCGGGCATTCGAAGCCGACCAGGTGGAGATCCAGCTGGACGACAGCGACGGCCTGCTGGAGATACCGCCGCGCAACGCCACCCTGCAGGTGGCCATCGGCTGGAAGGGAGCGCCACTGGTGGACAAGGGCGAGTTCACCGTCGACGAGGTGGAGCACAGCGGTACGCCCGACGTGCTGACCCTGCGCGGCCGCAGTGCCGACATGCGCGAAGGCATGACCACCAAGCGCGAGCGCAGCTTCCACAAGCAAACCGTGGAAACCATCATCAAGACCATCGCCGGGCAGAACAACCTGATACCGGTGGTGGGCGCAGACTTTGCCGACCAGCTGGTGGATCACATCGACCAGACCAGCGAATCCGACGCCAACCTGCTCACCCGCCTGGCAGAGCAGTTCGACGCCGTGGCTACGGTGAAATCCAAGCGCCTGCTGTTCTACAAAGCAGGGCTGGGCGAAACCGCCAGCGGCCAAGCGCTGGGCACGGTCACCATCAAGCGGCGGGACGGTGATCGCCACACCTTCAGCGTGGCCGAGCGGCAGAACTACACCGCGGTGAAGGCGTGCTGGCAGGACACCGCCGGCGCTAAGAAAGGCGAAGTCACCGTCGACGCCAAGACCGAGTTCCAGCGCGTGCACGAGCGCACCAAGAGAGGAAGGCAGAGCAAGCGCACCAAGCTGCAGGCCACCAAGCAGCCGCACTTCGAGCCAGCGGCCGACAACGTAAAGGTGCTGCGCCACGTATACGCCAGCGAAGCCACGGCCACCCGGGCGGCCCGCGCGGCGTGGGAAAAGCTGCAGCGCGGCGTGGCGGAATTCAGTATCACGCTGACCAGAGGTAATGCAGAACTGATGCCGGAAGTGCCGGTACGGGTGTCGGGCTTCAAGCCGGTGATCGACGGCACGCAATGGTTGGCCGCAAGCGTGGATCACACCATTGATGGCGGAGGAGGGTTTACTACAGGGGTCAAGCTGGAAATACGGCTACATGATTTAGTCGAAGATATATAAAAATTCCCTATAGATAGAAAAGACACTTCGACACATTAGCCCAGTAAAGAAACTTAGCTTTTTGTAATTTTCGGCCCCAGATAAAAAACCCTAATCTTCCTATCCCTGACAGGCGGCCACTCAAAATGAACTCTATACTGCGGAGTTTTTATTTTCCCATGAAACGGACAAAAAACCTCCTCCCCATTCGACGGGTCTACAAAAGTCATTTCGGACTCAAAATCGATCTTATTGCTTTTGGACTCATCAGTAAACAATGCTTTTGTTCCGGTAAAAAAATTATCGCGCAGTTCATTTCTCTCACTTTCACCATCCTCCCCAATATTTAAACAAGCTTGATATCGATCCAAAATAGAAAGCAAAAAAATGAATCGATGGCAAGCATACTCCGAAAATGGTTCCCTTTTTAACGAGTCAACACATTCATCAATCAAGACAAGGTTCGAATATTTTTCACGACACAAATTTAGCATCTGCACCCAGTTAACTGGAAGTGGAGCTCTTTGTACGGCCGAACCAATCAGCTCAGCCAATTTCCAAATATTGACAACATCAATATCACCAAGAGGATCCTCTGGCAAACCATGTAGAATTTTTACGGGAGAAAAATCGAATCCACCACCACTAAAGCTGAAAGAATCAGCTTTTAAATTCAAAGACAAATGCCTTGCAGCTTCACCCAAGCCGCGATCAGTAACATCTACACCATCAAACTCAAAATAATCATCAGGAACATTCTGACGAATGTCTTCCCAAAATGGCCCAACGCTAGTTAGCCAACTCAAGACAGACCTTGTATAGTCGGGATTCCGTTCAGACATAACAGCCTGCTGTAAATTTTGAACAGAAGTAACTTGGCAGCAGGCCAGTGATTTAGAGCAATAAAAAAAGGATTTCAACAATGGGTTAGCGAGCTTGGCCGCCAATATTTCCTTTAGCTCACCATTAAAATCTGCAGCTTTATCATACTGACCAGACAATGAAACATCATTAACAAACCAGCTCATCAATCAACTCCAGCCTGCAAGTTCACCCAAATCCTTTTCCGCCTGGTCAAAAAACCCATTTGGCCATTCACTCAGCTTCCCATCTTCATAAACAACAGGCGAGACAACATGAGCCGGATCATTATCATTTACTGGAGCATGGTTGAAAAAATAAATGGCAGCATCTCTTGGCGACAGCTTCCTTCTTTGAACCGCCAACCTAATGCCATTTAAAACATGATCACTATGTGTTTCAATTAAAACCTGGACCCCTGCCTGGGCAATTACGGCAAGAAAATAACCAATACGTGACTGCGCCATTGGATGGAGGTGAGCTTCTGGGCTATCAACAACAAGTATCTGCCCTTTTTTTGCAAGCAACCCTGCGACTAGGATTGGAAAGGCATAACTCAGACCATATCCAATATTTGCAGGACGGCGCCAAGCACCAGTTGGATTATTTCTCAGCTCCAGTTTAACAAGACCAGTACCAGGAATGATCTGAGCATTCGCTTCTACTCCAGGGAAAAGTTCCCCCGCCCAAGCATTGAATTGTCTTCTTAAGTTTGGAGCTAACTCATTAGGATGCCGCCTATCCACTTCTACGTCATCATCCATGCAATCGGCAAACCACCATGCAGCATATTCCCCCCTCACACCGACATCAGCCCAAACAATATCTGGACTGTTTGGAATAGGGAACACATCATCCGCACCCGATCGAACGGCAGATATATACACCAGTTCAGCAAGGGTTTTAATAACTAAGCTCGCACCTTCGGGAGCTAAATCTGGCAAGAACTTGTTTAAACCATCAACATTAATAAGCTCACTTACCTGTGCACCCCTAGAGTCAGGTGTAATTACATACTTAACTTCGAGGTCATGACCTGTACGGCTCTCTCCAGCCTGAAATATCCAACAAACAATTGCTCCATGTCCCTCAATCTCGATCATCAGCGAGGAAGTATTTCCCTCTCTAAGGACATCACCAGGAGTGCCCAAACGAACAAGTTCACCATTTAAGGGCAATCTATCAAAACAAGTACCTTGCCGAACAAACTGAGAGATCAACAACAAACCATGCAAGGCCGTTGACTTTCCCGCCGCATTAAAACCGGTCAACAATGTAAGTGACGAAACCGGGAAAGCTTGATTCTCAAAACACTTGAGATTGCAAACACGAAAATAATCAATCATAATAAATAATCTTTCAATTCAGCCCTAGCCATTTCAAAGCGCTTAGCGACCTGCCGAGTACTATTAGTCGAATATGTTATCGCATTTACAAAGTCCGAATCATCAAGCAGTGCATAGAAAGCATTTTTTATATATTCTTCATTTTCTTTCACCACTGACGAGCTAGCATCAGCAAACAACACAGAGCAAACATCAAAAAGAGCAATGTTTAGAACACTTCGATTTGCATAGGAAAAGCCATATGCCAACGACTTCCTAAAAGCATGATCACCAAAGAGATATCGATTTGCCTGCATCGAATTTTTAAATCGCTTCGACAACAATTCTAAATCGGCAGAAGGCTTAGACATTTCCTTTAGTGCACGAGCAAGGAAATCATCCATATCTGCACTCGTATACGAACTCTCACCAAGCAAATAAAATGCGCAGAAGCGATTTATAGCTTCTCTATCTCGCATAGTTTTTTTATCCAACGAACGCCCGCTAGCAGAAAGAAACTCCGAACTACTTGCCGCCTTTTTTAACCAGTTTGTAGCAGGGCCATTAAAAATGCAATTACGCATTTGTTGACGCGTAAGGGGAACACCATTATTAACCCTCTCAAATATATCTAGCTTTGCTCTTTCGGGGGCTTTCGCATCAAGAATATAAAGAGTGAGTTGCGTATCTTCGATTCGCTCCTGCAGTTGAATTGGCAAATCTGAGAATCTCATACCATCCAATGGGTGATGCGTTTGTTTCTCACCCGCCTTCAAAACCAATTCAAAACCATCATTTAAAAATCGATGAAAGGTTGTCAATCTCTGGAGACCATCAACCACAGCAATGCCGCCATCTAATTTTTCTGCCACATAAAAAACAGGAAGTGGAATCCGCATAGTGCAGGATTCGATAAGACGTGACTGCTTGTCAATGGGCCAAACAAAATCGCGTTGGAAATCAGGATCTAGCTGATATCGACCAGCGTCGACTCTTTTAACAACTTCACTTACGGTTCTATACTCATTTCGAACAAAGACAGCATCTAGTGGGTAATCTTCACCCCAACCAGTTTGTTGTGAATCTTCCTCCAGGCCTTCGACCTCTTCATCTGCCAGAGCTGCATTCACTTCCATATTTTTAGCTTTATCAGTCATTTCTCAACGCACATAGTTAAGTTCTGGCCGTGTCGATATTGCCCCAGGAAGGGCTTGTCGCGTGACATCACGACCTTATGATTCAGGTAGCTCACCGGTTTCAACAAGCGCATTTAACGAATCCCGATCAAGAATCCATGCCCCGTTCTTCCTAGCCTTATCCACTTTGGTGGGGCCTGCATTCGGACCGCCACACAGGTAGGCTAGGTGCTGGGTCGCCGACTTCACCACCTTCATACCGGCTTCCGAAGCGAACAGCTCCAACTCGAAACGTTCGGCGGCAGTAAAGCCAGTGAACAGGATTTCAGGTTGCTTAATCGCCTTGGGCGGCGGCGCTGGGCAAGGCTCCTGCAGAAACTCGGCTACCCCCTCCCCGTATTGCACCACGCGATCTTTACGGAATGTGCGTACTGCTCCAGCCACCTCGCAGAAGCCAACGATGTACTTGCCGCTTTCCTTCCAGTCAGTCAGACGCCGGGAAGATGGCTCAGAGCTAGGACCCTGGTAGACGAACTCGATTGTTTTCATACGGAGCTGTTGTAGGTTTGCATCATGGCCATTGTGGCGCGCTGCGCCCGCTCATCCAGCCGGTGGAATTGCTCCAGCAGCACGGAATCGACATTTGTCAGGTTCGCCGTATTGCGTACACCGGAAATCACATAAAGCACGTCAACGCCCGCCGCGTATAGCTTTGCGAGGCACTCTGCATCGGGGAAGCGCTTGCCACTTTCGTAGTTTGCATAAGTGCCATAAGCCACTCCGCCAAGCTTCCCCATGTCTGTCTGGTTGAGATTTAGACGCCTACGTTCTTCTAGAAGTCGATTGCCAATGCTCACGATTGAATGGAATCCAGTTGACTTTCCAGACGTTCGTCTGGAAAATACACAATATGCATCACAGTTACACACGAACGTATCACAGGACAGCCATGAATACTACGAACGAGGTAATTACGCGTGCCCGTGTCCGTAACGGCGCCGATAAGCGACGGGTGCAAATGTCGCTACCGACAGCGGAGCGCGACGAGCTAGAGGCGCTGGCGGTGCAGTACGGTTTGGGCGACAGCGCCTTTGCCGCGATGGTCTACCGCAAGGGTCTGGCTGTCCTGAAGGCTGAGCATCGTGCGGCCTAAATCCACTCTAGTGCGCGCAAGCGCAATTCGAAACCACACGAACGAGGTAATTCCGGTGGAATCCAAGACGAACAGCAGCAAGGTCAATTTCGCTGCAAAGACAAAAGTGCTAAACCGCTACATCAAAAAGCGCTTTGGTTTTGCTCATAGCGTGAATGGCTACATCGCCAAGTACCTGCTGACTTGCCGAAATGACCACCAGCTTGCCGGGGTGCTGACTTACCTGAAGGAAGCCATTGGCAGCCGCGTGCAACCAGATTGCCGCGGTGTCCTGCAGTGGCAGGCGGGAGAGTCTGCATGAGCTGGCTCATTCACAAAGCAACGGCCGTAGGCAACTCAGATACCAAACTTGGTCACGACTTGCTGGTGGGCCTTCGCCAC
The DNA here is from genome assembly GCF_028548395.1 of Vogesella indigofera. Taxonomy (NCBI): domain Bacteria; kingdom Pseudomonadati; phylum Pseudomonadota; class Betaproteobacteria; order Neisseriales; family Chromobacteriaceae; genus Vogesella; species Vogesella indigofera. The sequence goes on along the minus strand of NZ_JAQQLA010000001.1, from coordinate 201,753 downwards.
ACGCTCGTATGCCTTGATGATCGCCGGAGTGGCCTCGATTTCTCCGTGCTGGTCGGCCAGATCACCCTTATTCATGGCCCGAAAGAGTTCTTCGCTGGCTTGGATCAATCTGTTCACCAGCAGGCTGTCACTCAATGCCCTCCTGACATTATCGACTTGTCGGCCCCGATACACTTTTTTGGGGTCCGGCAGAAAAAGGATGGATTCGAAACTCTGCGTCCTTGGGGTGATGTCTACCAGCGTGCCATCGGGGCGCTGCCAGACAGCATGAAACTCAGCCTCAATCAGCACATTGGGCCACTCCCAAATTGTCCACCCCGTCACCTGCTTACCACCATGAGCTTGCACTTGCTCTGGAACGATACGGAAACACTCGAGAACTGGTTTATCGGGCAGCGGCTGGCATGGAACAGTCATGAGCGACTCGGCTGACAGTGAAGCCGCAAGTTGTTTTACACGTTGGTTATCAGACTTCGGTACGACAGCCATTTAAAGCCCCCCAATAAAAATGCCAAAAGACTAAACGGAAAATACACCATGGACAGACTTCGCACCAGTTATCAGCAGATGTGCCGCGCGATGCCGGGTGGTTGGGCGGCGATGGCCGCCGCGCTGGGCCTGTCCAAGGATGGACTGGAAAACCGCGTCTACGAGCGCAAGGGGCAGGAAATCACCGTGCACCAAGCCATGCAGATGCAGGCCATGAGTGGCACCAGCCTGTTTGCCGAGGCGGTGGCCGCCGACAGCGGCGGTGTGTTCATCCCGCTGTCGCAGGTTGATGGCGTGGACGACGAAGAAATCCAGGCACTGTACATGGCGCTGGTGGAGGAAGTGGGCAAGCTGGCGCGCGAGTGGCGCGAGGCGACCCGCGACGGCGAGGTGTGCAAGAAAGAGCGCGCCCGCCTGGACGCCATCCGCATGGCCATCTGCACCAAGGCCACGCAGATGAATGACCTGACCTTCAAAGTGTTCAGCCGGGAGCCGTAACCATGGCCTTTACTTGTCCGCACTGCGAAGCCGTAGCGCACACACGTTCCAGCCGCCGGATTTCCAGAAAGTTGCGTGAAGCCTATGTGCAATGCAGCGATCTGGAATGCGGCCACACCTTTGTGACGCTGACCGAGGTGGTGCGCACCCTGTCGCCAAGTGGCAAGCCAAACCCCGACGTCTATATCCAGCGCGGCAAGAAGTGCATGCCGCCTGACGACAAGCAGCTAGAGCTGGACGTTACCTGACCAGCTAACCAATCCCCCCTACTGAATTACCACCATGCGAGCCGCCGGCGCGGCCCGTAGGGACTCTTTTTGCCTGAAAAACGGAGATCGCCATGAAACGAGTGCGTTTTGCCAACGGAACGGAGTGCTTTACCCCGCACCTGCCGCGGGTGCTGTGGCTGGGTCAGACCAAGCAGGACTGGCACGCGGTGGGGGTATTTGCAGGGCTGCTGGCGGTGCTGGCGCTGATCAACCTGATGCGAGGGTAACAACATGAATTCGATCGCACGAGACAACTGCCTACAGGCACTGCGTGGCATGGGTGCCGGTGGTAACCGCTCCGGGGTGAGCGTGGCCGAGATGCAGCCGCGGGTACTGACGCTGCCGCAGCTGGAGGCGCTGGCGCAGATTCAGGATGCCATGGCCAGCATTGCCAGCCTGCAAGCCGCCATCAACCAGCTGGCCACCCTGCACGCGCTGCCGGTGCGCCGCGTGGGGCTGGTGGAGCTGGGCATGTTGCATGCCGAGATCGAGGCGTTGCTGTGGGATAGCGCCCGCACCGCCGAGCTGCTGAAGCGTGGCGGCATCCCTGCCGAGGTGCGCCCGCTGGCACCGTCGCCGGTTGTCGTGGAAGCCCTGCATCTGGCCACTGATGGCCGGATCGCGGCGTAAGGGGGTGGCCATGAAAACGTCTATCACTTTCGACATCGACACCGACAAGCTGCCCCAATACACGGATAGCTACCTGGTGCAGCTGTGGCATATCGCCCAGGCCAACCCGGCAGACAGTAAAGACCGTGCCGCCGGTGAACTGGCCGAACACGTTGGCCGCGAAATCATCAGCCGCTTCGTGATGAACATGCGCCCCGACCTGTGGAACCACCAAGGACGCGACTACTACTGGCGCACCCTGGCCGACAACGGCAAGTGGGTGGATGGCGTGTGGACTCCGGAAGAGAAGCAATAGCCATGTACGTCGCCCCGTTCAGCCACCTCCCCGACAGCTTCGCCCTCGGCAAATTCGAACACTTCCCGCGCCATCTGGCGCGGGCGGTGCGCCGTGAATGGCTGAGGCTGCGCAACCGCCCGCTGCGTGCGCCGGCGGTGCGGATGGGTGTGCTGGATGATGGCCGCGAGGCAGAGGCCAACGTGTGGCTGCGCCATCTGGTGGAGCAGTTCCCCGCGCAGGCGCTGGAGCTGGGCGCCAGCGAGGATGCGCTGGTGGCCTTTGCCATCGAGAAGGCGACCGAGGGTGAGCGGCTGCGCGTCAACGGTGCCAGCCTGGACGAGCTGGAGGCGTACTGCGAGGCCCACGGCCTGCCGCTGCCGCAAGGCCAGGACAATGAGGCCATCGCCCGCCGCGTGGGCTGCAGCCTGTGGTGGCGCCGGAACCTGCGCAAGGCGAATGGCCGCAAGGCAGAGGCGCTGTCGCTGTCGCTGGGCCTGGTGCACAAGCAGCGCGCGCTGTACTGCAGCGACGATGCGGTAAACCGCCGCGCCGACCAGACGCGCCGCAACCGCGCACTGCTGGAAGCGCTGGTGGCCATCAACGAGCTGGGCGAGGAATTCTCGCTGGCCGAGCTGGCCGACAAGGGCACGTCCAACCCGGCAGTGAAGCGCGCCGAGCTGATGACGCGCATTGCCGGTTTCGAATACATCGCCCAGGCCATGGAGATGGCCGGCGAGTTCATCACCCTGACGGCGCCAAGCCGCTATCACCCGCGCGTGGCCAAGACGGGCCGACGCAATCAGCACTACCTGCAGGGCATCACCCCGACCGACACCCGCAATTACCTGGGCACGGTCTGGTCACGTATTACCGCCGCGCTGGATCGCGCCGGAATCCGCATTTTCGGCTTCCGCGTAGCCGAGCCGCACCACGACGGCACCCCGCACTTCCATGGTCTGTTCTTCATGTCGCCAGCTGATGTGCCGGCCTTCCGCCGCATCGTGGCGCGTTACGCCGTGCGCGAGGACAGACAAGAGCTGGGCCTGAGCTACGCCACCAACAAGGCGACCGCTCGTGCGCTGGCGCGTGAACGCAAGGCGGACGGTGCCAAGGGCTATCTTGCCGACCTGATGGAGCAGGTTGGCTGGGAGGCGCTGTTCTGGAGCCAGCCGCCGCGCGGTGTGTGGAAGGCCATCGAGGCGCGTATTTGCTTCAAGGCCATCGACTGGAACAAGGGCACCGCCGCCGGCTACATCGCCAAGTACGTGGCCAAGAACATCGACGGCGTGAAGACCACCGGCGAATCCATCGGTGAAGACTACGAGGCGCAAAGCGCCGCCCCGCTGGCCGACGAATACGATGCGGCCAACCGCGATACCGATGCCAGCCGCACCGTGCAGCGCGTGGACGCCTGGGCGGCAACGTGGGGCATCCGCCAGTTCCAGCAAGTGGGCGGCCCGCCGGTGGGTGTGTGGCGTGAGCTACGCCGCTGGGACTACATGAGCCAGGACGCCGAGGACGTGATGATGCGTGCCGCTGCCGCCGCAGATGCCGGCAATTGGGGCCGCTTCGTGGAGGTGATGGGCGGCTGGGAGGCCAAGCGCAAGGACATGCCGCTGACGCTGGCCAAGCAGGTGAACGAGCCGACAAACCGCTACGGCGAACCGGCGCAGCCGGCTGCCTTTGGGGTGGTTGAAAAAGAAAGCGGGCAGTTGGCCATCAGCCGCATGCATGAGTGGAAGGTTTTTCACGGACGCGAAGCGGCCGCTTGGACTCGTGTCAATAACTCTACGGAATCGTCGATTTCGGCCATCGCCCCGGCTCAGCCGCAGCCCGACTTCGACATGGCCGGTGCCATCGAGGCCATGGCCGACTACGAGCGCCAGCTGGCCATCCAGCCGCCAGATCACGATCCGTTCCTGCTTCCTGCCCAGGTTGTGGCCAAGCGCACCGCCAGCGATGTTTTCGACCGCCAGCGCCAGCAGCTGGCCGGTTTCGCCGCCGGCGTGGAAGAGCTGATCCGCCATGCCGAGGCGCTGGCCACCAGTGAGCGCGAATCTACCCTGCGCCGCGTGCGCTCCCAGGCGCTCCACAAGCAGTTCGCCGCCGGCACTGGCGCCGGCATCCAGATCTTCGACAGCGTGGCCACCGCCCGCGCACTGGCCGAGGCCCGCGCCGCGGCGCCGGCCAAGCGCAGCCGTGTCGTGCGCGGCACCCCTTCCCTATCCAACCAGCTGACCAACGCCATCACCGCGGCCAAGGCCCAGCTGCAAAAACTGCAGGCCAATCCGGCCTGGCACTGAGAGGAACCACGATGCAACCGGATTTCATTTTCCCGCCCCTGGAAACGCGGGTCTTTGTCCGCGCCGCCCAGCGCATGCAGCAGACCATCGACAGCGCTGCGGCCAACCTTGTCGCGCTGCAGCTGGCGGACAAGCTGGCCAGCCAGCTGAACACCTGCGGGCTGCAGGCGGTGTCCGACTGCGACGAGCAGGCGCAGCCGTTCCTGGTGCTGCAGGTGCCCATTGAGACGCTGGGCCACGTTGATGCGGAATCCCTGGTGCAGATGGCGGCCAATGCCCTGGGCATGGCCATCGAGTTCAACCAAGAGCGGGAAACCTACCTGGTGTGCTGTGGCGAAGCCATGGCCCAGGGCATGCCGCTGTTACTGCAGGAAGTTTGAGGAGGTATCGACCATGAATGAAACCACGTATCTGGCCTACGGCGAGTGCTACCAGGTGATGCCGCGTGCGGCGGTGCCGGGCGCCGGCTGGTGCTCTTCGATGGAGCGCCCGAAGAGCGAATGCGGCTGCCCGGACTGCGGCCCCAGCTTGATCGATATTGGCGAGGGGGATTTCGCATGAAGGCCATTGACCTGTTCGCCGGTGCCGGCGGGTTCTCTACCGGCGCTCATGCCGCTGGCTGCGAAATCGTATGGGCGGCCAACCATTGGCAAGACGCCGTGCAGACCCATGCGGCTAACCACCCGGGTGCACTGCATGTCTGCCAGGATCTGCATCAGGCCAATTGGGACGAGGTGCCGGCGCACGACCTGCTGCTGGCCAGCCCATGCTGCCAAGGCCACAGCAAGGCCAGAGGGAAGTCGCACGGCAACCCGCAGCACGATTCCAGCCGCAGCACGGCTTGGGCGGTGGTCAGCGCTGCCGAACATCACAGGCCAGCCGTTGCCATCATCGAGAACGTGCCGGAATTCCTGCAGTGGTCGCTGTACCCGGCATGGCGCATGGCCATGGAGGCACTGGGCTATGCGCTGACGCCCCATGTTGTCGATGCGGCCAACCATGGCGTGCCACAAAACCGGGAGCGCATGTTCATCGTGGCCACCCGTAGCCGCAACCCGCTGACGCTTCGCCTGCCGCAACGGGAGCATGTTCCGGCGGAAGCAATCATCGACTTCGCCGCGGGCCGTTGGTCACAGATCGAGCGCCCGGGTCGGGCGTCCAATACGCTGGCAAGGATTGCCAATGGCAGAGCCGTGCATGGTGAGCGCTTCCTTACCGCGTACTACGGTAACGAGCGTGGCGGCCGCAGCCTGCAGCGGCCAATCGGCACCATCACCACGCATGACCGTTGGGCGATTGTCGATGGCGACCGGATGCGCATGCTGTCAGCGCAGGAGTGCCGCCGTGCCATGGGCTTTCCGGAAGGCTACATTCTGCCGCCACAGCATCGCCTCGCCGTGCACATGCTGGGCAACGCGGTGTGCCCGCCGGTGGTGACGGACCTGATTAACGAAATCCGCCACGTGGCGTAAGCGGGGGTGAAAATGAGCGAAACACTGGATATTTCGGGCGCGGCCCGGCTGCTGAATGTCAGCGATGAAACCATGCGGGAGCTGGCTGCAGCTGGCCAGGTGCTAGGCTGCAAAATTGGTATGGCATGGGTGTTTGTAAAAGACGACCTGATGGACTACCTGCGGCAGGAGGCGCGCCGCCAGACAGCTGAGCGGCTGGCCAAGGCCAAGGGCGAACTGGAGGCCGGCGCCAGAGTGAAAACTGCCGTGGCGCAAGCCGGCAGTCGAGTACGGTCGCGCCGCAAGGGACTGCCGGATTTGACCGGTCTAGAAAGTGCAGCAGCATAAGAAACGGGCCTTGCGGCCCGTTTTGTTTTACCAGAGTTGATTGGCCAGGTCGCTGCCACGGAGGTTGGCATAGCGAGCCAACATGCGGGGGTCTTTGTGGCCTGTGATTTTTGCGATCTGCAGATCGGACAGCTGGGTCCGTTCATAAAACCGGCTGGAAGCTTCATGGCGCAGGTCGTGGAATCGCAAGTCTTCGCACTCTGCCGCGCTGAAGATACGGGCGAACTGGCCAGACAAGCGATTGGATATTTTGCCCAGCGCAACGGAGTCAGTTTCGCCATTCCACCAAGGGAACATCCGCCCCTCTCCATCCCATCCTGCCATGCCATCTTCGTTCTTTGCCACGGCATCCTGATATCGCGCGATGGCGGCTAGCGCGACGGTAGTCAGCGGCACCTGTCGTTTATCGCCGTTCTTGGTGCGATCCAGAAAAATGGTGCGCTTTTCTATGTCGAGCTGATCCAGCGTCAGGGTGTACATCTCGCGCATGCGCATGGCCGTTTCCAAGGCCAGGTCAAACAACAAGAGGATGGCCGCCTGGTATTTGAGTTCCAGCGGGCGCTGGCGGCCTACTGGCTTGCTGCCGGCGATGATTGCGCGGATGGCCTCCTCCTCACCGTCGTTCAGCCGTCGGTCACGCGCATGGTCTTCCGTGATGACGGTTTGGCCTGTCTTGCCATTCGCGGCCTGTATCACGGCCTTGTCGGTTTCGGTGTAGGCTGAATACCGCTTGGGCAAGAGTCGCAGCGGATTGCTGACGAACGTGCTGTCTGGCCGTCGCATGAGCCAATCGAGGCAACGGGCCAGCGTGCCGACATAGTGCCGGATGGTCGATGGCGACAGTTGTTGCTCTTGCTTCATCTGGCGTACCCAGGTTTCTGCCCAGTTGTAATTCACCGAGCGCAACGCCACTTCGCCAACACGGTTCCATACGGCATCCAGCATGGGCTTGTCAGACTCAGCGACGGACACGGTTTGCCGGTAGCTGCGGATAGCATCGGCAATGGTCGCAATGTCTGGCCGCTGGTCTACCAGGTCGGGCGGCACGATGCCGCGATCCAGCAAGGACTCCAGCCGCGCACAGTAGGCATCGCCTTCGGTTTCATCATGGAACGTGAGGGAAACAGCTTTGGGCAAGACGCCTTTTCGGCGGATGATGAACTCCCAGCTGCCGCTGGGGCGTTGTCGTTTGGTGGCCATCGGGAAAACTCACGTGTACGGCAAAGTGTATAGTCTACGCGTGGTCGTCCACTTTTACCGAGTGGTTAACGGCGGGAAATGGCGGGGAATAGCAGGCGAATCGGAACAATCGCCAGACTGTAGAAAAGAAAAAACCCCGATAAGTCTTTGACTTAACGGGGTTTTATCTGGAGGCGCGATCCAGAGTCGAACTGGACTGACCGGATTTGCAATCCGGGGCATAACCGCTTTGCTATCGCGCCGTAAGCATTTGATGCTCGCCATGGCGAATCATCTGAATTTGGAGCGGGAAACGAGGCTCGAACTCGCGACCTCAACCTTGGCAAGGTTGCGCTCTACCAACTGAGCTATTCCCGCAGGGGGTACTACAATAACGCCGTAAATTGTATGGAGCGGGAAACGAGGCTCGAACTCGCGACCTCAACCTTGGCAAGGTTGCGCTCTACCAACTGAGCTATTCCCGCGTCGCATGATACTGCTGTACATCTGTAAAACCGGGTGGAGCGGGAAACGAGGCTCGAACTCGCGACCTCAACCTTGGCAAGGTTGCGCTCTACCAACTGAGCTATTCCCGCGTCGCATGATACTGCTGTACATCTGTAAAACCGGTGTGGAGCGGGAAACGAGGCTCGAACTCGCGACCTCAACCTTGGCAAGGTTGCGCTCTACCAACTGAGCTATTCCCGCATCACTTCTCGTCGTCGCTGTGTTACTGCGTTGTCGAGAGCTGCGAATTATAATGACCAAAAAATTATTGTCAACCTCTCACAACTCGATTTTTTTGCCAGAAAACTGCGTGGCGGCCATCTTCAGGTAGTAAACCATTGACCACAAAGTCAAAATAATGGCGATCACCATGAAAATATTTCCGAGGATCAGGGTATCAATAGCCGGCAATACCGGGCCGGCATACAGCAGCAACAGAATGGCGATCATCTGCGCCGCCGTTTTCAGCTTGCCGATATAGGCCACCGCCACGCTGCCGCGGCTGCCCTGCGCCGCCATCCACTCTCGCAATGCCGAAATCGCGATCTCGCGGCCGATGATGATCATCGCCATCCAGCCCTCGGTGCGCCCCAGCTCCACCAGCAGGATCAGCGCCGCCGCCACGATCAGCTTGTCGGCCACCGGGTCCAGGAAGGCGCCAAAGGCCGAGGTCTGCCCCAGACGGCGCGCCAGGTAGCCGTCCAGCCAGTCGGTGGCGGCGGCCAGCGCAAAGATGAAGGCGCCGAGGCTATTGCGATGGTGGGACAACAACACGCTGTCGGGGAGGAAGAACACGGCCACGCAGACGGGGATCAGGGCGACGCGCAGCCAGGTCAGGAAAATCGGCAGGTTGAAGGGCATTATCCGGTTGTCTTTATTCAGTGCAGGGCTTGGTAAATTTTTTCTGCCAGCGCGCGGCTGATGCCGTCCACTTGCGCCAGATCGTCGATGCTTGCCGCCACCACGCCGCGCAGGCCACCAAAGCGGGTCAACAGCCGCTGGCGTCGCGTCGGGCCGACACCGGCGATGTCCTCCAGCGTCGAGCTGGTGCGCGCCTTGGCGCGGCGCGCGCGGTGGCCGGTAATGGCGAAGCGGTGTGCCTCGTCGCGCACGGTCTGGATCAGGTGCAGCGCGGCGTGATCGCGCGGCAATTGTAGCGTCTTTTGCAGATGGGGAACGATCAACGTTTCCAGCCCCGGCTTGCGGCTTTCCCCCTTGGCGACACCGACAATGGGCACGTCGACACCGACCTCGGCCAGCACTTCCAGCGCCACACCGACCTGGCCCTTGCCGCCGTCGATCAGCAGCACGTCGGGCAGCTTGCCCTCCCCGGCCGCCAGCTTGCTGTAGCGGCGGGTCAGCGCCTCGCGCATGGCGCCGTAGTCGTCACCGGCGGCGGCGGTCTCGATATTGAAGCGGCGGTACTCCGACGGCTGCATGCCGCCACGGTCGTACACCACGCACGACGCCACGGTGGCCTCGCCCATGGTGTGGCTGATGTCGAAGCACTCCAGCCGCGCCACCTCCTCCACTTCCATCAGCTGCGCCAGCGCTGCCAGGCGGGCGTTCTGGCTGGCGGCACTGGCCAGCCGCTGGCTGATCGCCAGCTGCGCGTTCTTCTCCGCCATTTCCAGCCACACACGGCGCTCGCCGATTGGGTTGCCGATGAACTGCAGCCGCTTCTGCGCCTGCTCGATCAGCAGCTGCTGCAGCTCCGGCGCCACCGTTTCGTTGTGGATGATGGCCGCCGGCAGCGGCGCACCGAGGTAATGCTGGGCGAGGAAGGCCTCAAGGTTGGCCGCAAGGCTGTCGGCGGCGTTGAGCGGGAACAGGCTCTTGTCGCCCAAGTGGCGGCCGCCGCGGATCATCACCAGATTGACGCACACCACGCCGCCGGCGCTGGCGATGGCGATCACGTCGGCATCGAGCTGGCTGGTATTGCTGGAAATGAACTGTTTCTCCTGCACCCGCGCCAGCGCCTGGATCTGGTCGCGCAATTCGGCGGCCTGCTCGAAGTGCATCGCCTCCGATGCGGCCAACATGCGCGCGGTGAGCAGGTCGATCAGCTCGTTGTGCTTGCCCTGCAGGAAGGTGACCGCGCTCTGCACGTCGGTGCGGTAGGCTTCGCTGCTGATCTCGCCGGTACACGGCGCCGAGCAGCGCTTGATCTGGAACAGCAGGCAGGGGCGCGAGCGGTTGGCGAACACGCTGTCCTCGCAGGTGCGCAGGCGGAACACCTTCTGCAGCACCTGGATGCTTTCGCGCACCGCGTAACCGTTGGGATAGGGGCCGAAGTACTGGTGCGGCTTTTTCGGCTCGCCGCGGAAATAGGCCAGCTGCGGAAAGGCGTGCCCGGACACCATCAGGTAGGGATAGGACTTGTCGTCGCGAAACAGGACGTTGTACTTGGGGGTCAGCGCCTTGATCAGGTTGTTTTCCAGGATCAACGCTTCCGCCTCGCTGCGCACCACGGTGGTGTCGATGGCGGCGATCTGGCGCACCATCAGCTGGATGCGCGGGCTGTGGTCGGTTTTCTGGAAGTAGGAGCTGACGCGTTTCTTCAGGTCGATGGCCTTGCCGACGTACAGCACGTTGCCGGCAGCGTCCAGCATGCGGTACACCCCCGGCAGGCTCGGCAGGTTGGCCAGAAAGGCCTTGGCGTCGAAGGCCGGCGGTTTAGTTGCCACACCAGGTCCTGACGTGATCGCGCGCGGCGGCGATGGCGGCGCTCAGCGTCGCCTCCGACTGCGGCGCGGCCTTGGTGCTCGCCTTGGGCTGGTTCAGGCTTTCCAGCTTGGCCAGATGGGTCCGCGCGGTGCTGCAGTTTTCCTGCTTGATCTTGCGGTTGTGCTCGTCGATGCGGTCGTTGAGCTGCTTCACCTGCTGCGGCAGGCCGCCGTCGCTGGCTGGTGCCGAGGCCGGGCTGGCCGTCGTAGCCGGCAGCGGACGCAGCTTCACGGTTTCCGACTTCCGGCCCTGCGGTGGCGGCTGGTCAGAAAACACGGTGCGGCCATTGCCGTCCACCCAACGATAGACCTGCGCCTGCGCCGCCGTCGCCAGCAGCAGTGCGCCCAGAAACACCCCGTAAACAGCCTTCATCGCCTCTCGCCTTCCGCCTTACCATGAACCGCCATTCTAGCGTGCGCCCGCACCGGCAGACAGCTTTGTTGCGACCATGCCCGCCACCGGCGCGCACCTCATTCACCACTGCCTTTTGCACTGCGTGCGCGGGATCGGTATAATGCGTTTTTGCCGCTAAAGGAAAGCAAGATGCGCATCATCGAGAAGGCCTACACTTTCGACGACGTTCTCCTCGTGCCGGCCCACTCCGCCGTTCTGCCACGTGACGTTGCCCTGTCCACTCGCCTCACCCGTAACATCAGCCTGAATCTGCCCCTGGTCTCCGCTGCAATGGATACCGTCACCGAATCGCGTCTGGCGATTGCGATGGCCCAGGAAGGCGGCATCGGCATCATTCACAAGAACATGACCGCCGAGCAGCAAGCGCTGGAAGTGTCCAAGGTGAAGCGTTACGAAAGCGGCGTGGTCAAGGACCCGATCACCATCGCCCCGGACATGCTGGTACGCGACCTGGTGTTGCTGACCCGTCAGCACAAGATCTCCGGTCTGCCCGTGGTACAGGATGGCAAGGTCGTGGGTATCGTCACCAACCGTGACCTGCGTTTCGAGACCCGTCTCGACCAGCCGGTGGCCTCCATCATGACCCCGCGCGAGCGTCTGGTGACGGTGAAGGAAGGCGGCAGCATCGATGAAGCGCGCGAGCTGATGCACAAACATCGCCTGGAGCGGGTACTGGTGATCAACGACGCCTTCGAGTTGAAGGGTCTGATTACCGTCAAGGACATCGTCAAGACCAGCGAACATCCGAACGCCAACAAGGACAGCCAGGGTCGCCTGCGCGTCGGCGCGGCGGTCGGCACCGGTGGCGACACCGCCGACCGCGTGGCGGCACTGGTGGCAGCCGGCGTTGACGTGATCGTGGTCGATACCGCCCACGGCCACAGCCAGGGCGTGCTGGACCGCGTGAAGTGGGTGAAGGATACCTTCCCGCAGGTGGACGTGATCGGTGGCAACATCGCCACCGCCGATGCTGCCCGCGCGCTGGTAGCCGCTGGCGCCGACGGCGTGAAAGTGGGCATCGGCCCCGGCTCCATCTGCACCACCCGTATCGTGGCCGGTGTCGGCGTACCGCAGCTGACCGCCATCCACAACGTGTCCGAAGCGCTGAAAGGCACCGGCGTGCCGATGATCGCCGACGGCGGCATCCGCTTCTCCGGTGACATCTCCAAGGCGCTGGCCGCCGGCGGCAACTGCGTGATGCTGGGCGGCATGTTCGCCGGCACCGAAGAAGCGCCGGGCGAAGTCGAGCTGTACCAGGGCCGTTCCTACAAGTCCTATCGCGGCATGGGCAGCCTGGGCGCAATGAGCCAGGGTTCCGCCGACCGCTACTTCCAGGACGGCAACGCCAACGCCGACAAGTTCGTGCCGGAAGGCATCGAAGGCCGTGTCGCCTACAAGGGCCCGATCGCCCAGGTCATCCACCAGCTGGTGGGCGGCCTGCGCTCCTCGATGGGCTACCTGGGTTGCAAGACCATCGACGAAATGCACGACAAGGCTGGCTTCGTGGAAATCACCTCCGCCGGCATGCGCGAATCGCACGTGCACGACGTACAGATCACCAAGGAAGCACCGAACTACAACGTCGGCGGTTAAGCCCTCCAACGTTGGCCGCAAAAAACCCCCTGTTGCGAAACAGGGGGTTTTTTTGTTACCTGCCGGCGCCCGACGGCACCGGCTATCGGCTTACTCCGACTGCACCAGGATTTCCTGCGCCCACACCATGGCGTCGATGTGCGCCTTGTTGACGTCCGCCGGCTCCAGCTTCAGCAGCTCGGCCAGCGCCACGATACGGTCGGCGTTGTCCTGCTCGGCGGAAATGGCCAGTGCCAGATACGGCGCGAACATGCCGCGCTGGCTGAGCAGCGCATCGGCCACCGTCGGTGGCAGGTCCAGCGGCGACAGCGCGCTGGCCATCTCCACGTGCATCAGCGCGTCCAGCAGCGAGAACATGCCGGACAGGAACAGGTGCTCGCACTCCAGGCGGTTGTTGCCGCCCAGCTTGCCCAGCGTCTCCATGAAGCGGGCGCGGAACAGCGAGCGCTCCAGCAGCGCCACCGAGCGGCCGTCGTCCTTGCGCGAGGTGAACAGCAGCAGCGTCAGCCACTTGAACAGCGATTCGCGCCCCAGCAACAGCAGCGACTCCTCGATCGACATCACCTTGCGCGACAGACCGTTGGCCGGCGAGTTGATGAAGCGCAGCAGCTTGAACAGCAGTACCGAATCCAGCTTGAACTGGGCGTCGATCTCCTGCGTTTCCGCCCCGGCGCGCAGCAGGCGCATGATTTCCAGCACCCGCATCTGGCTGGCGTCGGCCTTGCCGGCGGACTGCGAGCGCACCGCGGTCAGGAACGCGCCCTGGAACAGCACGAAGCGCTTGGCGGCGCCCGGCGTCTTGACACAGACATCGAAATCCTCGCTGGAGCTGATATTGCGCGCATACCAGCGCGCGGCGGGATAACGCGCCAGCATCTGGTCCATGAACGGCGCCAGCACCTCGTCGGCGGCCCCGCTGAAGTCGAGGATCAGCAGGTCGATGCGCGAGAACAGCTCGTCCTGCAGCGCTTCCGGCAACACGCGGCGGTCGAACAGCGACGGCTCCAGCGCAAAACGACGGCCCTGCGCGCGGTGCTGGTCGATCAGCGCGATGGTGGTATTGCTGACCGGATCGTCGATCGCCGGGTTGAGCACGAAATAGACGCGGTCGCTGGGGAAAGCCTCCAGCGACGCGTCCTGCAGCGACAGCGTCGACACGTGCACCAGCGCGCGGCGCGAATTCAGCAGCCGGAACACGTCCATATTGATCAGGGTGCTGATCATCAGCCGGTCGAACTGCAGCCACTGGCCGGCCGACGACTCGCGGCGCTTGACGGTATCGCGCACCATGAACTCGTAGGCCACCACCCGCTGCTGCAGGTCGTGCAACGGCTGGTGGGTGACAAAGCCCAGCGTGTGCGGCAACGCGATATTGTCACCACTCTCCGCGGCCGGCATACTGGCGGCGGCAGTTTTCACCTCGCGGCTTTCCTTGACCTCTTGCGCTTGCCCCTTGCCGGTCAAGCTGCCAAACAGACTTTTGAACATGGCAAACCCTATTGTGTGCGAACGACGGGCAGCCTGACGCTGCCTCTTGGATGGAAGACGCTTAGCCGATGCGGCCGGGAATGCGCGGAGTATCGACCCGCACATCGCCACACTGCGCGCGGTGGCGCAGCGCGTGGTCGATCAGCACCAGTGCCAGCATCGCCTCGGCGATCGGCGTGGCGCGGATGCCGACGCACGGATCGTGGCGGCCGTGGGTCTCGACCATGATCGCCTCGCCGGCCTTGTTGATGGAGCGGCGCGGCTGCGCGATCGACGACGTCGGCTTGATCGCCATCGACACTTCGATCTGCTGGCCGGTGGAGATGCCGCCGAGAATGCCGCCAGCGTGGTTGCTGGCAAAGCCTTCAGGCGTCAGTTCGTCGCCGTGCTCGCTGCCACGCTGGGTGACGCAGCCGAAGCCGGCGCCGATCTCGACGCCCTTCACCGCGTTGATGTTCATCATCGCGTAGGCGATGTCGGCGTCCAAGCGGTCGTACACCGGCTCGCCCCAGCCCACCGGCACATTGTCGGCCACCACGCGCAGGCGCGCGCCGACCGAATCCAGGCTCTTGCGGATGCTGTCCATATACGCTTCCAGCGCGTCCACCTTGCTGGCGTCGGCGGCGAAGAACGGGTTATTGCCGACCTCGTCCCAGCTCTGGAACGGGATCTCGATATCGCCGATCTGCGTCATGTGGCCGCGGATCACGATGCCGTATTGTTCATGCAGCCATTTCTTGGCGATGGCGCCGGCGGCGACCCGCACCGCGGTCTCGCGCGCCGACGAGCGGCCGCCGCCGCGTGGGTCACGGATGCCGTACTTGTGCCAGTAGGTGTAGTCGGCGTGGCCGGGACGGAAGGTGTCGGCGATATTGCCGTAGTCCTTGCTGCGCTGGTCGGTGTTGCGGATCAAGAGCGCGATCGGCGTGCCGGTGGTCTTGCCCTCGTACACGCCGGACAGGATCTCGACGGTGTCCGGCTCGCGGCGCTGGGTGACGTGGCGGCTGGTGCCGGGCTTGCGGCGGTCCAGCTCGGCCTGGATGTCGGCTTCGGACAGGGTCATGCCCGGAGGGCAGCCGTCAACAATGCAGCCGATTCCCGGCCCGTGGCTTTCGCCGAATGAAGTAACAGTAAACAGCAGGCCCATGCTATTGCCAGACATCGCTTTATCCCTTGCCTATTTTTTGGTGATCGCCGCTGATTCTAGCACGGACCGGCAACGCTGCCGGCGCTTGCACAGCGTCACAATTCACCAAACCGCAACGCCGGCGGGCCGCGTCGCCGGGCACGCGCCACCCGCTAAAACAGCGTCATCGGCGTACCCGCTGCCCGGCTGTGCCGGCCGATGGCATGGTGGCCAACGTTGGCCGCAAAAAAACCCCGTCCTTGGACGGGGCTAAGACTGACCAGCAGGGAGAAACGGCTCAATAAGTCACTTTGATCGGGGCCCACTTTGCCTGCTTGACCTGGTACACCGTGATCGGTGCCTTCACCAGGTCGCCTTTGGCATCGAAGCGGTAAGTCGCATTCACGCCTTCGTAGGTCATTTTCTTGAGGGCGGCCTTGACCTTCACCGGGTCTATCGTATTCGCCTGCTGCATGGCCGTTGCCGCCAGCATCACTGCGTCATAGTGTTGCGGACCATACGACAGCGGCAACTTACCGTACTTCTGCTGGTAGCGCTTCATGAACGCGGCCCCTTGCGGGCGGCTTTCCAGCACGTTACCGGCCACGGCGGCCATGAAGCCTTCGCCATTCTTGCCCGACAACTTAATGAAGGTATCCGTCTGGATCATGTCGCCACTGAGCACCTTGGTGGTCAGGCCGAGTTGCTTCATTTGCAAGGCAAACGGCGCCGCCTGACTGTCCGATACCGCGACAAAGACCAGATCCGGCTTGGTAGCCTTGATGGCGGTCACGATCGGGCTGAGGTTGTTCTGGCCAGGCGTGGTGTACTCACGGCGCACAACCTGCCCGCCCAAGCGCTTGATTTCGGCGTCAAACTTGTCGGCCAGACCCTGACTGTAAGCCGTACGGTCGTCCACAATGGCGATACGCTTGGTTTTCAGCTCATTGAGTGCGTATTGCGCGATAGCCGGCCCCATTCGGGTATCGATGGCACTCAGGCGGAAAACATTGCCGTAGCCCAGGCTGGTGTAAGTGGCATTCACCGCCACCGAAAATTGCGGCACACCGGACTGATTGATGATGCGGGACGCCGGAATGGTGGTACCGGAGACGAATGGGCCGACCACCGCATTGACGCCGTCATCGAGGAGCCGCTGTGCCGCCAGGGTGGACTGTTTCGGATCTTCCTGATCGTCCTGGGAAACCAGCGTGAACTGCACCGGTTTGCCATTGATCTTGATCCCCTTGCTGTTCAGGGTCTCGATCGCCAGCTGGGCACAGTTTTGATTGTCCTTGCCCCAGTGGGCATCGGGGCCGGTCAACGGACCGATAAAGCCAATTTTGACGACATCGGCGGCATTGGCGCCGCTAGCGGCAAGGGCGAGCAGAGTCCACAGCAAAGTACGTTTCATGATGAGTGTCCTGACAAAGGGGATTGAACGGGGCATAGCAACGACTTAACTTCTTATTTCCAGCTGTGGCACGCGCTGGCCGTCTTGTTTATTCAGTGTGTCGTAGCGGTCCGGCCACAGGTGGCGGGGGATGTCAGCGCGGCCCAGAAAGTGGTCATGGAGCAAGCGCGCGGTTGTGGCCGCCAGGGTCAGCCCCAGGTGGCCATGACCACAGGCAAAATACAGACCGTCGACACGCGAGGATGGGCCGATGACCGGAACCGTCTCCGGGACGGAGGGGCGATTACCCATCCATGCCGTCATGTTTTTTGTATTAAGCGGCCCGAGCATGTCCTGCGCCTTGTCCAGCAGAAGGTGTGCCCGCCGGTAGTCCGGCGTGGCATCCCGATGCGCCAGTTCGACGGTGCCGGCCAGACGGATGCCGCCGTTTACCATCGGGAGCACGACAAAGCTGCCCGGCACGTTGAGCAGGTAGCGTTGCAGAGTCACGCCGGCTTCCGGCAGCGTCAGGTGATAGCCGCGCTCACTCTCCAGCGGCAAGCTGAAGCCCGCCTGCCGCGCAAAGTGATCACTCCAGACCCCCGCGGTGATCAGCACTTTTCCGGCTAGGCGTTGCTCGCCATTGGCCAGCGTCACGCCGCGGACGGCCTGCTTCTCCTTGAGCAGCCCGGTCACTTCCTGCTGCAAGTACTGCCCGCCCTCGCGCATAAACTGCTCGAACAGCCCCAGCGTGAACAGGTAGGGGTCATCGACGTGCGACCATTCTGGGATCGATACTGCATTACGCCACGGCGCCAGCAGGGCGGGTTCGGCCTGCCGTGTGGCCTCGTCGTCCAGTGCCTGCCACTTGACGCCATACTCCCCCCGGTTGTGCCAGCGCGACAGGTCCGCTGTTAGCGCGGCATCCGAGGCATAGACGGCCAGAGCGCCATGACGGCGCCACATTTCATCCAGCCCGCTGCGGGCGATGAGCGGCGCAAAATCCGCATTGACGTTGCCCAACAGCGCCGCCAGTTGCCGGGTCAGCAGTTGAACCTGCCCCTGCCGGCTAGCCCAGGCAAAACGCAGCAGCCAGGGAGCAAGTGACGGCAGATAGCGCCAGCGAACGGCCAGCGGCCCTAGCGGATCGGCCAGCCAGGACGGTAACTTCCGCCAGATCCCCGGCTCGGCCAGTGGCACCACCTCGCTGACGGCAAACGCGCCGGCGTTGCCAGACGAGGTGCCGGCCGCCGGCTCGGCCTTATCCACCAGCAACACACTCAGGCCGGCAGCACGCAATTTCAATGCGGTGGTGATACCGACCACACCGGCACCGACCACGATGACGTCCGAGACTGACATTCCGGCTCCTCTCTTGGCTAAATGCGCCATCAACGCAGGCAGTTCAGGGCACAGCGCGCGGCCGCCAGATCCCACGCCGCGGTGCCCACACTCTTGAACAGCTTGGGACGCGCCGGGTCGATCACGCCGTTGACGGCATCGGCCAACGAGGCGACGTTGTCCCAGTCGATCCCGGCCTGGATCAGGTCACCGGCTTCGTGGCGCGCGCCGATCGGGTCGTCAATGAAGATCTGGCTGCCATGAATGGGCAGTGGCGCGTATTCGGCCATATCAGGACGGAAGGCACCGACACCGATAAGCAGCCGCCCCGGGCGAGCCGCCTGGTGGTAAACCGGTTGCTGGCTGGTGGTCAGAGTGATGACAACGGTCACGTCTTCGGCAACCTCGCCGCTGGCCGGTACGCACTCCAGCGGCAGATGCTGGTGCGCCGCCGCAAACAGCGCCGCCTCTTCAGCGCTGCGACCATGGATGTCGACCCGGCTACCGGGGTACAGCGCAGCGATGGCATCAAGGTGACCGGCGGCCTGCCGGCCGCAGCCGATGATGGCAATGCGTGCAACCGGCTGGGCGGCAAGCGTCCGCATCGCCAGCAGCGATACCGCGGCGGTGCGGTGTGCGGTGACGGTCGGGCCATCCAGCAACAGCAGCGGTTTGCCGCTTTCGCTGTCGTAGACACTGACTACGCCATGGATGGTCGGCAGGTTCTTGCTGCGGTTATCGGGACAAACATTGACCAGCTTGTGCATGCCGATATCGCTACCGGTCGCCGGCATCGACAGTAGCACGCCACCATGTTGCAACGGCAGCACTTGCCGTTCCGGGCTGACAATCCGGCCCGCCATATAGTCAATTGATGCAGCGGCAATTGCATCGCACAGTGCGCCATACGGTAAAAGTTCGGCCGTTTGCTGTGGTGACAGCATCGTCAGGGCATTCATGCTTTCCAGATCCTTTGATTGGCCAGATAGTTGTCCAAAACAGCTGATTGGCAACCTGTCTGTCGATAAATCGGGCTAAAATTGGTAAATGTCTCATACCAAAAATTCTAATCTGGTTGAAAAATTACCAATAATGACGCAACACCACAAGAAAAAGCGTTGAGCCCGCCACACGCAGGCCAGAAAAAATGACCAGTTGTGCAACAACTGGTCATATGGAGACCACCAACATGAGCAACAGTACTGATCCGGCAACACCATTTCGTGCCCGGCACATCTATGAACAGGTCGCCGAGCAGATCCGCCGCAGCATTGTTTCGGGCGAGTTTCCGCCGGAGTCCAGGCTGCCATCCGAGCGCGAGCTGGCGATCCGGTTTGGCGTCAGCAGACCGGCCGTGCGTGAAGCGATTGGCGCGTTACAGAATCAGCAACTGGTCATGACCCGTCGCGGCTCGGGCACCTATGTCTGCTCCCCGCTGCCCGGTTCGCTGCCACCGCTGCCGGACGAGAAAGAGTCGTCCTCGGATGACAGCCCCGTTTCCACGCTGGAGGTCAGGCTGATGCTTGAACCCGCAATTGCCCGGCTCGCGGCGCGGCGAGGGCAACGCAACGAAGAAGCGGAGCGGCTGTTGCTGCAAATGCAGAACGTAAAAGACATCGACGTCACCGCCCAGCAACAGCTGTGGAGCGAAACCGACAGGTTATTTCACCGGCAACTGGCGGTGATGACCGGGGACAGCCTGCTGATCCGGATTGCCGACGAAATTGCCAAGACCATGGAGCAGCCGCTCTGGCAACGGCTGCGCGACGACGGCATCTACGACGAGGCACGAATCAGCCTTTATGTCGCGGAGCATCGGCTGATTTATGAGGCGATTGCGACTGGGGATGAAAATGCAGCCGCATTCTATGTCGAGCAACATCTGAAGCGGGTCGGCAAGGACATTACGACCACGACGGCGCTGCCGGATTAAGCACGACCGGATCAGGCGCTGTTTGCGGCCAACGTTGGCCGCAAACAGCAGCGCGCCGGGCATGCTGGGCAGCGAGGCGTTGCACCGTCGTTGAAGCCGGCGCTCACTTCAGAATCACGTAAAAACGCCGCACTCTCACCATGAGATGCGGCGTTTGCTTACCTTCGCTGACTTGCACTCGCCCCGCAGGGCGCTGTGCTTGTGGCGAAGCAGCAACTCACCACGGCATGTTGCCGCCGCGGCGGCGGTACCAGCCGGTGACCGACAGCCGCTGCTGCCGTGCCGGCAGCACCTCGTGCCAAAAGCGGTCGGACAGGAACAGCACCAGCGTGCCGGCTTCCGGTTCGACGTCGATGAACTCGCGGCAGTCGGCATCCAGATACAGGCGGATCTGGCCGCCGGCATCCTGCGGCCAACCTTCGTTCAGATAGAACACCGTGGTCAGCGTGCGCGCGTCGTCGTCCTGGAAGCGGTCGAGGTGCCTCTTGTAGAACGCGCCCTCCGGATACACCGCGAAGTGCGACTCCAGTTCGACGAGGCCGAGGTAGAGGCCGCGATTAACCGCCTGCATGATGTCGTCCATCGCCGCGTTGTAGGCCTGCACCGCCGGCAGCGCTGCCACCTGGTCCAGCCACAGCACCGAATCGGAGCGAATCTCGGCACGGCGCGCCTGGCCGTCGGCACGGCCGGTGGCGGCCTCATGGAACAGGCCCTGTTGCCACACCTCGAGGCAGGCAGTGCGCAGGTTGGCGGTAATGGTGGCGGACAGCGCGTGCGGGATCACCACCCAGCCCTCGCTGGCGAGGGTGTCGATGACGTGGTCGAGGTCGAATTGCAGTTGGGACATGGCCGGAAACGGTCGCAAGGATAAACACAGCCCGCTTTCTACCACAGCCGGCCGCCGGCGGCGAATGCGCCAGGTCAAGCCCGCTGTAGTTTCCCGTCAGGCATCGGCGCCGGCTTGCGGCCAACCCCGGCCACGCGCTGTGTTCAGTAGTTTTCCTGCACCATGCCGTAGCGGCCGGCAAGCCATTCCAGCACCAGCGGAAAATGGTCGCGCACCGCGTCGGGGTGGGTCAGCAGGCTGACGTGGTTGTAGTCGTGACGGTGGCCGCTGTGGCGCGCCAGCAGCCGTAGCCGCGACAGGTGCGCGCCGCTTTCGTCGCGAAAACGCTTCACGTCGGCCGGGTGGCCGCGGCAGGGATCGTTCTGCGCGGCGAAGTACAGCGCCGGCGGCAGTTGCTGCGTCTGCGCCGCCTGCCGGTAGTCGAAGCGGTCGTCGCTGTCCACCCACGGCCGATTCTGTGCCCAGACCTTGCTCTGGCGGTGGCTCTTGTCGGTTTCGTCGTCGGCGCCTAGGCCGAGGCGGCGCGCCGGCAGATAGCCAACGCTGCGACACAGCACGCGGCCGACGATATTCCACAGCAGGTCGACTTCCAGCAGCTTGTTGAGATTGCGCACGTGCACGCTGCGCTTGCTGCCGAAGTAGACCAGGCTGGCCACCTGCGCGATCAGCTGCGGCTGGCGCAACAGGCAGCTGCTCATGTGCACGCCGCCCCAGGAATGCGCCATCCAGTGCACCGCCACCTCACCCTTCAGCTGGCGGATCGCCGCCTGCAGCGCCGGCAGGTCTTCGGTGATGGTTTCAGTCTGGCCGTGACACGCACCGCGGCCGATGCGCGGCGTGCTGCGGCCGCGACCGCGCAGGTCGGCGACGAACACGTCGTAGCCGTGGCGCGCTAGATAGTGCGCCAGCCCCTTGCCATTGTCCGAATAAAAGATGCGGCCGTTGGCCATCACCCCGTGCAGCAGCAGCACCGGCGCGCCGTCCTTTTCCGGATGGCGGATGCGCTTCAGGTACAGCGTGTCGGTGGCGGTGACCGGCACCCACAGATCGTGTTCGCGGTTTTTCATGATTCCTCGTGTGTCGCGGATGATGGTCTGCGCCATCATTAAAACAATCGCTTGAATCATCCAAGGGAATGACAGTTGCGTCAATCGGTAACCCGCGTCCCCTGCCCGTCCCCGTCAGGCAGCAGCCCGGCGCGCATCGCCATAGTGCCGCGCGCGCAAAAGCCGTAGACTGCCGCCTTCACGAATTCACGCCCCGCGCCCGCCCATGCCCTTTTCCACCCTCGGCCTTGACCCGGCGCTGCTGCATGCGCTGGACGAACAGGGCTTCCACACCGCCACCGCCATCCAGCGCGAGGCGATCCCGGCGATCCTGCACGGCCGCGACCTGCTGGCCACCGCCCGCACCGGCTCCGGCAAGACCGCCGCCTACTGCCTGCCACTGCTGCAGCGCTGGCAGCACGGCCGCCATGACGGCAAGCAGCCGACGCTGCTGGTGCTGCTGCCGACGCGCGAGCTGGCGCAACAGGTCGGCAGCGTGCTGCAGCAGCTGGCCCGCCACCTGCCGCCGCCGAAGATCGTCACCGTCTACGGCGGGGTCTCGCTCAATCCGCAGCTGATGGCGCTGCGCGGCGGCGCCGACATCATCGTCGCCACCCCCGGCCGGCTGCTGGAGCTGCTGGCCAACAACGCGCTGCGCCTGGACCAGGTGCGCAGTCTGGTGCTGGACGAGGCCGACCGCCTGCTGGAACAGGGCTTTGCCGACGAACTGGAACAGGTGCTGGCCGCGCTGCCGGCACAGCGCCAGACGCTGCTGTTCTCCGCCACCTTTGCGGCCAACGTGCAGCAGCTGGCGACGCGCCTGCTCACCGACCCGCAGCGCATCCACATCGCGGAACAGGCGCCGGACATCCGCCAGCGCGCGATCGAGGTCGACAATCGCCAGCGTACCGCGCTGCTGTGCCAGCTGATCGCCGAGCAGGAGGGCGCGCGGATGCTGGTGTTTGTCGCCAGCAAACACGGTGCCGCCGAGCTGGCGCAGACGCTGCAGCGCGAGGGCATCCGCGCCGCCGCGCTGTTCGGCGAGCTGGCGCAAGGCCGCCGCGAGCGGGTGCTGGAGAACCTGAAGGACGGCACGCTGCAAGTGATCGTCGCCACCGATCTCGCCGCGCGCGGCATCGACATCCCGGCGCTGCCGGTGGTGATCAACTACGACCTGCCGCGTTCGCCGCAGGACTACACCCACCGCATCGGCCGCACCGGCCGAGCCGGCGAAAGCGGCCTCGCCATCAGCCTGATCGACGCCGACAGCCGCGCCCACTTCCGCCTGATCGAGAAGCGGCTACAGCTGAAACTGCCGCGCGAGCAGCTGGCCGGCTTCGTGCCGGTTGACGAACCCGCGCCAAGGTTGGCCGCAGCCGACGACAACGGCGGCATCAAGGGCAAGCGCCCGAGCAAGAAGGACAAGCTGCGCGCCGCCGCCGCAGAAGCCGCCGCGCAACAGGCCGCCAAGCCGGACTGAACACCGCCGCAGCTCGCGCCACCGGCAACGAAAAACCCCGCCCAGTATCGCTGGCGGGGTTTTTTATGGCGACAGGCGACGCGGCCTCACCCCTGCCAGCGCTCCTCGCGCCACTCGGCCATCGCCGCGTTGTCGAGGAAGGTCCACGCCACAAAACGGCTGATCTTCTGCCCCTGCGCCATGTCGATGGTCTTGACCTGTTTCGCACCCAGCTTGCGCAACTGGCGGTACAGCTCGTGCAGGTGCGCCTCGCGCGACACCAGCGAGGTGAACCAGCAGCACTGCTCGGCAAACTCGCGGCTCTCCTGCGCCATGTTGCGCAGGAAGGTGACTTCGCCGCCGTCGCACCACAGCTCGGCGTGCTGGCCGCCGAAATTCAGCACTGGCTTGTCCGGCACCTCGCCGGTGAGGTTGGTCACCTTGCGCCGCGATACCGCCTCCGCCTCTTCTGCCGAGGCATGGAACGGCGGGTTGCACAGCGTGACGTCGAAACGGTCCTTGCGCTGGATGATGCCGGCAAACACCTTGCCCGCGTCGGCCTGCAGCCGCAGCGTCAGCGCGCCGGACAGCACCGGGTTGAAATCGGCAATCGCCTTCGCCGCTTTCAGCGACACCGGGTCGATGTCGCTACCGACAAAGCGCCAGCCGTACACGCTGCGGCCGATGATCGGATACACGCAGTTGGCGCCGACGCCGACGTCGAGCACGTTGACGCGCGGCGGCACCGTGCCGCCGTTGCAGCCGGCGAGTAGGTCTGCAAGATGGTGGATGTAGTCGGCGCGCCCCGGAATCGGCGGGCACAGGTAGCCCGGCGGCAGATCCCAGAAGCCGATGCCGTAGTAGTGCGCCAGCAGCGCGCGGTTCAGCGCCTTGACCGCCGCCGGATCGGCAAAATCGACGCTGTCGTCGCCGTAGTCGTTGGGACGCACAAAGGCGGCCAGCTCCGGCAGGCTGGCGATCAGCGCCGGGAAGTCATAGCGCTGGCGGTGCGCGTTGCGCGGGTGCAGACCGGCCTTGCCGGTCGGTTTTGGTGTGGCTTTCATGGGGTGTACCGCAAAAACAATGGCCGGATTGTACGGGGTTATTGCGCCGGCTGCTGCATTGCGGGCGGCAGCGGCGGCGAAAGCCCGGCCGTTGCGGCCAACGTTGGCCGCCAGCAAGGGGCGGTGCAACCCGGCTGCTGCAAAGCATGTGCGTCACCGCACCGACAAGACACCCCCGCGTGTCACATTCTCGTACTCAAGCGTGTGTCCGGACGTGCCCCTTCCCGAGGCGGCGCCATGGCCGCACCCCCTCATCGCCACCGCTAGCGGCCTGCGCACGCAGGCAAACGACTGGCTACGCCAGCGCCGTGCGACGGCGACATGAGCGGGCACCCCGCCCGCAAGGAGTCTTGATCATGAACACCATCCATACACGGAAATATTCGGACCTGATGCTGGGCTTGCTGCTCGGGCTGTCCCCGCTGGCACTGCACGCAGAAGACGTCATGCCGGCCACGCTGCAGACTGCCAATCTGCAAATTCAGCAACAGAACGGCATCGCCTATCTCAGTGGCGGCGTCGGTCAGGACGAATCGCAGGCCATCAAGCAAAGTGCCGGTTACAGCCTGCACCTGACCTTTTCCGAAGGTGCCGGCCAGTATGTGGTCGGCGTCGATGTCGATATCCGCAGCAGCAAGGGACAGCCGGTGCTGTCGCTGCAACAGGCCGGGCCACTGCTGTATGCCGACCTGCCGGCCGGCAGCTACCGGGTCGAGGCCAGCTATATGGGCATGCGCCAGCAGCGCAACGTGCAACTGGGCCGGAACGGCTCGCGCAGCCTGAACTTCAACTGGCGCTAACGCAAGCTAGCCCGGCGCTCAGGCCAGCTGGCCGGGATTGACGCTTTCGAACTTGTGCCACACCCGCCGCATGTCGCGCGCCGAGGCAAAACCGGCGCCTTCGGCGGCGCGCTCCACCGCCACGCCCTGATGCAACAGCTGGCGCACCACCGCCACCCGCAGCCGCTGCTGGTATTCGACGATGCCGACGCCGGCCTGCTCGCGGAACAGCCGCGTCAAATGGCGCGGGCTGAGATGGACGCGTTCGGCCAGCGCCTCCACCGGCCAGCGCTGCGCCGGATCGCGCGCGATCAGGTCCTGCGCGCGGTGCACCGCCGGGTGCAGGTGATTGCGGAACGCCAGCCACGGCGACAGCTGCGGATCGTCGCCGGCACGGCGGCTGTACAGCACCATGCGCCGCGCCACGCGCGCCGCCACATCCGGCCCGGCGTGGTGCTCGATCAGCGCCAGCGCCAGATCCATGCCGGTGGTGATGCCGGCCGAGGTGGCAATGTGCTCGTCCTCGACAAACACGCGGTTATCCAGCACCCGCGCCTTCGGCGCCAGTGCCGCCAGCTTGGCGGTGATGCTGTGGTGGGTGGTGCAGGCGCGGCCGTCTAGCAGCCCGGCCATGCCGGCCAGCAGTGCGCCGGAGCACACCGTCGCCAGGCTCACCTGCGGCGTGATGTGCTGCTGCAGCCAGGCGATCAGCCGCTGCGCCGCCGGTGTGGCGTAGTCGGCATCCTCGTCCACCGTGCCGCACAGGATCACCAGGCTACCATCGGCCAGCGCCGGCGGCAGCGGGTCGATCAGCGACGTGAGCCCCAGCGAGCTGACGCACTCCGGTTCCGGCCCGGCGACGTGCAGGCGAAACGGCGCGCCCTCGTCGATGGCCATGCGCAGCGCCTCGGCCGGGCCGACGAAATCCAGCGCCAGATAGCGCGGCGTGAGAAGGAAATACACATCTTTCATGCGGCCAACCTTATGTGCAGCGGATGGGACTACAGCTCGCCCAGCCGGATCTCCGGCACGTACTCGCCGTCGACCTCTTTCACGATCGCCTGCGCCGCGATCACGCGCTCGCCGTTGAAGGTCAGCGTCGGATTGCCGTGCAGGTGCCAGCCGCGGTTGAGCGCCTCGCTGACGCGGTGGCAGAAGGTGGCGTCGTCGGGGCCGGTCAGCAGTCGGTACAGTTTCATATCGCGTCCTGTCGGGAGTTAAAAAGTCTGGCGGTACAGCACAAAGCCGGTATCGCGCGCCACACGGTCATACAACTGGCGCGCGGCATGGTTGGTGTGGTGCGTATGCCAGTACAGGCTGGGACTGCCGGCCTGGCGCGCCGCGTCGGCCACGGCGGCAATCAGCTGCCGTGCCACGCCCCTGCCCCGTGCTTCCGGCACGGTAAACAGGTCCTGCAGGTAGCAGGCGTGGTGCAGCATCAGCGTGTTACGGTGAAAGATATAGTGCGCCAGACCCAGCAGCTGCCCGCCCTGCCAGGCCAGCAGCGCATGTACCGGCTCGTCCGGATCGAGAAAGCGCTGCCAGGTGAGCTGGCTGATGGCCGGCGGCAGCGCGCTGGCGCCGTGGCGGCCGTAAAAGGCGTTATAGCCGTCCCATAGCAGCAGCCAGGCGGCAAAATCGTCCGCACCGGGCGGACGCAGGGTGATGTCGTTTGCCATGCGGCCAACCTTACGCCGGCTGCGGCTTGCGCAGCAAGGCCAGCAGCCGCGGACCGAACATATTGATGGCCAGTCCGGACACCAGCACCACGCCGCCGGCCAGCTGCCAGAAGCTGAGGCGCTCGCCCAGTACCAGCGCCGAGGACAACACCCCCACCAGCGGCACTAGCAGCGAATACGGCGCCACCACGTTGGCCGCATGGCGGCTCAATAGCTTGCTCCACTGGCCATAGCCGAACAGCGTGGCGATCAGCGCCAGATAGCCGATGGCGAACAGGCTCTTGCCGCTGACCACCTGCGCCCAGTCGATACTGGCCGACTCGAACATGGCCGACAGCGCG
Source organism: Vogesella indigofera (assembly GCF_028548395.1). Taxonomy (NCBI): domain Bacteria; kingdom Pseudomonadati; phylum Pseudomonadota; class Betaproteobacteria; order Neisseriales; family Chromobacteriaceae; genus Vogesella; species Vogesella indigofera. The sequence continues at coordinate 174,572 of NZ_JAQQLA010000001.1, read as the reverse complement.
AAGAACGGCACGATCGGTGCCAGGCTACCCCATACCACCAGCCCCAGCATGTCCGGCTGGTAGCCGGCGCCGACGATGCGGCGCACCACCACATTGGAAAACGCCCAGCAGGCGGCGGCGCACAGGGTCAGCACAAAGCCGGCCAGCGGCAGGCCGGCGGCGCCGAGGCCGCCGATCAGGTACAGGCCGCAGCCGCCGACCACCAGCCCGCCCAGCTGCCAGCCGCTGAAGCGCTCGCGCAGCCAGGCCATGCCGATCAGCAGGGTGAAGAAGGCGGAGGACTGCAGCACGATGGAGGCGAGGCCGGCCGGCATGCCCAGTTTCATCGCCGAAAACAGGCAGGCAAACTGCCCCAGCCCCATGGTCAGGCCATACAGCGCCAGCCAGCGCCACGGGATGTTGGGGCGGCGCACGAACAGCAGACCGATGCCCGCCGCCGCGGCAAAGCGCAGCGCGCCGAGCAGGAACGGCGGCACGCCGGCCACACCCCACTTGATCACCACGAAATTGAAGCCCCACACCGCGACGATGGCGAGGGCAATCAGTCGGTCTTGCCAGTTCATGGCCTTTGCTCCTGCGAAGTTGTGCCCGGCCACCTCGGCGGCCGGGCGGGTGAACCCGGTCTGCTACCTTACGCCACGGATGCCAGTGGCAACAGCAACAGTGTGTTCACGATTGCACGGCTACAGCTGGCGCGGCTTGTACACGCGCTGGCTGCTGGCCGGGTTGGCCACCAGTTTCGCGCCCGTTCGCCGCGGCCGCGGCAGCAGCTCGCCGCCGCAATTGGGGCAGCGATGCGCCAAACGCGCCGCGCAGTCGCGGCAGAAGGTGCACTCGAAGCTGCAGATCAGCGCCTGCTCGCTGTCGCCGGGCAAGTCGGCATCGCAGGCTTCGCAGCCGGGGCGTAGCTCAAGCATGGCACACCTCCTCGGCGTCCAGTCGCGCCAGCACACTGTCTACGCTGTGGATCTCGGCAAAGCGGCCGGCCAGCACCAGCTCGGTGCGGGCGATGATGTCTTCCGGGCTGTAGACGCGGCCGCTGACGGGATGGGTCATCGCAAAGGTCAGCGTCGCCTCCGACACATAGTCGACGGCAAAGCCGAGATCGCTGCCGACGCGGGTGGTGGTTTCGCAGCACTGCTCGCTGCGGATGCCGCTGACGATCAGGCGGTCGATGCCGCGCGCCGCCAGCCACGCCTGCAAGCCGGTATCGGTAAACGCGTTGTGCACGTGCTTGGTAAAGGTGACATCGGCGCCGTCCGGCAGCCACGCCATCGGCCGGACAAAACCGGACGCAGTGGAAAACGGGCCGTCGCCGTCCTCGTGCAGCACATGCACCACCGGCAGGCCGCGCTGGCGGGCGCCGGCAATCAGCGCCAGCAGCTTGTCGCGAAACGCGGGCAAGGCAGCGGCATCCCAGTACGAGCGTTGCAGGAACGAATCCTGGACATCAATCACAAGCAGGGCGGAACGGGACATGGCGGCTTCCTCGGGTAGTGGCAGGGGATAAGGCTATTGTGGCTGCGGCCAACGTTGGCCGCGAGGCGCAAAGCCGACCGGCTGCGGACCGATTGCGCCATCCAAGGTCCATCACCGCTCCGCAACGGCACGACTGTGTCAGCGCCGATACAAAGCCGACAACGCCCCGACACGGCGGTAACGGACACTGCAGGCTGTGGGATGCCCCCGTCACTTGTCCCCATTTCCATGCAAAGGAAGCCATGATGAAACGTCCCGCCCTGCCGCGCCTGCTCGCCACCCTGCTCTGCCTGACCGTGCTGCACGGCGCGCTGGCGCAGCCGCCGGCCGCCCCGCCGCCGCACCAGAGCGGTACCCATCACCCGCGGCCTAGCCTCGGCGGCCAGCTGGAGCCGCTGCTGCCCTATCTGCAACTAAACGCCAAACAGCAGGCGCTGTGGTTGCAAGCCGACATCGCCGAACTCAGCGAGCAGGCCACCCGCCGCCAGGCGCGGCAACAGGCGCAGCTGACCCTGCGCCGGCAGCTGGAAGACGACAGCAGCAGCCTGTCGGCGGCACTGCGCGCCAGCGTGGCAGCCAGCGAAACGGCGGGCGCCCTGCCCGCGGCGTGGCTCGCCTTCCTCGACAGCCTGGACGCGCAACAGGCCAGCCTGGTGCGGCAATGCCTGCTGGCGCACATGAACAGCGAACTTGCCGCGCCGGCGGCGCCGCAGGATCAGCCATAATCACGGCTGCCCACCACCGAACCGAAACGGAAGCCCGCATGACCAGCCCCGCCACCCGCCTGTTGATTGTTGACGATGACCCGGAGATCCGCAGCCTGCTCGGCCAGTACCTGCAAGCCTACGCCATGCACTGCACCTGCGTCGGCGACGGCGTGGCGATGCGCGCGGCGCTGGCCGAACAGCGCTTCGACCTGGTGATCCTGGACCTGATGCTGCCCGGCGAGGACGGTCTGGCGCTGTGCCGCCAGATTCGCAGCGAGGGCGAGCTGCCGATCATCATGCTCACCGCGCGCGGCGAGGCCACCGACCGTGTGGTGGGGCTGGAGCTGGGCGCCGACGACTACGTGGTGAAGCCGTTCGACCCGCGCGAACTGGTGGCTCGCATCCACACCGTGCTGCGCCGCAGCCTGCGCAGCGCCGCCGGCGGCAACGGCAACCCGCAGCAGGACGTGCACTTCGACGGCTGGACGCTGAGCCACCTGAAGCGCGAACTCACCACCCCGCAGCAGCTGCTGGTGCCGCTGTCGAACGCCGAATACCGGCTGCTGTGTACCTTCCTGGAGCGGCCGCAGCGCATCCTCAGCCGCGAGCAGCTGCTGGACGCGGCGCGCGGGCGCACGGTGGAGGCCTTCGACCGCAGCATCGACCTGCTGGTATCGCGCCTGCGCCAGAAGCTGGGCGACGACCCGAAAGCGCCGCGCCTGCTGAAGACGGTGCGCGGCGAGGGTTACCTGTTTGACTGCAAGGTACGCCAATGAAACGCCTGATTCCCGATACCGTCTTCACCCGCCTGTTCGGGCTGGTGGTGGCGGCGCTGCTGACCACCCATCTGGTGATGACCAGCCTGCTGCTGTTTTTCGGACCGCACTTTTCGCGTGACGAGCCGCCGCCGCGCCCGCCGCTGGAGCGTACCGCCCCCGGCGCCGGCCTGCGGCCAACCTTGGCGCCCGGCGATGCCGTGCAGCAGCCGCCACCGCCGCCACCGGACAATCGCAACCGCTTTCCGGCGCCATTCTGGCTGGCGCAGCTGGTGACGCTGGCGATCATCGGCCTGCTGGCCTGGTACGGCGCACGGCGGCTGGCGCGCCCCATTCAGCAGCTGACCCAGGCCGCGGCCCGGCTGGGTGACAACCTGGAGGCGCCGCCGATCGCGGAAAGCGGACCGCAGGAAACACGACAGGCGGCGCGGCTGTTCAACCGCATGCAGGACAAGCTGCGCCAGCAGATGGCGGAGCGCAACCGCTTCCTCGCCGCGGTCTCGCACGACCTGCGCACGCCGCTGACCCGCATCCGCCTGCGCAGCGCCCAACTTGACGACACCGCGCTGCAGGCCAAGCTGGGCAAGGACATCGACGACATGACCGCGATGCTGGACGCGACGCTGGCCTACCTGCGCGACGAATCGCAGCAGGAAAGCTGGCAGATGCTGGACATCACCGCGCTGCTGCAGGTGCTGGCCGAGGACGCGCAGGAACAGGGCCACCACGTCAGCGTCGACGGCCACGCCGACAGCCTGTACACGCTGCCGGGCAGCCTGCGCCGCTGCCTCGACAACCTGCTGGAAAACGCGCTGCGCTACGGCGAGCGCGCCGACATCCACCTGCAGCAAACCGGCGATACGGTGTGTATCGAGATCCGCGACCACGGCCCCGGCATTCCGGAAAACCGCATGAGCTCGGTGTTCGAACCGTTCGTGCGGCTGGAAGAGTCGCGCAACCGCCACACCGGCGGCGTCGGCCTGGGCCTCGCCATCGCCCGCGACGCGGCCCGGCGCATGGGCGGCACGCTGACGCTGCACAATGCGCCGCAGGGCGGCCTGATCGCGCGGCTGACCCTGCCGCGCGACGCGCACGGCGCTCTGTATCAGCTTTGATACAAAACGGATAAATGGTGCTGACACGCCGGCTATAAATTGTCATCACCCGCAACAGCGCCGCATGGCCGGCGGGGATTCCGCAGGCGAGACGAGGAGCATGACAATGAGCAGCGCAATCAGCAGTGTCGGCAGCAGCTATCTGTCCGGCATGAGTGGCATGGGTGGCGGTCCGCGCGCGATGAAACGCCCGGACAGCGAGCAGGTAGCCAGCGAGATTTTCAGCAAGCTGGATACCGACAACCAGGGTTATCTCGAAGCCAGCGATTTTGGCAGCGACAATGAAGACCTGTTTGCCGCACTGGACAGCGACAGCGACGGCAAGGTCAGCAAGAGCGAGCTGAGCACGCGCCTGAAAGAGCTGGAGGAAGAGCTGGACAGCCAGTTCAACGCCATGCGCAGCCAGGGCATGGGCGGCATGATGATGGCGGGCGGCATGCAGGGCATGCCGCCACCGCCGCCGCCCGCAGGCGGCGAGGACGACACCGGCCTTGGGCAGGAGCAGTTGTCGGCGATGGCCGCCGACGCCAGCGAGGCCGGCGACAGCGTTGCGGCGGCCCGCTTCGCCGCGCTGGCGGAAAACTTCGACAGCGCCGACAGCAACCAGGACGGCAAGGTCAGCTTCGCAGAAAGCATCGCCTACGAAGAAGCGCAACGCAGCAGCACCGGCAGCGAGGACGGCGACGTTGCCAGTGCCGACAGCGAGCAGGATGGTCGCATCATGATGCGGCTAATGGCAATGCTGCGCGCCTACGGCAGCGACGACGACAGCAACAGCGGCAGCAGCGTGCAGCTGACCGTCTGACCGCGGCCGCCCGTCACGACGGGAACCAGTGACGCCGGCCAGGGTCTGTCACTGGCCACCTGCCCCCTATTCCCGACGAGGCTCCCCATGCTGATCCGATCCCTGTTCCGCGCCGGCACACTGCTGGCGCTTTCCCTGCCGGTGCTGGCCGCACCGGTCGCCACCCTGTTCAAGGACCCCAACTGCGGCTGTTGCAGCAAGTGGGCCGAACACATGGCTAGCCACCAGTTGCCGCTCGCGAGCGAAAACCGCAGCGACATGGCCGCGATCAAGGACAAGCTGCAGGTGCCGGACAAGCTGCGCTCCTGCCACACCGCCAGCATCGGCGGCTACGTGTTCGAAGGCCACGTGCCGGCCGATTTGGTACAGAAGGTACTGCGCGAGAAACCGGCCATCCGCGGCCTGGCGGTGGCCGGCATGCCGCAGGGCAGCCCCGGCATGGAAACCGGCGTCAAGCAGCCCTACCAGGTGATGGCGTTTGATGCCAAGGGCAAGCAGTGGGTGTACGCCACGCGCTAAAGCGCCGGTGTACCCATGAAAAACCGCCAGTCCCCGTTATGGGGGGCTGGCGGTTTTTTTGTCTGCAGCCAAGGTTGGCCGCAAGCCGGATCAGACGGCGCTGACCGGGATCTTGCCGATCTTCACGCGCCACTCGGCCGGGCCGGTGTTGTGCACCGACGTGCCACAGGAATCCACGGCCACGGTCACCGGCATGTCCTGCACGTCGAACTCGTAGATCGCTTCCATACCGAGGTCTTCGAAGCCGACCACCTTGGAGGCCTTGATCGCCTTGGACACGAGGTAGGCCGAGCCGCCGACCGCCATCAGGTAAACCGCCTTGTTGTCGCGGATGGCATCGATCGCCGCCGGGCCGCGCTCGGCCTTGCCGATCATGCCCAAGAGGCCGGTCTGCTCCAGCATCTGGCGGGTGAACTTGTCCATGCGGGTGGCGGTCGTCGGGCCGGCCGGGCCGACCACTTCGTCACGCACCGGATCCACCGGGCCGACGTAGTAGATGAAGCGGTTGGTGAAGTCCACCGGCAGCTTCTCGCCCTTGTTCAGCATGTCGATCATGCGCTTGTGCGCGGCGTCGCGGCCGGTCAGGATCTTGCCGTTGAGCAGCAGCACGTCGCCCGGCTGCCAGCTGGCCACTTCTTCGCGGGTGATATTGTTGAGGTCGACACGCTTGCCGTTACTGGTGTCGTAGGTGATTTCCGGCCAGTCTTCCAGCTTCGGCGTTTCCAGGTGCGCCGGGCCGCTGCCATCGAGATGGAAGTGGATGTGGCGGGTGGCGGCGCAGTTCGGGATCATCGCCACCGGCAAGGATGCCGCGTGGGTCGGGTAGTCGAGGATCTTCACGTCCAGCACGGTGGTCAGGCCACCGAGGCCTTGCGCACCGATGCCCAGCGCGTTGACCTTCTCGAAGATCTCCAGGCGCAGCGCTTCGACCTTGGTCAGTTCCGCGCCGCTGGCGGCCTTGGCCTTCAGCTCGTGGATGTCGACGTGGTCCATCAGCGACTCTTTGGCCAGCAGCATCGCCTTTTCCGGCGTACCGCCGATACCGATGCCGAGGATGCCCGGCGGACACCAGCCGGCGCCCATGGTCGGTACGGTCTTGATCACCCAGTCGACGATGGAGTCGGACGGGTTCAGCGCGTAGAACTTGGACTTGTTCTCGGAGCCACCGCCCTTGGCGGCGCAGATCACTTCCACGCCGTCGCCTTCGACGATCTCGAAGTGCACCACGGCCGGGGTGTTGTCCTTGGAGTTCTTTCGCAGGCCGGCCGGATCCAGCAGCACCGAGGCGCGCAGCTTGTTGTCCGGGTTGTTGTAGGCGCGACGCACGCCTTCGTTGACCATTTCCTGCACGGAGAGCGTGCTGTCCCACTGCACCTTCATGCCCACCTTCAGGAACACCACGGCAATGCCGGTATCCTGGCAGATCGGACGGCGGCCTTCGGCACACATGCGGCTGTTGATCAGGATCTGCGCCATCGCGTCCTTGGCGGCGGGGCTTTCCTCGTGCTGATACGCCTTGTACAGCGCGTCAATGTAATCCTTAGGGTGATAGCAACTGATGTACTGAAAAGCATCGGCGATGCTCTGGATAAAGTCTTCCTGACGGATGATAGCCATTGATGTGTTCTCCAGCGTAGCGGCTGTGGGGATAACCGCCCCATTTTAGGGACTTACGCTGCGCTGCGCCATGCTGGAATGCTTGAAGATTGCCCGGCTTGCGTTCATGCTGCCGTTTATCAAAAAATCATCAGGGCATCATGATGCCGCGCCCGCTGTTATCGCTGTTGTTGTGCCTGCTATTGTTGTCCACTCCGGCCACGGCGGCCGTCATCCACGCCGTCACCACCGAATTCCCGCCATTCCAGAGCGAGCAGCCGGCGCCGTGGGGGCTGGCGCTGGAAGCGGCGCAAGCGCTGGCGGCGCGCAACGGCGATACGCTGGCGGTGCAGTTCCTGCCGTGGCCGCGCGCCTACCAGATGGCGGAAACCACGCCCGGACTGCTGATCTTCTGTCTTGGCCGCACACCGCAACGTGAAGCGCGCTACGGCTGGGTCGGCCGCATCGCCAGCGGTGATGCCAAACTGTGGCGCCTTGCCGACCGCCCCGAGGTCAACCCCGTCACGCTGCAACAGGCTCAGCGCTGGCAGCTGGGGGTGACCGCACGGGACATGAAGGCGGACTACCTGCTGCAGCAGGGCTTTGCCTACGAGCGCAACCTGCAGCAAAGCAGCGACGACCAGTCCAATATCCGCAAGCTGTACGCCGGCCGCATCGACCTGCTGCCGTTCTCCAACTCCCTGGTGCTGGCCTGGCGAACGCGCGAGCTGGGCCTGGATCCACGGCTGCTGCAGCCGGTGTTGCCGCTGCCGGCGCTGTCCACCCCGCTGTACCTCGCGTTCAGCCCCGGCACCGCGCCACAGCTAAGCCGCCGTTATGCCAGCCTGTTCCGCCAGCTGCAGCGCGAAGGCGTACTCGACCGCCTGCGCCAGCGGCTGCAACTGCCACGCGCGACGCTGCCCGGCGACTGAGCCGTTTCCTCCCTGCACGCCCTGCGCCCGCGGTAAGCGGCGTCAGCCGGCACCGCCCGCCAAAAGCGAACGCCTCTCCCTACCGCCAATGCCGGCAGCAGTTGCTATAACCGCTATACGCATCCCTGTCCTGTTTCCCCTGCCGGAGCCGTCATGAGCGAAGCCTTTCCCCGCGGACTCAGCCACAGCGTTGCCCGCGCCCGGCTGGCCGCCGAAGGCGCCAACGAGCTGGGCACCGAGCAGCGCCGCAGCCTGGCCGCCATCGCCGGCGAGGTGGTGCGCGAGCCGATGTTCCTGCTACTGCTGGGTGCCGGCGCCATCTACCTGGCGATGGGCGACGCACACGAGGCGCTGATCCTGCTCGGCTTCGTCGCCATCATCATGACCGTCACCATCGTGCAGGAGCGGCGCACCGAGAACGCGCTGGAGGCACTGCGCGATCTGTCCAGCCCGCGCGCGCTGGTGATCCGCGACGGAGAGGCGCAGCGCATCGCCGGGCGCGAGGTAGTGCGCGACGACATCCTGATCCTCAGCGAGGGCGACCGCATTCCGGCCGACGGCGTGGTGCTGCAGGCGCACGAGCTGGCCACCGACGAATCGATGCTCAGCGGAGAATCGGAGCCGGTGGCCAAGTTCGGCCAGCGCGAGCCGGCCTACGCCGGCACGCTGGTGGTGCGCGGCCAGGGGCTGCTGCAGGTGTGCGCCACCGGCCAGCGCACCGAGCTGGGCCGCATCGGCAAATCACTGACCACCATCGCCGTCGAGGCCTCGCCGCTGCGCGACGAGATCGCGCGGCTGACGCGGCAGCTGGCGCTCTTGGGCGTCGGCCTGTGCCTGCTGCTGGCGCTGCTGTACTGGCTGCTGCGCGACAGCTGGCTGGACGCGCTGCTGGCCGGCATCACACTGGCGATGGGCATCCTGCCGCAGGAATTCCCGGTGATCATGATCGTGTTCCTGGCGCTGGGCGCGCGCCGCATCGCCAGCCACCAGGTGCTGACGCGGCGCCTGAACGCCATCGAGACGCTGGGGGAAACCACGGTGCTGTGTGTCGACAAGACCGGCACCCTGACGCAGAACCGCATGGCGCTGGCGGCACTGGCGGTGGACGGCCAGCTGCTGGACACCGGCCAGCTGCCCGGCGGCGAGCTGCCGGAGGCCTATCACGAGCTGCTGGAGTACGCGGTGCTGGCCAGCGAGATCGAACCGCACGACCCGATGGAACAGGCCTTTCACCACTATGCGCGCACCTATCTGGCCGATACCGAACACCTGCACCCGGCGTGGTCGCTGGCGCGCGAGTACGAGCTGTCGCCGGCGCTGCTGGCGATGTCGCACCTGTGGCGGCAGGACAGCGACGACGACGACGTGGTCGCCGCCAAGGGCGCACCAGAGGCGATTGCCGAGCTGTGCCACCTGCCGGACGCGGCGCGTGCACGCCTGATCGCGGACGCGGCGACGCTTGCCGACCGCGGCCTGCGCGTGCTGGGCATCGCCAAGGCACGCCACAGTCCGCACCGGGAGTGGCCGTCGCTGCAGCATGATTTTGACTTCGAGCTGCTCGGCCTGGTCGGCTTTGCCGATCCGCTGCGCCCGGAAGTGCCCGCCGCCATCCGCGAGTGCCAGCAGGCTGGCATCCGCGTGCTGATGATCACCGGCGACCACCCGCACACCGCGCGCGCCATCGCCCGCCAGGCCGGCATCGCCAGTCGCGGCACGCTGACCGGCGCCGAGCTTGCGGCACTGGGCGACAATGCGGCCAACCTTGGGCGGCAGCTGGCCGGCGTCAACGTGTACGCGCGGGTCACGCCGCAGCAGAAGCTGGCCATCGTCAACGCGCTGAAGGCCGCCGGCGAGGTGGTGGCGATGACCGGCGACGGCGTCAACGACGCGCCGGCGCTGAAGGCCGCGCACATCGGCATCGCGATGGGCAAGCGCGGCACCGACGTGGCGCGCGAGGCCGCCGCACTGGTGCTGCTGGACGACGACTTCACCGCCATCGTGACGGCGATCCGCCTCGGGCGGCGCATCTTCGCCAACCTGCGCCAGGCGATGAGCTACACGCTGGCGGTGCACATACCGATCATCGGGCTGTCGATGCTGCCGCTGCTGTTCGGCATGCCGCTGATCCTGGCGCCGATCCACATCGCCTTTCTGGAGCTGCTGATCGACCCCGCCTGCTCCATCGTGTTCGAGGCCGAGCCGGAACGGGCGCAGCAGATGCAGCAGCCGCCACGCCGCGCCGACGAAACGCTGCTGTCGCGACCACAGCTGCTGCTGGCACTGGCGCAGGGCACGCTGGTGCTGCTCAGCTGCGGCGTCGCCTACGCCGCCAGCCTGGCGGCGGCACTCGACGACGCGACGGCGCGGGCGCTGACCTTCATTGTGCTGGTCAGCGCCAATGCGCTGCTGATCCTGCCCAACCGCTCGGCACAGAGCGGCTGGCAGGCGTTGTTCGGTGGTCTGTCGACGGTGGCGGCGTGGGTGCTGGGCGGCACCCTGCTCAGCCTGTTGCTGATCACCAGTATCCCGGCACTGGCCGGCGCCTTCGGCTTCGTGCCGCCGGCGCCGGGGCTATGGCTGGCGGCGTTTGCGCTGGGCTGCGCCACCCTGCTGCTGCTGGAAGGCAGCAAGCGCGTCGCCGCCTGGCGGCGCTGAAAGCGAGTGCCTGTTCAATCTTGTTCGGCCGCGGCGGCCGGTTTGGCCCGTGCCGGCGGCGCCAGCACCTGATCGGCATCCTGCCGCAGCTGGCCGGCGAGGCGGGTCGCCAGCTCCAGCCGGCGCAGCAGCCACGGACTGAGATCGCTCTCGAACGGATCGGGCAGCAGCACCGGCCCCGGTGCCGCTTCCGCCGCCGCGACCGCCGCGCCACCGGCGTGCTGCAGCGCGCTGTCGATGGACAGCGCCGCCTGCTGCAGCGGCTGGCGGATCTGCTCCGGCTGCAGGCGGTCGCGGCGCAACAGCAGCATGCTCTTCACCGCCGTCAGCTGCGCCAACAGCTGGTAACTGTGCGCCAGCAGCAGCCCCAGTGGCGCCAGCGGCGGTCGCACCGCGCGCGGCTCGGCCAGCGAGCGCTGCGTCGCCTGCACCAGCGCCGACAGGCTGTCGTAGGCCTCGCGCCGCGCCAGGCGCCAAGCCAGCTCCGGATCGTTGTCGATCGCCTGCAACTGGCCCAGCCCCAGTGCCACGCGGGCATGGCGCGCCTGCGCGCCGAGGGTGCGCGCCACCAGCGCCGGGATCTGATGCCGCTCCCACGACGGCAGCACATAGCTGCACGCCCAGGCGATGGCCACGCCGATCAGGGTGTCGGCAATGCGCTCCGGCACGCCGAACACCGGGCTGGCGCCGGCGTGCAGCATGTGCGCCTGCAACAGGCCGAGCACGGTAGCGGCCACCGCCGTCACCAGGTAGCGGCGCACGGCAAAGGCATGGGCGAAGGCCTGCGCCAGCGTCACCGCCAGCAGCAACAGCCACGGCGACGGCTGCAGCGCCAGCAACGCGCCGGCAATCACGCAACCGAGCAGGGTACCGGCAACGCGGCTGTTACGCCGCTCCAGCGTCTGCGCCAGACTGCCACGCAGCACCACCACGATGGTCAGCAGGATCCAGTAATCGTGCGCCACCCACGGCAGCACCTGCGCCAGCGCATAGGCGGCGCCGACCGCCAGCGCGGCACGGATGGCGTGACGCAGCGGCGGCGCATCCCAGCGCCACAGCCCGGCAAACGGCCGCCACGACCACGCGGTGGGGCTGACGAACAGTTGCCAGCTGGCGCGCACCCCCGCCAGATCCGGCGCCTGCTCGCCGCGCGCCAGCGCCACCAGCCGCACCACCTCGTCGTTGATGTTGCCGACGCGGTTGGCCAGCCCGCGCGCCAGCATCGCCGCCGATGGCATCTGTGCCTCGGCCGGCGCCGTTTCCGCCCAGTGCAGCGTGGCCAGCAGCGGCCGCAGGCTGGCGACCGGCGATGGCGTGCGCCCGTACAGCAGCTTGTCGGCCAGCTGCGCAATGTCTGCGGCCAACGTTTGGAGCACCTCGTGCAGCACACCCAGCACCGGCGCGTGACCGGGGCGGGATTTCAGCGCGTCCAGATCCAGCTCGCAGGCCAGCAGGTGGTCGCGCATTTCCAGCACCTGCAGCAGCATCGCCGCCAGCTGTTGCCGCCGTGGCGTGCGCGGCGACTCCAGCAGGATGTTGCGCGCGCTTTGCAGCTGGTCGGTCAGCGCCGCCTGTTCACGCAGCAGGCGGCCGATCAACGGCGCCCGACGCCGCTCGTCGCTGTCCGGCGGCAGGAATTGCTGTGCCTGCAGCTGCATCAGCTCCGCCAGCGCCAGCAGGGTATCGGCCAGCAGCTGCACCCGGTAACGGCCGTTAAGCAGCGCATTGGCCAGCGTCGCCCACAGCAGGTACAGGCCGGCGCCGAGCGCGAAGTGCAGGCTGCTGGCCAGCACCGGCGCGGTGCCGTCGTGCGCCGGCATCGCCATTGCAAACAGCATCGCGAACATGATCGACACCGACAGCGGAATGCCGCGCTTGCCCCAGGCGGCGGCAAGAAAGGCGATGAAGGTGGCCGGCAGCAGCAGCAAGCCAAGCTGCAGAGGATCGGCATGCAGCAGCCGCACGCCGAGGAACAGCGGCAGGCCGAGCAGCGCCGCCGGCAGCAGTTGCCGCAGCTTGCCGCGGCGCGGCGCCGGCTGGTCCGGCGGAATGCACACCACCACGCCGACCGAGGCCGCCGCAGCAGCGATGGCGCCCAGCCACAGGTGCACCGCGGCGGAGATCAGCAGCAGCCCCAGCGCCGCCGACAGGCCGTTGGCGACGTGGTGGCTGAGCGCCACGCGCAACGCGAGGCGGGGATGCGGCGGGGAAAAGGCAAATCTCGGCATGGCGGAATCGACCCGGAAAATGGGGATGGACAATGTGCCGGCGGCCTGCGCCGGCGCTCAGGAGGCCTCGGTGAGCGCGCGCCAGGCGGCATCGGTCTGCCACTGCCGGCACCAGTGCGGAAAGGCGTCGGCGGCCAGCGGCCGCGCAATGCCGTAGCCCTGCACCAGCCGGCAGCCGAGCCGGCGCAGCACCGCGCCGTGCTGCAGCGTTTCCACCCCTTCGGCGATCACCTGCCGCTCGAACACCGTCGCCAGCTGGATCACGCCCTCGACGATGCCCAGATCGTCGGCGTCGGTGAGCATGTCGCGCACGAAGCTCTGGTCGATCTTGAGGGTGTCGACCGGCAGCTTGCGCAGATAGGTCAGCGACGAATAGCCGGTGCCGAAGTCATCCAGCGCAAAGTGCACGCCCAGCTGGCGGCAACGCTGCAGGATGGCGACCGCCTGTTCCATGTCGGCGATGGCCGCCGTCTCCAGCACCTCCAGCTCCAGGTGTGCCGGCGGCACATTGCCGTGGCGGTGCAGCGCACGCGCCAGATCGGGATAGAAGGTCGGCGCCAGCAGGTAGCCGGCACTGACATTGACGCTGACGCGCATCACCAGCCCGGCGTCGTGCCACGCCGACGCCTGCGCCAGCGCGGCGTTGATCACCCACTCGTCGACCGCGTTTTCCAGCTCGCTGCCGTGCAGCAGCGGCAGGAAGGCGCCCGGCGGCAGCAGGCCGCGCTCGGGGTGGCGCCAGCGGATCAGTGCCTCGGCGCCGATGATGTCGCCGTTCTCCAGGTCCACCTTCGGCTGGTAGTAGAGCACGAACTCGCCGTTGTCCAGCGCGTGGCGCAGCAGCTCCAGCTCCTTGCGGTGTGCCTGCGCCTTGCGGTCGCTTTCCGGGTCGAACATCTGGTAGCGGTTCTTGCCGGCATCCTTGGCCAGGTACATCGCCTGGTCGGCATGGCGCAGCAGGGTATCGGCGTCGGCATTGTCTTGCGGATAGAGGCTGACGCCGATGCTGGCCGAGGCGCGCACCACCGCATCGCCAAGGCGGACTTCCTGCTGGATCGCCGCCAGCAGCCGCTCCAGCACCAGCGCGCACTCCTCGCTGCCGGCCACGTCCACCAGCAGCACCACGAACTCGTCGCCGCCCAGCCGCGCCAGGGTGTCGTCGGCGCGCAGCACCGCCTTCAGGTTGTCGGTGACGCCGATCAGCAGCTGGTCGCCGGCGGCATGGCCGTACTGGTCGTTGATCGCCTTGAAGCCGTCCAGGTCGAGGAAGCAGACGGCGCAGGATTTGCCGCTGCGCGCGGTGTGCCGGATCGCCTGCCCCAGCCGGTCCGACAGCAGGCGCCGGTTCGGCAGGCCGGTCAGCGGGTCGAAGTGGGCGATGCGCTCCAGCTCGGCCTCGTGCGCCTTCAGCTGGCTGATGTCGGAGAAGATGCCGACGTAGTGGCGCACCTGGCCCAGCTCGTCGCGCACCACCGAGATGGACAGCAGTTCGGGGTAGCAGTCACCGTTCTGGCGCCGGTTCCAGATTTCGCCACGCCAGAAGTCATGCTGCCGCACCGAATCCCACATCTCGCGGTAAAAGGCGGCGTCGTGCTGGCCGGATGACAGCAGCTTCGGCGACTGGCCGACCGCCTCGTCCGAACGGTAGCCGGTAATGCGCGAAAAAGCGGCGTTGACCTTGGTGATCAGCCCGGCCGGGCTGACCACCATGATGCCCTCGTAGCTGCTGTCGAACACCACCGCCGCCTCTTTCAGCGCCAGCTCGAACAGCTTGCGCTCGGTGATGTCGGTATGGGTGCCGGACATCATCAGCGGCAGGCCGTGCGCGTCCCACGACACGATGCGGCCGCGCGACAGCATCCAGCGCCAGGCGCCGGATTTGCACAGGCAGCGGATCTCCACCTCGTGGCTGGGCGCCGCGCCGGACAGATGGCGCTGGATGGAGTCGATCGCCCGCGGCAGGTCTTCCGGATGCACGTAGTCCGGCCAGCGGTCGACGGTGATCACCGTTTCCCCCGGCGCGTAGCCGAGCATAGTTTCCCAGCGCGCGCTGACATCGAAGACATTAGTTTGCAGGTTCCAGTCCCAGTAGCCCTGGTCGGAGCCGTTGATCACCCGCGCCAGCTGCTGCTCGCGCTCCTGCAGCGCCAGTTCGGCGCGCATTTTCTCGGAGAGATCGCGGCCGAAGATCATGTAGCGGCCATCCTGCATGCGGCCGGTGGTCAGCTCGACGGTGAGCGGATGACCGTCGGCATGGCGCAGCTGCCATTCACGGCGCAGGAAGGCGGCGGCCTGCAGCTGCTGCAGGTGCGCCGGCAGCTCGGCCTGGCTCTCGGGCGCCAGGATCTCGATAAAGTGCAGCTGCTCCAGCAGTGGCAGCGGGAGGCCGCTCAGGCGGCAGGCGGCCGGGTTGGCAAACAGGAAGCGGCCGTCGGCCGCGGTCACCCAGATCGCATCGCTGGCCTCGTTCAGCACATAGCGCAGCTCGTCGTCGATGCGCTTGCGCTCGGTGATGTCGCGCGAGATGCCGAACAGGCCGTTGATGCGACCGTTGCCATCGAACATCGGCCCCTTGGTGACCAGAAACACCATCGCCTTGCCGTCCGGCAGCGTCAGCTGCTCTTCGGCGGTCTGCACCGCGCCGGCGGCCATCACCTCGCGGTCCTTGGCCATCAGCATCTGTGCCGAGGCGGCGTCGAACAGTTCACGGTCGTCGCGGCCGAGGATGTCGCGCACCGGCTTGCCGACAAAGGCGGCGGCGGCGGCATTGACCAGCAGGTAGCGGCCCTGCTCGTCCTTGACGAACACCGCGTCGGTGGTGCCGGACACCACCGCATCCAGCAGGCGGCGGTTGACCTCCTGCTTGGCCAGCGACTGGCGCAGCAAGGCGCTGAGCAGGCTGACGCCGATACCGTTGAGCACCAGCGACGCCCATTGCAGCTGCACGTAGGGGGACGAGGCCGTGCTGTGGAAGTGCGGCTCTGCCGCCAGATCGGTGGCCAGTGCGGTAAGCGCGGTGGCAAACAGCCCCGGCCCGAGGCCGCCGAGCAGCGCGCACAGCACGATAGGCAGCATGAACAGGATCAGCATCGGCCGCACGGCGAAATCGACCGGGATGTTGAGGCGCAGCAGCATTACCGCGGCGGTGATCACCACCGCAAACAGATACAGGAACCAGTGCGGCCGTCGCTCGCGGTCGATGCTGAGCGTCAGCGTGGCGAGCAGCGATTCACGTTGCGTCGCCTCAGCCGGCGGCACCGCGCGCAGCAGGAAAAAGAACACCGCCGCGGTGGCGACGACAAAGAACATGCCCTTGGCGGTCGACAGCCGGGTCAGCGCGTCGGCATCGGCAAACAGCAGCAACAGGTGATCGGACAACAGGATCCACAACAGCCCGCACAACACGTAGCTGGTGATCGACAGCAGGATAAAACGATTACGGGGATGACCTGTCATGCCACATTGATCCTCGATTACGCTCCGGCCATACCGCACCGGCAGGGGACAGGTGAAACGACAGCGGCGGCCGTGCCACACACAAGCGCCGCAAACACGCCGGCCGGCATCGCGCCGGCCTCGACACGCATGTTACCCGAAGCGCTGGCCGACCATGCAGCCGGCCGCGGCCGGGCGTGGCTTTTATACAGCATAGATAATGGTGCCGCCTTCGCCCATCGCCGGCACGGGCGCGCTTGCCAGCGGCGTGCGGTGGCGTTTCGGCGTGACGCCAAACGCGCTAAGCTGGCAGGCCATTGCCGCGACCAGCAATGCCGCCAGCCGGCACCGCCGTGCGGCCAACGTTGGCCGCAAGATAAGTTAACCGCAAGCCCGGGCAAGCGCCCGCGCCTGTCACCCCCGATCATCCACCGCCATGACGCCACCCGATACCACCGCCGCCAAGCTCGCCACCAGCGATCCCCCCGCCCCCGTCAGCCTGTGGCAGGCCTTCCGTTTCTGGCTGAAGCTGGGGCTGATCAGCTTTGGCGGCCCGGCCGGACAGATCGCCATCATGCACCAGGAGCTGGTGGAAAAGCGGCGCTGGCTGTCCGAGCGCCGTTTCCTGCACGCGCTGAACTACTGCATGCTGCTGCCCGGCCCGGAGGCGCAGCAGCTGGCCACCTACATCGGCTGGCTGATGCACCGCAGCGTGGGCGGCATCATCGCCGGCGCGCTGTTCGTGCTGCCGTCGCTGCTGCTGCTGATCCTGCTGTCGTGGCTGTACGTCGCCTTCGGCGAGGTGCCGCTGGTGGCCGGCCTGTTCTACGGCATCAAGCCGGCGGTCACCGCCATCGTGCTGCAGGCCGCGCACCGCATCGGCCTGCGCGCGCTGCGCCACCGGCTGCTGTGGGGCATCGCGGCGGCGTCCTTTGTCGCCATCTTCGTGCTGCGGCTGCCGTTTCCGCTGATCGTGGCCGCCGCCGCGCTGGCCGGCCATGTCGGCGGTCGCCTGGCGCCGGCCGCGTTCCACGGTGCGGGTGGTCACGCCGCCGCCGGCAAGTCCTACGGTACGGCGCTGATCGACGACGACACCCCGCCACCGCCACACGCGCGCTTCCGCTGGCGCCGGCTGGGGCTGGTGCTGGTGGTGGGTGCGCTGCTGTGGCTGCTGCCGATGGCGCTGCTGACGCTGGCGTACGGTTGGTCGCACACGCTGCCGCAGATGGGCTGGTTCTTCAGCAAGGCGGCGCTGCTGACCTTCGGCGGTGCCTACGCGGTGCTGCCCTATGTCTATCAGGGCGCGGTGGAGCACTTCGGCTGGCTGACGGCGACGCAGATGATCGACGGCCTGGCGCTGGGCGAAACCACGCCCGGGCCGCTGATCATGGTGGTGGCCTTCGTCGGTTTTGTCGGCGCCTACAGCCAGGCGCTGTTCGGGCCGGAGGCGCTGTTTGCCGCCGGGGCCGTCGCCGCCGGCGTGGTGACCTGGTTCACCTTCCTGCCCTCCTTCCTGTTCATCCTCGCCGGCGGGCCGCTGGTGGAGGCCACCCATGGCGACCTCAAGTTCACCGCACCGCTGACCGCCATCACCGCCGCCGTCGTCGGCGTGATCCTCAATCTGGCGCTGTTCTTCGGCTACCACGTACTGTGGCCGCACGGCTTTGCCGGCGGCCTCGACTGGCCGTCGCTGCTGATTGCGCTGCTGGCGGCCGTGGCGCTGTTCCGCTTCAAGCGCAACGTGATCCACGTCATCGCCGGCTGCGCCGTGCTCGGGCTGGCGCTGAAAACGCTGCTGTAAGAGCGTGCTCACGATCTCGCCCGCTCACGCGAGACAGGGGAAAACGACAGAGGAAGCGGCGTTTACCAGTGCTAATGGCGCCTTCCTGGCGCGTACTTGACGCCGTATTGCGCCATTGAGATCAGTTGCGGCAACGCGAGAACCGGTACCTAGGCGCTCAGCGCGGCCAGTAGTACCACGCCAGCGCCAGCGCGCTGCCCAGCCACAGGCCGACGATCACCACCGCCGCGCGGTGGCTGCGCGGTCGCGTCAGCAGCTGTGCCGCCTGTTCGCGACAGGCGGCCAGCACCGCCGGCGGCAGACAGCGCAGCACCAGCAGCAAGCCGAGCGGCAGCAGCAGCAAGTCATCGACATAACCGAGCAACGGCACAAAATCGGGGATCAGGTCGATCGGGCTCAGCGCGTAGGCGGCCACCAGCAAGGCCAGCAGCCGCAGCCAGCGCGGCGTGGCCGGATGGCGTGCGGCGAAGTAGACGGTGACGACATCGCGCTTTAGCTGATGCGCCCAGCGGCGAGTGGTAGCAAGCAAGGACATGGCGGCTCCAAAGGTTGGCCGCAAGCATGCTCCGGCCCGCCGCCATCATGCCGCGACCGCCGGCACTTGTCAGGCGCGTGCTTGCGGACGACGCCAGTTTCTGCCGCCCTGACAATGGTGCGCATGATCGCGCGCGGCCCCATGGGGCCAGACCAAGCGGCGGCGGCAAGATCGTCGCGCGCAATTGAGGGCGCCCCGCCAATGACAACGCCGACCGTCGGCAGACGGTCGGCGTGCCGCATCGACAAGCGCCGGCGCGCGCTAGCCAGACAGGCGCTGCAGCGAATTGGCCAGCTCGCTGATGCGCTGCTTGGTTTCATCCACCAGACCGTTGATCTCCTTGGCCGAGGACGACGAGCGCGAGGCCAGCTTGCGCACCTCGTCCGCCACCACGGCAAAGCCGCGACCGGCCTCGCCGGCCCGCGCCGCCTCGATCGCCGCGTTCAGCGACAGCAGATTGGTCTGCGCCGCGATCTCGTCGATCACCGACACGATCTGGCCGATCTGGTTGCTGGAGGCCAGCACCGCGTTCATCGCGCCGTCGGTGGTGTCGCGGCTCTCGTGCTCGCCCTGCACGTTCTTCACGAACGCGGTGTAGGCAATGCGCCCTTCCAGCCGGATCTTGGACAACGACAGCATGCCCCACACCTTGCTGCCGTCCTTGCGCTCAATGGCCACCTCGCGGCTGGTGCCGACGATCTTGTCCTGGCCGCTGCTGCGGTTGGCGTTGACCAGATGGTCGTGATTACTCTGGATCGCCTGCGGCACCAGCATCTTCACGTTGTGGCCGATCACTTCCTTGCGGTCGTAACCCCACAGCCGCTCCGCTGCCGCGTTGAAAAAGGTGACCAGATTGTGCTCGTCGATGGCGACCACCGCGTCCAGCGCCTGCTCCAGCGTCTGGTTCATCATCTCGCGCGCCTCGCGCTCGCGGGTCACGTCCTTCACGAAGGCGGTGTAGCTGATGTACTCGCCGCAGCGCACCCGCGACAGCGACAGGCTGCCCCACACCTTGCTGCCGTCCTTGCGCTCGATGCAGACCTCGCGGCTGGTACCGACGATCTTGTCGACGCCGGTGCGGCGGTTGGCGTTGACCAGCTCGTCGTGCTGCGACTGGATCATCTGCGGCACCAGCATCTTCACGTTGTGGCCGATCACCTCCTTGCGGTCGTAGCCCCACAGCAGCTCCGCCGCCGCGTTGAAAAAGGTGACGTTGTTGTCCGGATCGATGCTGACCACCGCGTCCAGTGCCTGTTCCAGCGTCTGGTTCAGCGCCTCGCGCACCTGGCGCTCCCTAGTGATGTCCTTGACGAAGGCGGTGTAGGTGATGCGACCCTCGATCTCCACCTTGGACAGCGACAGATTGCCCCACAGCTGGGAGCCGTCCTTGCGGAAGACCGGCACGTCGCGGCTGGTGCCGACGATCTTGTCCTGGCCGGTATGGCGATTGGCGTTGACGTAGCCGTCGTGGCTGCCCTGGATGTCCTTGGGCACCAGCATCTTGATGTTCTGCCCCAGCACCTCGCTGCGCGCGTAGCCCCACAGCCGCTCGGCCGCGGCATTGAAAAAGGTGATCAGGTTGTGCTCGTCGATGCTGACCACCGCATCCAGCGCCTGCTCCAGCGTCTGCCGGATGCTTTCGCGCGCCGTGTGTTCGGCGGTGATGTCGCGCACGAAGGCGGTGTAGGTGATCGACCTGCCCTGCTGCACCTTGGACAGCGACAGGCTGCCCCACACCTTGCCACCATCCTTGCGCTCGATCAGCACCTCGCGGCTGCTGCCGACGATCTTGTCGACACCGGTTTCGCGGTTGGCGTTCACCAGCCGGTCGTGATCGTGGCGGATCAGCTGCGGCACAAGCAGCTTCACGTTCTGGCCCAGCACCTCCAGCGCGCTGTAGCCCCACAGCCGCTCGGCGGCGGGGTTGAAATAGGTGATATTGTCATTGTCATCAATACTGACCACGGCATCGACGGCCTGGTCCAGTATCTGCCGCGTGGTGTCACCCAGATTCAGGCGCAGCAACCGCGCAATTGACTGACGGCTTCCCATAGCTCACTTCCCCTTTAGATCGCTTTGTAATCAGCCGCAATCGCCAATCCGCCGCCTCCCCGGCCCGGACAGCCACCACCGCATTGCTGCAAACTCAAATTGATCTTAGCGGTCAGTTCATGAAAATCAAATAATTTATTGATGTTAAAAATACCGGTAACACGCAATAAGAAATAAAGTTTTCTACAAAGGAAATAACCAGTATTTAACACCTGGCACAGAGCGCATTTCAGCCATGCCAGCAGCGGGTAGGCCTCGTCCTTATCCGGCAGCCACTGACCACCAGCAACAGACAACGCCTGCCGCTCAACCCGCACAAAGTCAGGCCTGGCTTGCACCGTAGCGGTGCCACCGGCAGCACCAGCCAGGTGCGCGTCACGTCCGGGCAGCGCGACGGATTGCGCCGTGCTGGCAGCGCCACTCATCAAATAAGCCACCCATTAATTTTAAATTTCATGACATGTTAAAAACTTGCAGTCGCGCCACGGGCCTTGCCGCCACGGCGAAACACTTGGCCGGCAAAAGGTGTACTCAACTGAAACAGCACGGCACCATGACATTCAATCGGCAATATTATTGAAATGGCGCCCAATTAAAAACAATGATCACCATACCGGTAATGCCACTACGCGTTACCAGCAGCCGGCCAGGCCAGCGACGCACGCCGTGGCGACAAGGTTGCCGCAAGCCGGGACCGCAACTGGTCGCCATGCAAAGGCCGCTGCAGGGCAACGAACATCGTTGATAAACGGGTGACCTGAAGATGCCCGCGCTAAAGCCGTGTCACCGCCATTGTGACAATGTCGATAAAAACCAGCCATGACAAACAGTCACCATTAAACATGAATCTGCCCATTACAGATGATGAATAGTCGGCAGCAAAACCCAATCTGAACTATATCGGATTGATCTTTTCTGCATTTATCGGCCACCAGGAGATTCATCATGAGAATACTGCTGCGCAGTTCACTGCTGATTACCGCCTTGCTGTCGGCACTGGCGGTAGCGGACGAGCAATCGGTGAAACGCTCATTCGAAGAACGCTTCCCCGGCGCAGAGGTGGCCTCGGTGAAAAAAGAGGCACTGACCGGCTTGTACGAGGTTTATGCCGTCGGCCAGTTATTCTATGTTGATGAAAAGGTCAGCTACGCGATCCAGGGCAATCTGATCAATGCCCAGACCCGGCAAAGCCTGAGCGCCGAGCGCATGAAAGTACTGTCCGAGATCAGCTTCAACAAGCTGCCTTTCGAGCAGGCGATCAAGATCGTCAAGGGCAACGGCAAACGCCAGCTGGCGGTATTCGAGGACCCGGATTGCCCGTTCTGCAAGCAGCTGGAACGCGAGCTGCAGAAGGTCAACGATGTCACCATCTACGTATTCCTGTACCCCATCGAGCAGCTGCACCCCGGCGCGACGCTGAAGTCGCGCAAGATCTGGTGCGCACCGGACCGCGCCAAGGCCTGGCTGGCGTCGGTGCACGACAACACCGTGCCGGAGGGCAGCGGCGAGTGCGACAACCCGATCACCAACCTGGCGAAACTGGCGCGAACCCACCGCATTACCGGCACCCCGACGCTGATCTTTGCCAATAACGAGCGCGTTGCCGGGGCCGTCCCGGCGGCCAAGATAGAGCAGCTGCTGGGCAACACCACGCCCTGAGCTGCCACCGCAGCACTGCCGCAGCGTAGCACCTGGCTAGCCGCCACAGCGGCCAGCCAGGTGCGCCACGTCCTCCCGCCGACATCGTTTGCAAGCCCCGCCGACGTCACTAGCGCACCGCCGGCCTGCATTCGCACGCCATACCCGCATTTCCCACCCGGCCCCACCAACGTTGGCCGCAGCCCCGCTGCCGGCGCGTTGCTGCGCCATGTTTCCTGCGACCTACCCTGCCCCGTTCCCATTCCGCATACCGCCCCGCAGCAAGCACGCTGCGAGCCGGCATGCGGTCCTGTCATCCTGGCATCGCCTATCCGCATTTACATTTGATCTATTCCGGGTTATTTATCGTCACCAAGTAATTTATATTGATTATGAATTATAGAATTCAAATTTAAATCAATAAAATATTGGAATGATTGGTATCATTATGTTTAATATAAAATAAACAAACATCCATGACAAAATCAAAAAACAACAATAAAAACAATCGTATTCATATATTTCAGAGATTGCTTTTTGGCGACATTGCCATTGCCTGTGCGTTGTGTATAGTTCGCTCTTCAATATTAAGTAAATTCTCGGAATATTCATCACCCGCCGTCCGGGTCAGCAGTTAACCGGCGCATAGCTGAACAAACGCCATAAAACACTTGTAAGCAGATACTGATACAAATAAAACCGCATCAATGAAAACATTTATTCTGTTTTCAGAAAATGTGTGTTCTACGAGTACAGTCATCAGCCGTGTAGGCCGTTGCGGGGGATGGGCTTTTCTTTTGATGATGAGAGGAATGTCATGCTTCAACGCGCAATGCGTGCCTGCGGCCAACGTTTCGGGCTGCCGACGACGTTGCTAGGCGCCTGCTTGCTGCTTCTGCCGCTTGCTGCACCAAGTGTTGCCCAGGCATCTGGCAAGACAACACAGGCCTTGCCAGCTAGCGTGGCCGCCAAGCAAACCCAGCTTGAAGGCGAACTGGAGCTGTGGACCGAAGATGACTTCAAGAACAAGAAGAGCCACTCGCGGCAGTTCCTGAAGACCGCAGCGGGGCAACGCTATGAGCTTAAATTCAAGACAAAACAGCCGCAGCATGAGCCAGGCAGCAAGGTACGGGTACAGGGCACGCTGAGCGGCAACAGCCTGATGCTGGAAACTGGTGGCGACACCAGCTACCAGTATCTGGCGGCACCGGCAACGGGGGTCGATGCCCTCGGGGTGCAAAGCACGGCGGTACTGCTGGTCAACTTCCAGGATCAACCCACCAACAAGCCCTGGACGCCAGAGCAGTGGGACAGCTTCGTGTTCGGCAGCAGCAGCGGCTCCGTCAACAGTTTCTACCTGGAAAACTCCTACCAGCAGACCTCGTTCAGCGGCAAGGTATTCGGCTGGTACACGCTACCACTCAACAGCACCGACACCTGCAACAGCGACAACATCGCCAGCGCCGCCAAGGCGGCAGCCAGTGCCGCCGGGGTTGACCTCTCCGGCTATGCCCGCGTTGTGTATGCGTTTCCCAATACCAGCAGCTGCAGCTGGGGCGGCTTGTCCTCGGTAGGCAGCGTTCCCTCGCAGTCCTTCATCAACGGCACCATGTCGCTGAGCGTGGTCGGGCACGAGCTGGGCCATGCCCTCGGCTTGTGGCATTCGCACGGTCTCGACTGCGATGTCAGCGCCACCGGCAACAGCTGCACCTATGTCGAATATGGCGACCGCGTCGATATCATGGGATGGCAAACGGGGCATCTGAATGCCTTCCAGAAGGAAAGACTGGGCTGGTTGAACTACAGCGCCTCTCCCGCCATCACCACGGTGCAGAACAGCGGCAGCTATGTGATCGAGCCAATCGAGACGGGCGGCAGCAACGCCAAGGGGCTGAAGATTCTCAAGAGTACCGATCCTGTTACCGGCGCCAAAACCTGGTATTACCTGGAATACCGCCAGCCGATCGGGGCTGACTACTACTTCAGCACCAACAGCATTTATCAGCCGGGCAATATCTTTGCGGGGGTGTGGGTACGCACCGGCACTGACGGTGCCGCGTCGAGCAGCTACGCACTGGACATGACGCCGGGCAGCCTTTCCTACTCCGCTACCGCCGATCTGGCCGATCCTGCCCTGGTGGTCGGACAAAGCTATACCGACACCAGCGCAGGCGTGACCATCACCCCGACCTGGGCTAACAGCAGCGGCATCGGCGTGGAGGTCACGTTTGCCAAAAGCACCTGCACCCGCGCCAATCCATCGCTGCTGATGTCATCGCCAGGCACCACGGTCGTGGCCGGTACCGCGGTGACCTACACCGTTGCGGTCACCAATAACGACAGCAGCAGCTGCAGTGCCGCCACCTTCAGCCTGCAAGGCAGCCTGCCCAGCGGCTGGAGCGGCAACTGGAAAAATGCCAGCCTGAGCCTCGCCGCCGGCAGCAGCGCATCGACCACCCTGACGGTCACCTCGCCAAGCTCGGCGCTGGCCGGGAGCTACAGCATCGGGGCCAAGGCCAGCAACAGCAGTGCCACCGCATACAGTGGCAGCGGCGCGTCAAGCTACGTGATCGGCAGCAGCACGACCACCACGACCAAGGGCAAGGGTCGCGGCAAGTAAGCGCAGACGACGGTGCCCGTGCAGCCGTCGCCAGATGAAAAGGGCGATGGGTCTTGCGACCCATCGCCCTGGCTTTTCCCGATGCTCAGGAAAAAGCGGTTTACCGCAGTTGTTGCCGGTCAGTCACTCAAGTCAAGGACATCAGGGATGCCATCAACATCGGTGTCGCACAGGTAGCAGGTGGCGTTCGCCGGTCCTGCGGTGAAGGTGCCGGAGATGCTGCCCTCACCCGATACACTTACGCCATCGGTGAACGCGGCGCTGGACGGCGGGTTGACCAGATCGGCATTGGTCGGGTTGTAACTACCCAGGAAGCAGGCAGTCTCGTTTGGCGACAGCACCAGATCCGACTTGGCGACCCCGGTAGTGCAATCAACCTGGTTCAGCGTGCTGACCTTGGTATCGACCGGAGTGGTGATGGTCACCGACTGGTTGGAGGTACTAGGGTTGGTCACTTCAACCCTGACATCGGCTTGCAGCGCCACCAGACCATTGGTGCCGGCCACCAGTTGCATCCCCTGGCAGGCTTTGGTGATATCCAGATCCGCGGACACCGTGGCCAGACAAGCACTGGCACTGGCAGCACTGACCACCGCATCCTTCGTGATATCGCTCTGCCCCGGTGCCGAGCCGGCCACCGCATGGATAGCGTTCTGGAAGCTGTTCAGGCTACCGGTACACGAAATGCCGACGGTTACGCTCGCTCCCGGCGCCAGACTGCTGGCCACTTTCACCGGCGTACCGGTAATGAGTTCGGTGCCGTTGACACTCTGATCGCCAGTGTTGCTGGTGATGGTGCAGCTGGTTTCGCCGGTATTGGCAAAGTTGAAGCTCTCGTTAATGGTTACGTCATAGATGATTCCGCTTGGACTGGAGTTGGTGACCGTGGCCGTAAACGGACTGGTAAAGGTGGCGAAGTCGCTATTCACGGTTGCCTGGGTACACGCCTTGGTCGCGGCAATACTGCAGTTGGAGAAATCACCCAGCGCGAAGTCAAAAATGGTGGCACCGAGCGAGGTCGACGAACGGGTGTCAGCCAGATAGCGGTTGAAGCATCCGGAGATACCAATCGCAGTCAGGTCAATGCCGCCCTCGAAGAACATACCGATGTCCAGATCCTTGCTGCTGGTGTAAGCAGGGCCGCTAGGATTGGAGGTCTTGCTTTTCACCAGCCAGGGCACATCGGCATTGGCACCGTCGCCGTTGAGCACCGCGGTGTTGACCTTGGCACAAACGTTAAAAGCATCGCCGTTGCACTCGCCGCCAGAGGCGATTGCAGTCGTGCCGAGCGAACCATTCGCGCCGCCATTCCAGCGGTAGGCCTTGATCTCGCTGACGCGGCCACCATTGGTAAATTCGGACACGATCAGCACGTCACCATCGGTGTGATTGCCGACGAAGGGAGTCGAGCCGCCACCGGCCGGGCAGCTAACGTCCGGGTCCTTGAGGAACCAGAAACCGACATCCTTGGTACCGTCATTGGAGGCCACATCCAGAGCAAAGTAGACAATCAGGTGATTGTTTGGATTGATGTAGGCAACCGCGTAGGCATTGTTGATATCGGTCTTGTCATTGACGTTGTTGGTCTTCTTGCACTGCCAGCCCGGGGTGATGTTCAGGGTGTCCTTACTCCCGGTAGCGAACAGGCTGTTGTCGTTGCTGGTGGCTGGAAAAAAGTCAACGACGAAGGTTGGCGAACTGAAGCCGCTAGGCAGCGACGCTTTCGGGGTGGCGCCGACAGCAGGGAGATTGCTGTCAAAGACATCACTCCAGTCCGGCTTCTCTTGGGTGCCGCCCTTCATGTCGCCGTCAAGTTGGAAATAATTTGCCGGGTTATCTGCTAAGGCGAACGGCGTGATGCCCATGCCCATGACGCCCAGACAGCAGAGGGCGAAGGCAGACAGCGCCTTTCTTAGCTTGGTTGATGAGAACATGTTGTGCCTCCATTAGATCGCAATGTAGAGGCGGTTCCTGCCAAGGAATCGCACGCGTGATTCCCACCTCATGGCACGTGCCGAAAACGTTCACACCGCATGGCCTCTTGTATGGCGGCGACTGCGCCAGCGGGCGCCGGCACCACCACCAAAGCTCTATCGGTACTACACCTCGTCCTGACAATCCCAACCGTGATGAAAGCCCTCCTCCCTGATGCCGGCTGGTTTTGTTACGCTTCATCGTAGGTTACAGTGAAAACAGATTCAAGCAACTGTTGAAAATATAACATCAGGAAAGCGGGCAGGAAAATCAGTATTGATCAGCATTTTTGCGGCAGAAATCACCACGCGGAACGACGAAACAGACAGATAACGGCACAGACAGAACCAGCCGCTTGCCGCAGCACACCGCGCCGGTGACCAGCGCGCTACGGCGGCAATGCAGTATAGGCCACTGCACGACCGTCGGTCGCGCGCGACAAAAAGCCCCGCATCATCCGATACGGAGCTTGCATCCGGGATTCAAAGGTTGGCCGCAGGCAGGCGGCGGCCAACCTTGGACTCAGCTGGCGGACACGTCGCTGCGGATCAGGTGGTCGAAGGCGCCGAGCGCGGCCTTGGCGCCCTCGCCCATGGCGATGATGATCTGCTTGTACGGCACGTCGGTCACATCCCCGGCGGCGAACACGCCGGGCACGGTGGTGTCCTGGTGGCGGCCCACCAGAATCTCGCCGCGGCTGGACAGCTCGACGCTGCCGCGCAGCCAGTCGGTGTTCGGCAGCAGGCCGATCTGCACGAAAATACCTTCCAGCGCGATGTGGCGTGCTTCGCCGCTGGCACGGTCAATATAGTCAAGGCCGTTCACCTTGCTGCCATCGCCCGTCACCGCGGTGGTCTGCGCCTGCAGGACGATGGTCACGTTGGGCAGGCTCTTCAGCTTGTTCTGCAGCACCGCGTCGGCACGCATGGCATCGCCGAACTCCAGCAGGGTGACGTGCGACACGATGCCGGCCAGGTCGATGGCCGCTTCCACGCCGGAGTTGCCGCCACCCACCACCGCCACACGCTTGCCCTTGAACAGCGGGCCGTCGCAATGCGGGCAGTAGGCCACGCCCTTGTTGCGGTATTCCTTTTCGCCCGGCACGTTCATTTCACGCCAGCGGGCACCGGTAGCGATGATCACGGTCTTGGCCTTCAGCGTGGCGCCGCTTTCCAGCTGGATTTCGGTCAGGCCGCTGGCACTTTCGCTGGCGGCCACCAGCTTGCTGGCGCGCTGCAGGTTCATCACGTCCACGTCGTATTCCTTGACGTGCTGCTCCAGCGCCATCGCCAGTTTCGGGCCTTCGGTCTCCTTCACCGAGATGAAGTTTTCGATGCCCATGGTGTCCAGCACCTGGCCGCCGAAACGCTCCGCCACCACGCCGGTGCGGATGCCCTTGCGCGCCGTGTAGATGGCTGCGGCGGCACCGGCCGGCCCACCGCCGACCACCAGTACATCAAATGCGTCCTTGGCGGCGATTTTTTCCGCCTCGCGTGCCGCCGCGCCGGTATCCAGCCGGGCGACGATTTCTTCCAGCCCCATGCGGCCCTGGCCGAACACTTCACCGTTCAGGTACACGGTGGGCACCGACATGATCTGGCGGGCGGCCACCTCGTCCTGGAACAGCGCGCCGTCGATCATGGTGTGGCGGATGCCCGGATTGAGCACCGCCATCAGGTTCAGCGCCTGCACCACGTCCGGGCAGTTCTGGCACGACAGCGAGATATAGGTTTCGAAGGTGTATTCGCCGCGCAGATCTTTCACCTGCTGGATCAGCTCCTGCCCGGCCTTGGACGGATGACCGCCCACCTGCAGCAGCGCCAGCACCAGCGAGGTGAACTCGTGGCCCATCGGCACACCGGCAAACTGCACACGCGGCGCGGCGTCGCCCGTGCGGCCAACGCTGAACGAAGGCTGGCGCGCATCGTTGCCGTCGAAGCGGACGCTGACCTTGTCGGACAGGCTGGCGATGTCGGCCAGCAGGCCACGTACTTCCTCGTCCTTGGCCCCGCCGCCCAGGCTGGCGACCAGCTCGATCGGGTGCTGCAGGTTGGTCAGGTAAGCTTGCAGTTGGGTCTTGATATTGTTGTCCAGCATGATGTGCTCCTTGGTATACGGGTACCCGGGAAAGCGGCTTCAAGGTTGGCCGCAAGGCCGTTTTCCGGGGCACCCGGCAATGAATGTCGGGTGGAGATGGCAACGGCCGGGAGAAGTCGGCCGGGCCATCCGGTACAGCGCAGTTACGTGAACTCAGAGCTCTGTGGGGCAGGGCTTAAATTTTGCCTACCAGGTCCAGCGACGGAGCCAAGGTGGCATCGCCTTCTTTCCACTTGGCCGGGCACACTTCACCCGGGTGCGCGGCCACGTACTGGGCAGCCTTGATCTTGCGCAGCAGCTCGGACGCATCGCGGCCCACGCCGCCGGCGCTGATTTCCACGATCTGGATTTTGCCTTCCGGATCGATCACGAAGGTTCCGCGGTCGGCGAGGCCGGCTTCCTCGATCAGCACGCCGAAGTTGCGCGAGATCAGGTGCGTCGGGTCGGCCAGCATCGGGTACTGGATCTTCTTGATGGTGTCGGAGGTGTCGTGCCACGCCTTGTGGGTGAAGTGGGTGTCGGTGGACACCGAGTAGATTTCCACGCCCATATCACGGAACTGCGGATACAGGTCAGCCAGGTCGCCCAGCTCGGTCGGGCACACGAAGGTGAAGTCGGCCGGGTAGAAGAAGACAACGGACCACTTGCCCAGCAGGGTCTCGTCAGTCACGTCGATGAACTGGCCGTTGTGGAAGGCTTTGCTGGCAAACGGTTTGATCTGGCTGTTGATGATGGACATGCTTCGCTCCTTGGATGGGTGAGTCGTTGTTGACGGATGCCATCATGCCGGATAGAAATAGCCATTTCCAATTGAATGTTTATTTCGTATAGTTTTATTTTCTTTATCACGCCATTACCGCGCCCAACATCGATCGCGCGGCTGGCCAGCCCGCCGGGAACCCTCCCATGAAAAAGACCCTTGTTGCCGCCCTGCTATGCCTTGCCACCCTGCCGGCCTGCGCCAGCCCGCAGCCGGCGGGCATTGCCGGCGACGGCCACCTGCAAACCATTGCCGCGCTGGATGTGCCGCGCTACATGGGCACCTGGTACGAGATCGCCCGCTTTCCCAACTGGTTTCAGCAAAAGTGCGTTGCCAATGCCAGCGCCCGTTACCGGCTGCAGGCGGACGGCACGGTGGCGGTGGACAATCGCTGCCAGCAGGCCAATGGCGACATCAGCAGCGCCAGCGGCAGCGCGCGGCAAATCGGCGGCGCCAGCTCGCCAAGGCTGCAGGTGCGCTTCGCGCCGGCCTGGCTGTCATGGTTGCCGTGGGTGTGGGGGGATTACTGGGTGATCGATCTGGACAAGGACTACCAGCTGGTCGCCGTCAGCGAGCCGAAGCGCGACTACCTGTGGGTGCTGGCGCGCAATCGCAGCGTGGCGCCGGCCGCCTACGCCGCGCTGCTGGCCCGGCTGCGGCAGCAGGGGTTTGATACCGGCAAGCTGCAGCGCACGCCGCAGCTCGACTGAACGGCCGCCGCGGCGGCGCAGGCCGAGCGGCGCCGGCTCACGACTTGAGATGGGTAAAGCGGCCGATGGCTTCCACCACCGCGTGTGCGCCGTCGCGGATCTGCGCGATGGTGCTGCCGGCGCGCTGGGTCAGCGTCACGCTGTGCTGCGCCTGTTGCAGGATCTGCGCCATGCTTTGCACCGCGCTGCCAGTCTGTTGCTGGATGTCGCCGACCATGGCGGCAATTTCGGTGGTCGACGCGCTGGTGCGCTCCGCCAACTTGCGCACCTCGTCGGCCACCACCGCGAAGCCGCGTCCGGTCTCGCCGGCGCGCGCCGCCTCGATCGCCGCGTTCAGCGCCAGCAGGTTGGTCTGATCGGCGATGTCCTTGATGGTCTGCACGATGGAGGTGATCTGCAGCGAGCGCGCGCCCAGCTGCTGCACCGTGTGGCTGGCCGCCTCGATGCTGCCGGCCATCTGCCGGATTTCGTCCACGCTCTGGCGGATGCCGGCCACGCCGCTGTCCGACCAGTCCAGCGTCTGCCGTGACGAACTGTAGGCAAACTGGGCGCTGTCGCGCTCCTGCTGTACCTGCTCGACGCGGGCGCTGATGTCGGTGGCGAACTTGATCACGCTGACCACCTGCTGGTTTTCGTCCAGCACCGGGTTGTAGCTGGCCTCCAGCCACACCGTGCGGCCGTCGTGGTGGCGGCGCCGGATCTGGCCGGCGAAGAACTCGCCGCGGCGCAGGCGCTGCCACAGCTGCTCGTACTCCGCGCTGTCGCCGAACTCGCGCTCGCACAGCAGACGGTGATGCTGGCCGCGCAGCTGCTCCAGTCGGTAGCCCATGGTGCGCAGGAAATTGTCGTTGGCGCCGACGATCGTCCCATCGGGGCGGAATTCGATGGTCGCCATCGCGCGATCCAGCGCCTGCAGCACCGAGCGGTTGTGCGCCGCCTCGCGCACGCGGGCGGTGATGTCGGTTGCGAACTTCACGTAGCCGCTGATCTGGCCGGCGGCGTCGATGATCGGACTGTACGTCGCCTCCAGCCACACCACCTCGCCCGTGGCGGTAACGCGCTGCACCTTGCCCTGGAACGGCTCGCCGCGCTGCAAGTGCGCCCAGAACTGCGCGTAATCACGGCTCGCGACATAGTCGCTGGCGCAGAACAGGCTGTGCGGCTGGCCGAGGATATCGCCGAGCTGGCGGTAACCCAGTGTGTCCAGAAAGTTCTGGTTGGCCGCCACCACCCTGCGCGCCACATCAAAATGGACGCTGGCAAAGGAACGCTCCAGCGCGCTGGCAATCGCCTGCTGGGTGCGCAGCTGCTGTTGCAGCGTGCTGATCTGCTGCTTGAGCCGGGTATTGAACATGGCGTTTTCTCGTGGTGGCGAACGGGTTATCCTTTTTTGTATAGTTATTGTATTGTACAAACTTCTTATTTACAAAAAATTGTAGTCGTTTGATTACGCATCGCAGCGACACAACTCGCTAGCGCGACTTATCGAGATGGCCAGTTATTACACACATACCGCTGAGAGCAGCGCCGGCACTGGCGCGGCGCCTTGCGGCCAATCTTGGCACGCACGGCGACACGGTCCGCACACCGGCCACCGGCGTTGCAATCCTGCCCACGCAGCGGCGTCACCGCGCTTGAGGCTGGCGGCAGCTGTTATAGATTGTTATCATCGCGCGCGCTGATTTATCACAAAGTTTCATAAAACAAGACGCACACCAACACACACCCACCCGACCCCGGCAACGCCAGGCGACCACCCGAGTCGCCGCGTTGCCCCGTTATCACGAGGAATGCCATGTCGTTAAAACAGCGACTCCTGTTTTTTGTCGCCATCCTGCTGGCGATTGCCATCGCGGTGCTATCCGCCCTCGCCTACCAGCGCATGCGCAGCGAGATCATCCACGGCGTGCAGCAGGAGCTGGACGCCGCCATCGCCGGCAACGGCGAGGCGCTCGGCCGCTGGCTGGCCCAGCGCCGCGACGCCATCCAGGCGACGGCCAACCGCCTCGGCGACGTCGATGCCAGTGCACCTTACCCGTTCCTGCAACAGGGCAAGGAAGCCGGCGGCTTCGACCAGACCTTTGCCGGCTACGCCGACAAGGTGATGCGCTACCACACGCCAGACAAACTGCCGGCCGACGGCTACGACCCGACCGCGCGGCCGTGGTACCAGCTGGCCAGCGCGCAAAAAGGCGTCGCCGTTACCGCGCCCTATGCCTTTGTAGAAAAACAGAAGCTGGGCGTGACCGTGGCCAGCCCGATCCTGCGCGGCGGCGCGCAGATTGGCGTGGTCGGCGGTGACATCTCGCTGGACGGGCTGACCGCGGTGGTGAAGGCGATCAGACTGCGCGGCGACGGCTACGCCTTCCTGGCCACGCGCGACGGCAAGATCGTCAGCCACCCGGCGGCCGACTCCACCCTCAAGCCGGTGGCCGAGGTGATGCCGGGCTTTGACGCCGCGCTGGTCAGCGCCGCCGGCAACAGCCCGACGCTGCATGAAGTAGAGATCGACGGCCGCAGCCACTACGCCGAAGTGGCCAGCATCGCCGGCAGCGACTGGGTGCTGGGCACGGTGGTGGCAAAAGACGCGATGCTGGCACCGCTGCAGCAGCTGCTGCTGACGCTGGTGCTGGCCGGGCTCGCGGTGGCGGTGGCCGGCATCGTGCTGGCCAACTTCGCCATCACCCGCCTGCTGGCCAGCCTGGTGCGGCTGCGCGATGCGCTGCTGGATGTCGCCAGCGGCCACGCCGACCTGACCCACCAGCTGAGCGTGGACAAGCAGGACGAAATCGGCCAGACCGCCGAGGCGTTCAACCGCTTCATCGGCAGCCTGCGGCAGATGTTCCTGGAGGTGCGCGAGCACTCGGTGTCGCTCAACGGCGGCATCGACGCGCTGAACGGCATCACCCGCCAGCTGGCCAGCGATTCGCAGCAGCAGGCCGACGCATCCAGCGCCACCGCCGCCACCATCGAACAGATCACCGTCAGCATCAACCACATCGCCAGCAATGCCACCTCGGCGGAAGAGGTGGTGGTGCAGACCGGACAGACCTCGCGCCAGTCGGCGCAGGCGGTGGGCGAGCTGGCCGGCGGGATCGAGCGCATCGCCGGCCAGGTCGGCCAGCTGGCCACCACCCTCGGCGGCCTGGGGCAGCGTTCGGCGCAGATGGACCAGATCATCAACGTGATCAAGGACATCGCCGACCAGACCAACCTCTTGGCGCTGAACGCGGCGATCGAGGCGGCGCGCGCCGGCGAGACCGGCCGCGGCTTTGCCGTGGTGGCCGACGAGGTGCGCAAGCTGGCCGAGCGCACCGCCAAGGCCACGGTGGAGATCGGCGAGCTGATCGACGCCACCCACCACGACGTGGAATCGGCGCTGGGCAATATGGAGCACACCCAGCAATCGGTACGGCACGGGGTCAGCGCCTCGCGCCAGGTTGCCGGGCAGATGGCCGGCATCGAGGACGAGGTGGCGCGCGTGGTGCTGACCATCCGCGACATCGCCGACGCCACCCGCGAGCAGTCAATCGCCACCACCGACATGGCGCGCGCGGCGGAAACGGCCAACCACATGGCGATCGAAACCGACCAGGCGGTGCAGAACGCCACCCGCACCGTGGACGAGCTGCACCAGCTGTCCAACCACCTGCATGACATGGTGGCGCGCTTCCGCATCTGAATCACGGCATCCGCCGCATGACAAGGTTGGCCGCAGCGTTCGCGCTGCGGCCAACCTTTTTTTATCGCGCCGGCGCGAGCGCAGCAAAGCAGCGGTCCCGCGCCCGCACGATCCCACCCATATGGCCAGCAACGGCCAGCCGGTGCGTGTCATCGCAAATCGGCGCCACCGCCATCGCGACGGCTCTCTATAAAGGAGAGTGAAGCGCCGTGCCGCCACCGCTGCGCGGCCCCCAGCCACCAGCGCCCCAGCGGCACAGGAAACGCTCATGCACCTCACCTTTCTCGGCGCCGCCGGCACCGTCACCGGCAGCAAGTACCTGCTGGAATGCAGCGGCCGCAAGATCCTGCTCGATTGCGGCCTGTTCCAGGGCTACAAGCAGCTGCGGCTGCGCAACTGGGCCGGGCTGCCGTTCGCCCCGGCCGATCTCGACGCGGTGGTGCTCAGCCACGCCCACCTCGACCACAGCGGCTACCTGCCGGCACTGGTGCGCGACGGCTTTCGCGGCCCGGTGTACGCCACCGAAGCCAGCTGCGAGCTGGCGGCGATCCTGCTGCCCGACAGCGGCTACCTGCTGGAAGAGGAAGCCGAATACGCCAACCGCCGCGGCTACTCCAAGCACCATCCGGCGCTGCCGCTGTACACCGAGGCCGACGCCGAACGCGCGCTGGCCTACCTGCGACCGCTGCCGTTCAACCAGCGCCGCGAGATCTTCCCCGACATCCAGCTGCTGCTGCGCCCGGCCGGCCACATCCTCGGCGCCGCCACCGTCACCATCGAGGCCGAAGGCAGCACCCTGGTCTGCTCCGGCGACCTCGGCCGCCAGCACGACCCGATCATGCAGCCGCCGCAGCCGATCCAGAATGCCGACTACCTGCTGGTGGAATCCACCTACGGCGACCGCACTCACCCCGCTGAGTCGGTGAAAGACATCCTCGCCGAGGTCATCAACCGCACCGTCGGCCGCCACGGCATCACCGTGATCCCGTCCTTTGCCGTCGCCCGCGCCCAGCTGCTGATGTACTACATCTATAAGCTGAAACAGAGCGGCCGCATCCCGCAACAGCTGCCGGTGTACATCAACAGCCCGATGGCCAGCGACGTCACCGCGCTGTACCAGCAGTTCCGCCACCTGCACAAGCTGTCGGAGAGCGAGTGCGAGGGCATGTGCCGCGTCGCCCACATCGTGCGCTCGGTCGACGAATCCAAGCGCCTGAACCAGACCAAAGAGCCATCGATCATCATCGCCGCCAGCGGCATGGCCACCGGCGGGCGGGTGCTGCACCACCTGAAGGCGTTCGCGCCCAATCCGCGCAACACGCTGCTGTTTTCCGGCTTCCAGGCCGGCGGCACCCGTGGCGCGCTGATCGTGGCCGGTGCCGACTCGGTACGCATCCACGGCCAGGACGTGCCGATCAATGCCGAAGTGGTGGCGCTGGAACACCTGTCCGCCCACGCCGACGGCAACGAGATCATGCAGTGGCTGACGGGCTTCAGCAGCGCGCCGCGACAGGTATTCGTGATCCACGGCGAGCCGGCGGCCGCCGACGCACTGCGTCGCCGCATCAGCCTGGAGCTGAACTGGCACGCGACGGTGCCGGAACACCAGCAGCGCGTCGCGCTGTAGCGCTGTGCCGCCGGTGCCCCCCGCTTACGGCAACGCCAGCAGGCTGTCGAGCAGCACGCCGTCACGGACGATCACCCGGCCGTGGCGGATCAGTGTGCGCTGCGGCGGGCGCAGCGCGATGGCCTCGCCCACCGTCTGCACCGGCAGCAGCAGGAAGTTGGCCGGCTTGCCCGGCGCCAGCCCGTAGTCGGCGTGGCCCATGGCGCGGGCGCCGTTGACGGTGCCGGCGTCGAACGCCGCCCGCAGCCCCTCGTCGGTGCGCTCGTAGAAGCGGTAGGCCTGCAGCATCACCCGCTCCAGCATGTCGCCGTTGCCCATCGGCGACCAGGCGTCGCGGATGCCATCCGAGCCGAGGCACACCGTCACCCCCGCCGCCGTCAGCTCGGCAAACGGCGGCACCCCGATGTCCGCCGGCGCGGTGGTGACGATGCTGATGCCGTTTGCGGCCAACCTTGCCGCCAGCGGCGCCACTTTCGGCCACGGCAGCATGCCGAGGCAAAAGGCGTGGCTGAGCATCACCCGCCCCTGCCGCCGGTACTGCTCGGTAAAGTCGCAGATGCGCGCGATCTGCCACAGTCCCAGCTCGCCACCGTCGTGCAGGTGGATGTCCACGCCGCGGTCGAACTCGGCGGCCAGTTCGAACACCTGCGTCAGCTGCGCGACCGGGTCGCCGTCGATGCCGCACGGGTCCAGCCCGCCCACCACCTCCACCCCGGCTTCCAGCGCCCGCCGCATCAGCTCAGCGGCGCCGGGGCGGGTGACGAGGCCAGCCTGCGGGAAGGTGACCAGCTCGATATCGATCAGCCCGGCATAGCGTTCGCGCAGCGCCAGCATGGCGTCGATATGCGACCAGCCCAGTTCCGGGTCGGCATCCACGTGGCAGCGCAGCAGCTGGGTGCCCTGCGCGATGCAGTGCTCCAGCAGCGCGCCGGCGCGCGCGGCGATCGGCACCGTCTGCTCGCGCAGGATGCGGCGCTCGTTGTCGATGCGCGCGCGCAGGTTGTCGGCGGCGCTGTGCGGCTGCCACGGCAGGCTCCACAGCGTCTTGTCGAGGTGGGTGTGCGCCTCCACCAAGGGCGGGGTCAGCAGCTGGCCGCCGCCGTCGAGGTCGTCCGCTGCCAGCGGCAGGTTGGCCGCCGGGCGGCGCGCGCCGATGCGGCCGGCCACGATTTCGATGTCTTCTGCCGCGCCGCCGTAGGGGCGCACATTACGCAGCCAAAATGGGTGTTGCATGCTCGTCTCGCTTGTGGTCATGGTTACTTCAGGCTGCCGGACAGAAACTGCGCCAGGCGTTCGCTCCTGGGCGCCACCAGCACCTGCTTCGGGTCGCCCTGCTCCTCGATGCGGCCCTGGTGCAGGAAGATCACGTGGTTGGATACCTCGCGGGCAAAGCCCATCTCGTGGGTGACCACCACCATGGTGCGGCCTTCCTCCGCCAGCGCCTGCATCACTTTCAACACCTCGCCCACCAGCTCCGGGTCCAGCGCCGAGGTCGGCTCGTCGAACAGCATCACGTCCGGCTCCATCGCCAGCGCACGGGCGATGGCCACCCGCTGCTGCTGGCCGCCGGACAGGTGCGACGGGTACTTGTCTTCCACCGCGGCGGCCAGCCCGACCTTGGCCAGGTAACGACGCGCACGGACGATGGCTTCGGCGCGCTCCAGCCCCAGCACGTTCACCGGCGCCTCGATCACGTTTTCCAGCACCGTCATGTGCCCCCACAGATTGAAATGCTGGAACACCATCGCCAGCCGGGTGCGCAACCGCTGCAGCTGGCGCGGGTCGGCGGCGCGCAACGCGCCGTTCTTGTCCGCCACGGTGCGGATTTCCTCGTTGCCCACCCGGATGCGGCCCTGGCTCGGCTGCTCCAGAAAGTTGATGCAACGCAGAAAGGTACTCTTACCGGAGCCGGAGGAGCCGATGATGCTGATCACATCGCCAGCCTTGGCCTGCAGCGATACCCCCTTGAGCACTTCGTGCGTGCCGTACTGCTTGTGCAGTTCTTCTACGGTCAATTGGTACATAGTGTTTTCTCCGGTACGCACGGCTAGTGGGCGCGCGGTTGCAGGAAGGCCAGCCAGCGACGTTCGCAGCGGCGGAACAGCCACACCAGCGCGAACACCACACTGGCGTACAGCACGGCGGCGAGGCCGAAGGCCTCGAACGAGGCGTAGGTGGCCGAGTTCACGTCGCGCGCCACTTTCAGCAGGTCCGGCACGGTGGCGGTAAAGGCGATGGAGGTGGAGTGCAGCATCAGGATCACCTCATTGCTGTACGACGGCAGCGCGCGGCGCAAGGCGGACGGCAGGATGATGCGGCGGTACAGGGTGAAGCGCGACATGCCGAAGGCGCGCGCCGCCTCGATCTCGCCGTGCGGGGTTTCGCGGATCATGCCGGCGAACACCTCGGTGGTGTAGGCGCAGGTATTCAGCGCAAACGCCAGCAGCGTGCAGTTGAAGCCTTCGCGGAAGAAGGCGTCCAGCAGCGGCTGCGTCCGCACCGACTCCAGGCTGTAGATGCCGGAATAGATGATCAGCAGCTGGATATACAGCGGCGTGCCGCGGAACACATAGGTATACAGCCACACCGGGCCGCTGATGAAGCGGTTGGGCGCCACTCGCGCCACCGCCAGCGGCACCGACATCACGAAGCCGATGGCAATCGACAACAGCAGCAGCCACAGCGTCATGGCCAGCCCGGACAGGCGGTAGCCGTCGCTCCACAGGTAGGCCTGGCCGTATTCCTGCACGATGGCAATGATCTCGTTCATAGCTCGGCCTTTCTGACACCGGCGGCGTAGTGGCGGCCCAGCCACGCCAGCAACAGGGTGGACACCGTGGTGATGGCGAGATAGATCGCCGCCGCCACCAGGCTGAAGAAGAATAGCTGCAGCGAGCCCTTGCCGGCGTCCTGGGTGGCTTTCACCACGTCGGACAGACCGATGATGGACACCAGCGCGGTGGCCTTGATCATCACCTGCCAGTTGTTGCCGATGCCGGGCAGTGCGAAGCGCATCATCTGCGGGAACAGCACGCGGCGGAACACCTGCCACGGCGTCATGCCGTAGGCCACCGCCGCCTCCAGCTGGCCGCGCGGCACCGCCTGGAACGCGCCGCGGAAGGTCTCGGTGAAGTAGGCGCCGTAGATGATGCCCAGCGTCACCACCCCGGCCACGAACGGGTCGATGTCGATCTGCGCCAGCCCGGCCCATTCAGTCAGGTGGTTCAGCGCGATCTGCAGGCTGTAGAACAGCAGCAGCATGGTGACCAGATCCGGCACGCTGCGGATCAGCGTGGTATAGCCTGCGGCCAACGTTTGCAGCAGGCGGCTGGCCGACAGCCGCGCGCTGGCCCCAAGCAGGCCCAGCAGCAGCGCCGCCGCCAAGGCCAGCAGCGCCAGCTGCAGCGTCATCCAGGTGCCGCTGGCGATCAGCGGCCCATAGCCTTGTAACATGATGATCTCCTTGCCGGCCGGGGCTGCGCGCCCCATGCCGGCGGCGGCTTAGTAGATGTCGAAGGAGAAGTACTTGCCGGACAGCCGCTTGTAGGTGCCGTCCTTGTGCAGCTCGGCCAGCGCGCGGTTGAGCTGCTGCGCCAGATCGCCGTCTTCCTTGCGCAGGCCGATGGCGGCGCCGACGCCCAGGGTCTTGCTGTCGGCCACACCGTTGCCGGCAAAGGCGTAATCACGCCCGGCGGCGGTCTTGAGGAAGCCCAGCTCGGCCTGCACCGAGGACTGGAACGCCGCATCCAGCCGGCCGGAGGTCAGGTCCTGGTACACCTGGTCCTGGTTCTGATACGAGGTCACCGTCACCCCCTTCGGCTCCCAGTAGGCCTTGGCATAGGCCTCGGCGGTGGAGCCCTGCTCCACGCCGATGCGCTTGCCGCGCAGGGTGTCCGTCGCCGGCTGCAGCGCGTTGCCCTTCTTCGCCACCAACCGCGGCGGCACGTTGTAGATCTTGTCGCTGAAGCTGATCTGCTGCAGGCGCTTCTCGGTTACCGCCATCGACGACAGGATGGCGTCGAACTTCTTCGCCTTCAGCGCCGGGATAATGCCGTCCCAGGCGTTTTCCACCCACACGCACTTGGCCTTCAGCTTGGCGCACAGCGCGTTGCCCAGGTCGATGTCGAAGCCGACCAGCTCGCCGCTGGCGGCCTTGGACTCGAACGGGGCGTAACTCGGATTGACGCCGAAGCGGATGACTTTCCAGTCCTTCGCCACCGCGCCCATGGATGCACAAACCAGCATCACGCTCAGAGCAAGCTTTTTCATGACAGATCTCCTCTTGATGTAGACAGGCGTGGACGACCACACCGTTGCGGCCAACCTTGCTATCGCTTTTGCTTTGGGTTGGCCGTACTGCAACCGGCGGCGGCGCAACGGCCGCGCACCGGAAAAACCTTGACTCAGATGCCGCGCATGCTGCGGCGGTAGCTGGCCGGCGCGAAGCACACCGTCAGCAGCGCCATCGCCAGCACGATGGCGCAGTGCCACCACCAGCCGGTGGCAAAGCTGCCGCCGCGATCGCGGAACCAGCCCAGCACCCACGGCCCGACGGCGGTGATCAGGAAACCGCAGCCCTGCACGAAGGCGGCCAGCAGGCCGGCCTGGCGCACATCGGGCAGGTGCTCCAGCACCACGATCAGGCTCAGCGAGAAAAAGCCGCCAAGGCCGATGCCGGCCAGCGCCGCCCACAGCCATGGCGCCAGCTGCGGCTGCAGCGCGAGACCGGCAAACCCGGCCGCTTGGCAGGCCAGCGCCAGCCACAGCATGGCGCGGCGGTCGTGGTGATGGCGCGACAGGAAGGGCAGCGCAAAGGCCGCCGCCGCCTGCAGCAGCGCCATCCACGCCAGCAGGTTGGCCGCCGCCTGCGCCGCCTGTCCCTGCTCGCGGTAGAACGACGGCAGCCACGCCACCAGGCTGGAATAGCCGCTATTGGTGAGG
This sequence comes from Vogesella indigofera, assembly GCF_028548395.1. NCBI lineage: Bacteria > Pseudomonadati > Pseudomonadota > Betaproteobacteria > Neisseriales > Chromobacteriaceae > Vogesella > Vogesella indigofera. The sequence continues at coordinate 133,888 of NZ_JAQQLA010000001.1, read as the reverse complement.
CCGAAATACAGCGCCAGCTGCCAGGCCCGACGGTTGCGGAAGAAACCGCGCATCGACAGCCCGCCGTCGCCCGGCCCCGCCGCCAGCGACATGCCGGCGGTCTGCTGCAGCCACAGCCCGAGGCCCAGCAGCGCCGGCAGCAGCCATACCGCCAGCCCCAGCCGCCAGCCGCCGTAGTGCTCCAGCCACGGGCTGGCCATCGCGCCCAGCGCGCCGCCACCGACCAGCGCCGCCGAGTAGATCCCCATCGCCAGCCCCACCCGCTGCGGGAACAGTCGCTTGGCCACCCCTGGCATCAACGCCTGGATCGCCGCCACCCCGGCACCGGCAACACCGGCTCCGGCGATCAGCGCGGCACTGTCCGCCGCCCACAACCGCGAGGCGCAGCCGGCGGCCAGCAACAGCAGCGCCAGCGCCACCGTGCGCCGCTCGCCGATGCGCTGCGCCAGCTGCGCGCCGACAAAGGCCAGCAGCCCCATCAGCAGGAACGGCAGCGCCGTCATCACCGCCGCGGCGCGGAAGCTGAGGCCGGTGGCGGCGCGCAACGGCTCCAGCAGCGGCCCGACCGAGGTGATGAAAGGCCGCAGGTTGAGCGCCACCAGCGCCAGCAGCAGCAGTGCCGCCAGCGGCAATTCAGCGCCCAGCGCAGCGGGAGCAGCCACGACACGCGATTCAGCCACGGCGCACTTTCCGGCCGGCATCGCCGGCTCGGCGCGGCAGGCTCGCGCTGATGAAGGGGGTGGACAGGGACTGCGCCATGATTTGACTCCTCAATGCTTCGCACGGTGGCGGGGGTGATTGCTTGCGATGAGTCTACTGAGCCGCGCTATAATTCAGAAATTAAATGTTCAACTAACCATCAGTGGAAAACGCAATGACAAATCCGATGCTGGACCCGGTGCTGCTGAAGAGCTTTGTCGCGGTGGTGGAGAGCGGCAGCTTCACCCGCGCCGGCGAGCGGGTCCACCTGAGCCAGTCCACCGTCAGCCAGCACCTGCGGCGGCTGGAAGAGCAGCTGGGCAGCGAACTACTGGACCGCAGCGGCCGCTACGTGGTCACCACCGAAAGCGGCACCCGCCTGCTGGGCCATGCGCGACGGCTGCTGACGCTAATGGAAGAGGCGGTGGCGGAATTGCATGCGGGCGAGGTGCAGGGCGAGATCCGCCTCGGCGTGCCGGAAGACTTCGTCGCCGACCTGCTGACCCCGCTGCTGGGCGCCTTTGCCCGCGACTACCCGGCGCTGCGGCTGGAGGTCAGCAGCGGGCTGAGCAATATGCTGTGGCAGCAGTTCAGTGCCGGCAGCTACGATCTGGTGCTGGTCAAGCAGCGCCAGGGCCACACCGTCGGCGACGCCGCGTGGCCGGAGCCGCTGGCTTGGCTGGACAGCCGCGACACGCCGACCTTCGAGCGCGAACCGCTGCCGCTGGTGGTGTTTCCCGTCGGCGGCCTGTACCGCGACGAGATGATCCACGCGCTGGAAAGCAGCGGCCGCCGCTGGCGCATCAGCTACAGCAGCGCCAGCCTGGTCAGCATCCGCGCCGCGGTGGCCAGCGGCCTCGGCGTCAGCCTGCTGCCGGCCCGTCTCGCCCGCGCCGACCACCGCAGCCTGACGCCGGCACAGGGCTTCCCGGTGCTGCCGGCGCTGGAGCTGGTGCTGCACAGCCGCCCGGAAGTACCGCAGCGGGTGCGTGATCTGGCACAGCGCCTGATCGTGCTGTGCGATGCGGTGATGCAGGCCGAGCCGCGGCCGTAGCACGGCCGGGCATGAAAAAGCCGCCGCGATCCGGGTGGATCACGGCGGCAGGGATCTGGTGAAGACACTGCCCTGGCGCGCTGCGCCGCCGCATCGGCCTGGAGCGACACGACACGCCACGGTGCCGGAACAGCGGCAGCCCGTCGCGCCGTCGCGCCGTGGCGGCCGGGGATGCCGTCAGTGCCGGGCTTTACGGAGCCAGCCTGCCGGGCGGACAGTTCAAGTCCGGATCCGGCGCGGCCGCACATGTACCCGCCCGCCATCAGGCCGCTATTGCCGGTGGCTAACCGTCAGCACCGAGGTAGTCCGCCTTGCCCAGCGGCACACCGTTGTGGCGCAGGATGTCGTAGGCGGTGGTGAGGTGGAAGTAGAAATTGGGCAGTACGAAATACTGCAGGTAGTCCTGGCCGCGGAAGGTCATGGTCTGGTGCGGAAATTTCAGCACGATGTCGCGCTCGTCACTGCCATCGAACTGCGCCGCTGGCAAGCCCTGCAGAAACAGCACGGTCTTGGCGATACGCTGCTGCAGCTCGGCAAAGCTGGTTTCGGTATCCGGATAACTGGGGACCTCCACCCCGGCCAGCCGCGCGCCGCAGCCCTTGGCAGTGTCAGTGACAATCTGCACCTGACGGATAAACGGAAACATGTCCGGCGCCAGCCGCGCCTGCAGCAATACGGCGGCATCGAAATGACGGCTCTCTGCATTCAGCAGCGTCTTGTCGAGAATGGCGGACAGATTATTCAGCGCGCGCAACAGCGGCGGTATCGCGGCCTGATACATGGATAAAGACATGATATGGCTCCTGCAATGGGTGGTCATGCGGCCAACGTTGGCCGCAGCGGACACTTCACCATAGCCGATGGCAGCCGGGACCAAGACTAGAATAAGCCCCGTTGCACCGTGCCTTGCTGACCGACCCACCGCCACCCCGCAAGGAAAAAACCGGCCCGCAGGCCGGTTTTGTCACATCAGGAAACCACCTCAATCGCGCGCCAGCGCCGCCTGGGTGATGGTGGACAGCGTGGCGCGGGTGCTGATGATGTCCGGCGGCAGGCGGATTTCCAGCAGCGTGCCGCTCTCGCGCGCCAGTGCTCGTTCCAGCGCCGCGTCGAACTCGTCGTTGCTGGCGATGCGCTCGGCGGCGTAGCCGTAGGCGCTTGCCAGCTGGCAGAAGTCCGGGTTGCCCAGCTGGGTGCCGCTGATGCGATTAGGGTACTCGCGCTCCTGGTGCATGCGGATGGTGCCGTACACGCCGTTGTTGAGCAGCAGGATGATGGATTTGCCGCCGTGCTGCAGCGCGGTGGCCAGTTCCTGGCCGTTCATCAGGAAGTCACCGTCACCGGCGATGGTGAAGGCGGTGCGGCCGGTGGCGAGGTTGGCCGCAATGCCGGCCGGCACGCCGTAACCCATGGCGCCGTTGGTGGGCGCCAGCTGGGTTTTGTGGCCTTTCACCACGCCGTGGTACTGGAAGTAGCGGTGAATCCAGCTGGCGAAGTTGCCGGCGCCGTTGGTGATTACCGCATCGGCCGGCAGCTGGCGCTGCAGGCTGGCGATCACGCGCGGCAGGTCGATGTCGCCGCTGATGCCGTCGCTCAGCCCGGCCAGGCGCTGCGGCACCAGGTTGGCGCGGTAGTCGGCGTTCAGCTGCTGGCTCCAGGCCTGCCAGCGCGGCGTGGCGGCCGGCACCGGCAAGGCGGCCAGCGCCTGTGCGGCGGCGTTGACACCGGACTGGATCGCCACGTCGGCCTGGTACACGCGGTCCAGTTCGTCGCCCTGCGACAGGATGTGCACCAGCTGCTGCTGGCTGCGCGGCGCCTGCAGCAGGGTGTAGCCGCCGGTGGTCATCTCGCCGAGGCGAGCGCCGATGGCGATGATCAGGTCGCTGTTGCGGATGTTGGCCGCCAGCGGCGGGTTGATGCCGATGCCGACGTCGCCGGCATACAGCGGGTGATGGTTGTCAAAGCTGTCCTGGAAGCGGAAGGCATTGCCCACCGGCAGCTGCCAGCGTTCGGCAAAGACTTGCAGCGCGGCGGCGCCTTCGGCATCCCAGCCACTGCCACCGGCGATCAGCAGCGGGCGTTCGGCCTGCTGCAGCAGGCGTTGCAGCGCGGCGATGCCGGCCGGGTCCGGATGTGGTGTTACCGCCTCCACCCGCGGCAGCGCCTGCAGGCTGTCGGCCACCGGCTGCACCAGCATGTCTTCCGGCAACACCAGCACCACCGGGCCGGGACGGCCGTTCATGGCGGTGGCGAAGGCGCGGCTGATGTATTCCGGGATGCGGTTGGCGTCGTCGATGCGCTCCACGCGCTTGGCCATGCCCTTGGTGGACGGGCCGAAGTACACGCTGTAGTCCATTTCCTGGAACGCTTCGCGGTCGCGGCAATCGCTGCCCACGTCACCCACCAGCAGCACCATGGGGGTGGAATCCTGGAACGCGGTGTGCACGCCGATGCTGGCGTTGGTGGCGCCGGGGCCGCGTGTTACCAGGCACACACCGGGGTGGCGCGTGAGCTTGCCGTGCGCCTCGGCCATGAAGGCGGCGCCGCCTTCGTTGCGGCAGGCCACGAAGCGGATCTGCTCGCGGCTACGATAGAAGCCATCCAGCACCGCCAGGTAGCTTTCCCCCGGCACGCCAAAGGCGATGTCCACACCCTGTGCCACCAGGCACTCCACCAGCAGATGCCCTGCCAACTTGCTGTTCATGCATTACCCCCTTGTCGGTGGTGAGTTGTCACCGTGCGGCCAACCTTGGCAGCCACACGTCGGGCGGTTCGAAAATTTTCGAGGCGCCCGCCTGGCAGGCCGGCTTGGCCCACCGCAAAACAGTCACGGCCGGTGGCGGTGTGCCACCGGTCAAAATGCAGTACAACGGCGCTGGCAGGGCCTGGCCACGATCTGCTGCGCGTCGGCGATACGGCGTTGAAACCGACTTCGGAATGCTCACTTACCACTTGTAAACTCCGCTTCCTCAGTCGTTTTCGCCTTGTCTCTCCCTAGCTCGCTAGATCGTGATTACTCCAGTCAGGCAGCCGGCGTCAAAGCCCTCAGCAGCGCACTGGCTGGATGCGGCAGCGCCACGTCGTCCATCAGCGCCACCTGGCAGCGGCAGGAGTAGCCGGTGGCCAGCAGCGGGCTGTCGTCACGCTGGCCGGCAACAATGCCCTGCCAGCTCTGGCGATAGATGGTTTCCGACAGCGCACGCTTGTCTGCCTCGTGGCCGAAGGTGCCGGCCATGCCGCAGCAGCCGCTGGCGCGGGTGGCCAGGTTCAGGCCGCAGGCAGCAAACACCTGCTGCCAATCGCCCACCGCCGCCGGGGCGTTGGTCTTCTCGGTGCAGTGCGGCAGCAGGGTGAAGCTTGCGCGCCCGATATCATCACTTTGGGCCGCTCGTGCGTCTGCCGGCAGCTCGGCCAGTCGGCTGGCCAGCCATTCCTGCAGCAATTGCACCTTGGGCAATTCACCCGGCGCCAGCTCACCAATCCCGGCCAGCTTGGCGTATTCGCTGCGGTAGGTCAGCGTCATCGACGGGTCGATGCCCACCAGCGGCAGGCCGCTGGCCGCCAGCTGTTGCAGGCTGGCCACGTTGGCCGCCGCCACTTTCTCGAAGCGGGCGAGGAAGCCATGCACGTGCAGCGGCTTGCCGTTGGCGCGGAACGGCGCCAGCAGCGGCACAAAGCCCAGCCGTTGCAGCAGCGCGAACACATCCAGCACCAGCGGGGTTTCGAAGTAGCTGGTAAAGGCGTCCTGCACCACAATCACCGCGCGGGCGCGATCCGCCGCCGGCAGTGCAGCCAGCGCCTGCGGGCTGGCCACGGCCACGCCACGGCGCGCCAGTTCGGCCTGCAGATTGATACCGGACAGCAGCGGGCTTGCCACCAGGTTCAGCTTGCGCATCAGCATGCGGCCAAGCTTGCTGCCGATCACGCCGTTGTACAGCCACGGCAGGCGTGCTGCCAGCGGCAGCGCATGTTCCAGCCCGCCGATCAGATAGTCCTTGAGCGGGCGCAAGTAACGGCCGTAATACAGCTCCAGAAACTTGGCGCGGAAGCTTGGCACGTCCACTTTCACCGGGCACTGGCCAACGCAGGACTTGCACGCCAGGCAGCCGTCCATTGCTTCCTTCACCTCGTGCGAGAAGTCGGCGGCGCCACGGCGCTGGCCCAGGGTGTTGGCGATGCGCGCCGGCAGGCCGGCGACAAAGCCACGCGCCCGCAGCGCGCGGCTGGCGCTCACCGGGTCACTGCCCTGCGCGGCCAGCTGCCGCAGCCACTCGCGCAGCAGCGAGGCGCGGCCTTTCGGCGAATGGCGGCGCTCGCGGGTGCCCTTCCACGACGGGCACATGGCGTCGTCGGGGTCGAAGTTGTAGCAGGCGCCGTTGCCGTTGCAGTGCAGCGCTTCGTCGTAGTGCGCTCGCACGGCGATGGGGATGGTGCGGTCCAGCTGGCCACGGGTGGTCACGCCGTCCACCTTCCACAGCCCGTCCGGCGTCGGCGCGGCGATCTTGCCGGGGTTGAGCTGGTTGTACGGGTCGAACGCCGCCTTGATCTGCTGCAGCCGCGGGTACAGCGGGCCGAAGAAGGCCGGCGCGTACTCCGAGCGCACACCCTTGCCGTGCTCGCCCCACAGCAGGCCGTGGTACTTCTGGGTAAGCGCCACCACGCCGTCGGTGATGCTGCGCACCAGGCCTTCCTGCGCCGGGTCTTTCATGTCGATGGCCGGGCGCACATGCAGCACGCCGGCATCCACGTGGCCGAACATGCCGTAGCTCACGTCATGGCTGTCCAAGAGCGCGCGGAATTCGGCGATGTAGTCGGCCAGGTGTTCCGGCGGTACCGCGGTGTCTTCCACGAACGGGATCGGCCGCCGGCTGTCGTTGACGTTACCGAGCAGACCCACCGATTTCTTGCGCATGCCCCAGATGCGGCCAACCGCGGCGCCGCGCGCCACGGTGTGGCCCTGACGGCCATGGCTGCTGCCTTCGGTGTCCAGCTGCGCGCCGATGGCAGCCAGCGTGGCTTCCAGTGCGGCATCGCTGTCGGCGAGGAATTCCACCAGGTTGATGCCCTGCGCCGGGGTGGCGTCGTCGGGGAAGAACTCGCGCACCCCGTGCCACACGATGTCCTGCCGCGCCAGGTTCAGCACCTTGGAGTCCACCGTTTCGATGGAGGCGGCCCCCAGGCGCATCAGCGCCGGCGCATCGCGCAGCGCGGCGTCGAAGCTGGCGTAGCGCACGTTTACCAGCGCGCTGGCGCGCGGCATCGGCAGCACGTTCAGCCTGGCTTCCACAATGAAGCCCAGCGTGCCTTCCGAGCCGCACAGGATGTTGTTGAGGTTGAAGCGGCCGGCGTCGTCGCGGATGTGCGCCAGGTCGTAGCCGGTGAGGCAGCGGTTGAGCTTGGGAAACTTGTCGGCGATCAGCGCCGCGTCGTCGCGGCGGATGTCGTCCAGCAGGCGGTGCACCATGCCGACACGGTCGTCGCGGCCGCTGATGGCGGCGAACTCGGCCTCGTCCAGCGGAGAGGAGTGCCACAGCGTGCCGTCCAATAGCACGGTGTCCAGCGCCAGCACGTGGTCGCGGGTCTTGCCGTACAGGCAGGAGCCCTGGCCGCTGGCGTCGGTGTTGATCATGCCGCCGATGGTGGCCCGGTTGGAGGTGGACAGCTCCGGCGCGAAGAACAGCCCGTGCGCCTTCAGCGCGGCATTGAGCTGGTCTTTCACCACGCCGCCCTGTACCCGCACCCAGCGCTCTGCGGCGTTGATTTCCAGGATGCGGTTCATGTGGCGAGAGATGTCCACGATCACGCCGTGGCCCAGCGACTGGCCATTGGTGCCGGTGCCGCCGCCACGGGCGTTGAAGCTCAGGCCCTGAAAGCGCGGCTCGCCGGCCAGGCGGGCGATGCGGATCACGTCGTCGTTATCGCGCGGGAACACCACCAGCTGCGGCAGCACCTGGTAGATGGAGTTGTCGGTGGAGAGTACGGTCCGGTCGGCATAAGCGTGGCTGATCTCGCCGGCAAAGCCGCGCACGGCCAGTTCGGCCGCGAAGTCGAGGTACAGCGTGTCGCTGGTGGGGGTGGTATGCAGACGGGGAATCATGTGTGTGTTCTGGCAAAAGGTTGGCCGCAGGCCGGAAAAAGACCTGCCCCGTTACGCAGGGCAGGTCAAGCAGGCAACAAGGAGCCGTTACCCAGAGAGATCAGACTGCACTCAGCAGGCAGCGGCGGTCATCTTGAAGATGCCCTGCGCGTTGGAGCTGTCGAAGCGCAGGTCCAGCTTGCTGTGGCCCGCTTCGTCGGTGTAACGGTCGCGGGTGATGAATTCATAGAACGAGCCCGGCACGATGCGGCTGACGCGCTGGCCATCGGCGTCGATGAATTCGCGCTCCACCTGTGCTGCCTTGAACGCGGTCTGGCGTACGCGGCCGCTGGCGGACACTTCCACCTTGTCCTTGATCGGCTGGCCCTTGGCGCGCAGCTCGTCGGCGGTGGCGAATACGTCCGCCACGTGGTCGGTGGCGTGGTTGAAGGCGTTGCCCTCGGTGGAGATCCACGCCATTTCGGCGGATTCCTGCAGCAGGGTGTGGTAGTCGGCCAGTGCCGGGGTAGTGTGCTGCACGTCGAAGCAGCCCACCAGCTTGGGCAGCAGGCTGGCGGCATCGGCGAACGGCAGTTCGCGCTTGTCAGACAGCGTGGCCAGCAGCGCCTTGTCTTCGGCGGACAGCGGATCGCGCGCGGTGGATACCACCTTGTTCACCGCCGCCTGGAAGGCCGGCGAGAACTGGTCCACGTGCAGTTCGGACACGAAGAACTGCGCCACCTGCTCCGGTGCATCCTGATGACAGTAGGCGCGGCCGGTCATCTTCAGGCGCGGCAGCGGGTACACGTCGGCTACGGCAAAGCCCAGCGGCTCCAGCAGGCGCTTGAAGGCCAGCTCGCCCTGCGGCAGCGCGCCGGTGTTGGCCGCAGCCACGGTGCGCAGCGCGCCGTGGTCGAACACCACCTGGCCGCCGGCAGCCAGCTTGTCTGCCACGTAGCGCTTGCCTTCCGGCACCGCTTCCAGGTTCTTCGCGAACAGCAGCATGTTCATCGCCTGCGCCAGTACCAGGCGCGATACGGTGGCGCCGGCCTGCTCGGCCAGCAGTACGTCTTCGACCTTGATCATGGTGAACAGCTCGGCGGCGGCTTTTTCACCGGCTACCTGTAGCAGCAGTTTGTGCAGTTGGCTGTTGGCGGCGGACGCTTGAGTTTGTGTCATTTGTGAATACCCTTCCCTGAGTGTGCGATGGCGCCGGCGATCTATTGCTGATCTTTTCCGCGGCGTTGATGAAGCAAAGTGTCACGGCTTTCCCTGTCGCGCTCAAGCGATGTATTCTGCTGACTTCATTCCTTAAACTCATGAACTCACCATGCGCCGCACCCTCCCCTCGCTGATGGCCCTGCAGTGTTTCGAAGCCGCCGTGCGCCACCTGAGCTTTACCCGCGCCGCCGAAGAACTGAACCTGACGCAAAGCGCGGTCAGCCGCCAGATCCGCGGGCTGGAAGACTTCATCGGCCGCCCCTTGTTCGAGCGCGTCAAACAGCGACTGGTGCTGACCGTGGCCGGCGAGGCTTACGCCGCGGCAATCCAGGATGTACTCGATCGCGCCGAGGCCGCCACACTGCAGCTGATGGCCTATCGCGGCGAGGGCGGCGTGCTCACCGTGGCGATGCTGCCCACCTTCGGCTCGCGCTGGCTGGTGCCAAGGCTGGTGGATTTCAGCGCGCGCTACCCGGACATCCAGCTCAACCTGGTCACCCAGGTGCGGCCGTTCGATTTCGACAAGGTGGAGGCCGACGTGGCGATTCACTTCGGCCCGGCGCTGTGGCCGGGTGCCATCTGTCACCGGCTGATGGGCGAGGACATCGTGCCGGTGTGCGCGCCCGGCCTGCTGAAAAAACCGCTCGCCGACGTACGCGAGCTGCTGGACTACACCCTGCTACAGCACACCACCCGGCCGCAGGCGTGGAACGACTGGCTGTCCGCCGCCGGCCTGCAGGACATGGATACCCACCAGGCCAGCCTGCTGTCCGGCCCGCGCTTCGAGCATTTCTTCATGGTGATCCAGGCGGCGATCTCCGGCCTCGGCATCGCGGTGTTGCCGCAGTTCCTGGTGGCGGAGGAGCTGGCCAGCGGTCGGCTGCAGCTGGCACTGGACCAGCCGGTGCGCAGCCAGCATGCCTACTACCTGGTGCACCCGGCGACCCGCACCGACGTGTACAAGGTACGCGTGTTCCGCGAATGGCTGCTGGCGCAGGCGGCGCAGGAAGAGGCTGCCCTCTCCTAGCCGGATAAGCGCAGCGCATCCGGGACGCGGGGGAGAAAGGATTGCGCAGCAAGGTTGGCCGCAAGCGCTCACCCGCCATGCGGCCAGGCTTGCCGTACACGGCGCACGGGCAGGCCTCAGGGGATGAAGGTCAGGAAGCTCCAGGCCACCATGATGTTGGACATCAGCGCAACGCCGACCGCGAAGCTGATGCCGGAAAACAGCGTCCACAGCTGAAACAGCTGCTCCCAGTCCGGCACCTGCAGCGCCAGCTCCTTGGCCAGCTGGTGGCTGGCCAGCAGCAAGGCGCACAGGACCGCCCACTTCAGCAGATAGCCGGGCAGGTATTTACGCTGTTCGCGGTTGTAGCGGTAGTTCTGCTCGCGCAGCATTTGATCGCCGTGGGTGACATCACGAAACAGCCAGTACGGGATGAAATAGAGATACAACAGCTGCAGTAGTCCGGGTTCCGGCGTAGTGGGCATGATCGTGCCTCCAGCTTGTGCCAAAACGGCGCCCGCCGTCTTGCAGGGTAGTCCGCCGTTGCTGCGGCCAGAGGGCCTGTTAACGCCTGTTTTATCGCGGCGGCCGGGCAAAACCGGCCGCCGCGATTAAATCAGTATTAACTGATCCTAGCTCACACTATAGACACCGCCACCCGGCACCGACGTCCACAAGGTGCGCCCATTCCGCGCATGGCTGCCACCCGGGCCGCCGCCGCGGCTGTCCGGGCACACAGTTGTCCTGCTTGCCACACTGGCAGTGGGGTCAAATCAAGTTCCGGCATGCTGTAGCGGCATGGCCGCCATGACTTAAGGTAAAGTGATAATTTGCCGCCGGCATCGGGCGGCGCTGCCTGACCCCTTTTGCGACCCCAGCCGAAAGCCCGTCCGCATGCTATCTCTGTCCTGGCCCGCCAGTACGCCGTCCGCCAACAGCGCGACCCCGCTGCCGCTGGCGCTGCTGCTGTGTTTCCTGATCTCGCTGATGCTGCTGTTGCAGCTGGTGTCGCCGGGCTGGGCACGCCTGCCCGGCTACGCCGCCATCCACACCATGCTGGAGATCCTGTCCATCGCCATGAGCCTGCTGGTGGCGGTGATGGCCTGGTTCCGCACCGACAGCAGCCGCCCGCTACGGGTGCTGGCGGTCGGCTTCGCGGTGATCGCGGCACTGGATACCCTGCACACCGTGTCCTACGCGCTGCTGCCGGCCTTCGTCACCGCCAACACGCCGCAAAAGGCCATCGTGCTGTGGCTGGGCGCACGCACGATGGTGGCGCTAGCGATCCTGTGCATGCTGCTGCCGCCCCCGCAACAGCGGCGCGCCATTCCGCTGCTGTGGCTGTACGGCGCGCTGGTGGCGCTGCTCGGCGTCGGCCTGTACAACAGGCTACCGGTGCTGTACCAGCCCGGCAGCGGCCTGACCTCGCTGAAGATCGTGCTGGAATGGCTGCTGGTGGGCGGCTACCTGCTGCTGGCCTTTCGCGTGCACCGCGCGCAGCAGTCGATCTTTGCCGGGCAGTGGCTGACCGCCGGCCTGCTGGTGCTGGCCTTCGGCGAGCTGTTTTTCTGCTTCTACCAGCTGGTGGACGACGTCGCCAACGGCCTCGGCCACGTGTTCAAGGTTATCGGCCAGGGCTTTTTCCTGCGCGGGGTGATCGAAACCCGCCTGCTGCAACCCTACCAGCAGCTGACGGTGGAAAAAACCGCGCACGAGGACGCACGCAACCGCCTGCACGCACTGGTTTCCGGCGCGCCGCTGGGCATTCTGGTGGTGGATCAGGACGGTCGCATCGTCAGCAGCAATCCGGCGGCGGAACAGCTGTTCCATGCCGCGCCGGGCGCGCTCGACGGCGGCCACATCGACCAGCTGGTGCCGATCGCACGGCGCGGCGCGCACCGCCAGCACCGTGGCGGCTACCACGCCGCAGCCAGCGTGCGCCGCATGGGCGAGCGCCAGCAGGTGACCGCCGAGCGCTGTGATGGCAGCCAGTTTCACGCCAGCGTCGAGCTGGCGCCGCTGCACTGGGGCCAGCACGCCTATGTGCTGGCCTTTGTCAGCGACATCAGCGTGCAGGTGCAGCAGACCTCGCAGCTGCAATGGCTGGCGCTCAACGACGAACTAACCGGGCTGCCCAACCGCCATGCCACCATCCAGAAGCTGGACGCCAGCCTGCAGCAGTGCCCGCACGGCGCGCTGCTGCTGTGCAATATCGACGCACTGGGGCGCATCAACCAGGTGTTCGGCCACGACAGCGGCGATGCGCTGCTGGTGGCCAGCAGCCAGCGCCTGCAAGGCCTGCTGCACCCCGACGAGCAGCTGACGCGGCTGCAGGGCGACAGCTTTGCCGTGCTGATGCCGGGCCAGCGCCAGCCGCTGCCGCGCGCGCAGCAACTGCTGGAAGCCTTTGCCGCACCGTTCGTGCTGCCCGGCGGCATCGAACTGCAGGCCGGCGCCCGTGCCGGCTACTGTCGCTATCCGGAGGACGGCGACCAGCCCGGCCAGCTGCTGCAAAACGCCGAGATGGCGATGACCGCCGCCAAGCGCAGCATCAGCACCCCGGTGGTGGCGTTCAGCGATTGCGAGCCGGCACGCACCCGGCGCTGGCTGCAGCTGGCCGGCCAGATGGCGCTGGCGCTGCAGCAGCAGCAATTCGCGATGGTGTACCAGCCGCGGGTGCGGCTGCGCGACGGCAGCGTCGCCGGCTTCGAGGCGCTGCTGCGCTGGCAGTCGGCCGAGGGCCCCATCAGCCCCGGCGAATTCATCCCGGTGGCGGAAGAAACCGGCTTCATCCTGCGCCTCGGGCGCTGGACCCTGGATCAGGCCATCGCGCAGCGTGCCGCCTGGCAGCGCGACGGCTACCAGGTTGGCCGCATGGCGATCAACCTGTCGCCGCGCCAGCTCGGCGATGCCGGGCTGCAGGACTGGCTGCTGCAAAGCTGCCAGCGTCACGGCGTGGCACCGGCGCAGCTGGAGCTGGAAATCACCGAGACCGCGGCAATGGAAAACCTGCAGTGGGCGCTGCCGCTGCTGCAGCAACTGCGCGGACTGGGGCTGCACCTCGCGCTCGACGACTTCGGCACCGGCTACTCCTCGCTCGCCTACCTGCAGCAGCTGCCGGTGTCGGTGCTGAAGATCGACCTCGCCTTCGTGCGCAATCTCGACCGCGAAGAAGGCCGCGCGGTGGCGCGCACCATCATCACCCTAGCGCAACAGCTGGCCTGCGGCACCGTGGCCGAGGGCGTGGAAACCCCGGCGCAGCAGGCCTGGCTGCTGGCCAACGGCTGCGACGAGATGCAGGGTTTTCTCGAGGCGCGGCCCATGCCGCCGACGGCGGTCGCCGACTACCTGCGTGGCAAGTCCTGAGAAACTGTTCAATGTCTGCTGCGACTGATCTCACATGGGGCGATACCGCGTTGAAAACGCTTTCGGCCTGCTTGTTTATATCCAGCTAAACGCCGCTTTCTCCGTCGTTTTCGCCTTGTCTCGCGTGAGCGCGCGCGACTTTGAACAGGTTCTGAGCGCGTGCGGCCAAGCTTGCACAAGGTTGGCCGCACGCAAAAAAGCCCGCACGCGGCGGGCTGTCAAGGAGCAGAAACAACACCCTCAGAAAGTCATGCCCGGCGACAGCTGCGCCGGCAGCGTCAGCTCGCCCGCTTCCACCGACGCCATCGGGTAGGCGCAGTAGTCGGCGGCGTAGTAGGCGCCCGGGCGGTGGTTGCCGGACAGGCCGGTGCCACCGAACGGTGCAGCGGATGAAGCGCCGTTGGTTGGTTTGTTCCAGTTCACCACGCCGGCGCGGATGTCCTGGTTGAAGCGCTGCCACAGCGCCGCGTCGTCGGCCAGCAGCGCGGCGGACAGGCCGTACTGGGTGTTGTTGGCGATCTGCAGCGCTTCGTCGAAGTCGTGGTAACGGATGATCTGGCTCAGCGGGCCGAAGTATTCCTCGTCCGGCAGCTGGGCGGCGATGTCAGTCACGTCCACGATGGCAGGGGTCACGAAGGCCTTGCCGTCCTGCAGCTGGCGCATGGCCAGGATGGATTTGGCGCCCAGCGCCAGCAGCTTGTCCTGTGCGGCCAGCATGCCCTGCGCGGCCTTCAGCGACACCATGGCGCCCATGAACGGCTGCTGCTCGGCATCGTATTCACCGATGGTGAGCTTGGCGGCCACTTCGGCAAAGCGGGCGATGAAGCGGTCGCCGAACTCGCCGTGCGGCACCAGCAGGCGGCGCGCGCAGGTGCAGCGCTGGCCTGCCGACAGGAAGGACGACTGGATGGCGTGGTGCACGGCGCCGTCCAGGTTGTCCACCTCGGCCACCAGCATCGGGTTGTTGCCACCCATTTCCAGCGCCAGCATGAAGCCGGGGCGGCCGGCGAACTGCTTGTGCAGTGCCACGCCGGTGGCGGAGCTGCCGGTGAACAGCAGGCCGTCCAGCGCCGGGTGCTGCGCCAGGGCGATACCGGTATCGCGCTCACCCTGCAGCAGGTTGATCACGCCAGCCGGTGCGCCGGCCTTTTCCCACAGCTTGATGGTGAGCTCGGCCACCAGCGGGGTGAGTTCCGACGGCTTGAACAGGATGGTGTTGCCGGCGATCAGCGCCGGAACGATGTGGCCGTTCGGCAGGTGGCCGGGGAAGTTGTACGGGCCGTACACCGCCATCACGCCGTGCGGGCGGTGGCGCAGCACGGTGGTGTCGCCGGCCAGCTCGCCACGCTTTTCACCGGTGCGGTCGTTGTAGGCGCGGATGGAGATGTCGATCTTGCCCACCATGGCCGCCACTTCCTGGCGCGACTCCCACAGCGGCTTGCCGGTTTCCACGCCGATGGCGCGGGCCATGTCTTCCTTGTGCTCGCCCAGCACTTCGGCAAAGCGGCGCACCAGCGCGATGCGCTCGTCCAGCGAGCGGCGGCGCCAGTCGTCAAAGGCGCGGCGCGCAGCGGCGAAGGCGGCGTCGATGTCGGCGGCGGCGGCCGAGTGGCCTTCCCATACCGGCTGGCCGTTGGCCGGGTTGAGCGAGACGAAGGTTGCGCCGCGACCGGTGGTCCAGGCGCCGTCGATGAACAGTTGGCTCATTGCTGTATTCCTGTCTGGACACCTCGAAAAATTCCCGTTTTTCGAGGCGCCCGTTTGTGTTGGTAAACCGGCAGCACTGGCTGCCGGCAATAAATGTTCGGTTTATTTGGCCGGGTTCTGCGGCATCACGCGGACGCGGTCGCCGGCTTTCACCTGCAGCGCGCGTGCCTGTTCGGCGGTGAGGTGCACCACGCCGTCTGCCACGTTGGCCGCAGCCAGAATCACGCGGAAGTCGGCCAGCTCGGCGTTGGCCACCAGCTGGCGCGGAGCGTCGGCAGCCGCTTCGGCCACGATTTCCACCTGGTACAGGCCGCTGTCGCGCATCACGCGCAGGTCGTCGATGCGCGCTTCCAGCACCGGGCCGCCTTCGAAGATGTCCACGTGCTGTTCCAGGCGCAGGCCTTCCACTTCCAGCAGCCGGCGTGCCGGCTCGGTTTCCTTGTGCACCTTGCCGATGCAGTCGCGGGCGTCCTGCGGCAGGAAGTCGATGTACACCGGGTAGCGCGGCATCAGCTCGGCAAGGAAGGATTTCTTGCCCAGCGCCACCAGGCGATCGGCCTCGTGAAAGTCGATACGGTAGAAGTGTGCACCCAGCGCCTTCCAGAACGGCGATTCGCCGTTTTCGTCGAAGTAACCACGCATTTCGGCGCAGATGCGCTCGGCAAAGCGCTCGCGGAACTGGCCGATGAACATGAAGCGCGCCTTGGACAGCAGCGAGCCGTTGCCGTTAACGCGGTAATCCGGGTCGAGGAACAGCGTGCACAGCTCGGAATAACCGGTCAGGCCATGCGACATGTGCAGCTTGTCCATGCGCGTCCACAGCCCCAGCTCGCGGCTGGCGTGCACGAAGGTATCCATGCGGTAGGTCCAGAACGCCTGGTCGAGGCCGACGGCCACTTCGATACCGCACACCCCCACCACTTTGCCGCTGGCAGTGTCTTCCAGCACGAACAGATAGCCCTGCTCGGCCAGTGGTAGTTCGCCGGCGATGGTGCGCTGCACGCGCTCAAGGCGCGCACCCTGCGCGACCGGGTCCGGCTTCAGCGTGGTCAGGCCGGGGCCGGCCTTGTGGCCCAGCATCACCAGCGCGTCGACGTCGTCCGGCCGGCACATTCTCAATACGATCATCAGCGGCCCCCTTCGGTCTGCAACGGAACGCAACGCACGGCGTCGCCATCCACGATCTCAAGCGCATCGGCTACCGCGGTCGGCAGCGTGACTTCGTCGCCCTGCAGCGGCGGCAGGTCCACCAGCAGGCAACGGAATTCGGCGGTCAGCGTGTTGCTGACCAGATACGGCACGGTGGCGCCGCTGACCACGCCGCGGCGGGCGGTGTGCAGGCGGCTGTAACGCACCGAGCGACAGACATCCAGCTGTGCGGTGAGCACCGGGCCGGCGTCGAACAGGTCGACGAAATGATCCGGCTCCAGGCCTTCGGCCAGATGGCAGCGGTAGTTGGTGCGCGCGCCGCTGTGCGGCTCACCCATCACGCGTTGCGCTTCCTCGGCGATCAGCGGCACGTACAGCGGATCGACCTGCATCATCTCGGCGATGAAGGTGCGGCTGCGGCCACCGGAGGCCAGCTCCATCTCGGCAAAGTCGCGACGGAAGAACTTGAAGCCGACCGCGTCCCAGAACGGCGAGCGGCCGTTGTCGTCGGTGACGCCCGGCAGCACCGAGAAGATCTCGTTGTTGAAGCGTTCGCGGTGCTGGGCGATGAACATCATGCGTGCTCGCGACAGCAGCTGCGGCGCGGCCATGCCGCGACCGAGCGCCGCTTCGTCGAAGTAAAAGCCGGTCAGGCGGGTGCGGCCGGTCAGCTCGTGCGAGGTCACCAGCGCGTGCACGCGGTGGTTCACCTTCAGCTCGCGCGAAGCGTGCACCAGCACTTCGTTGCGGAAGGCGTAGAACGGCTCGGAGAAGCCGGCAACGGCCATGATGCCGGCGGTGCCGTGCAGCTGGCCGGTGGCGGTGTCTTCCAGCACGAACAGGTAGCTTTCCTCGCCGGGGCAATCGACCTCGGCGCGCAGCGAATGCACGGAATCATCCACCCGCTGCTGCAGGCGATCGCGGTCGGGCGGCAGGGAGTGCAGTACCGGGCCGTCGGAACGCGCCATGCGTTCAATCTGCGGCAGGTCGGACAGCTTGCTCGGACGGACTAGGAGCATGGATATTCCTCTGTAGGGAAAAACGGCGGCGATACTTGGTCGCCGCCGTGTATGGCATTAGGCCGGTTGCGCCTGTTTGGCGGTTTCCGCCTTGGTCACCAGTTCGGCGATGGTGGCGTCCAGACGCGCCAGACCTTCCTTCAGGTCGGCTTCCGGAATCACCAGCGACGGCACGATGCGCAGCACGTTGGTGCCGGCCACCAGCACCAGCAGGCCGTGCTTGGCGGCGGCGTTGACGATGTCCTTGGCCTTGTTGTGGAACGCGCCCTGCAGCTCGGCGCCGATCAACAGGCCCATGCCGCGCACTTCCTTGAACACGCCGTGCTTGGCATTAATGGCGGCCAGGCCGTCCTTCAGCAGCTGGTGACGCTTGCTGACGCCGTCCAGTACTTCCGGGGTGTCGATCAGTTCCAGCACCTTGTCGGCCACGACGCAAGCCATCGGGTTGCCGCCGTAGGTGGAACCGTGGGTGCCGACCACGAAGGAGGCGGCGACCTTGTTGCTGGTCAGCATGGCGGCGACCGGGAAGCCGTTGCCCAGAGCCTTGGCGCTGGTCAGGATGTCCGGAGTCACGCCGTAGGCCTGGTAGGCGTACAGCGCGCCGGAGCGGCCGACACCGATCTGCACTTCGTCGAAAATCAGCAGCGCGTTGTGCTTGTCGCACAGCTCGCGCAGCTTCTGCAGGTAGGCCTTGGTGGCCGGCAGCACGCCGCCCTCGCCCTGTACCGGCTCCACGATCACCGCGCAGGTGCCGGCGTTGATGGCGGCCTCGGCGGCTGCCAGATTGTTGAATTCGATGTGGTTCAGGTCACCCGGCAGCGGGGCGAAGCCTTCGGTGTACTTCGGCTGGCCGCCGACCGACACGGTGAACAGGGTACGGCCGTGGAAAGCCTGTTTGCAGGACACGATGCCGGTCTTGCTGCCACCGAAATGGTCGAAGGCGTAACGACGGGCCAGCTTCAGCGCGGCTTCGTTGGCTTCGGCGCCGGAGTTGCAGAAGAACACCTTCTCGGCAAAGGTGGTCTCGGTCAGGCGACGCGCCAGTTTCAGTGCCGGCTCGTTGGTGAAGGTATTGGACAGGTGCCACAGGCGGTCCACCTGCTCGTGCAGAACCTTGGTCAGTTCCGGATGCAGATGGCCCAGGCTGGTTACGGCGATGCCGCTGGCGAAATCGATGTATTCCTTGCCCTGCTGGTCCCACAGGCGGGAGCCTTCACCCTTGACCGGTACGAACGCGGCCGGGGCGTAGTTGGGAACCATCACTTCATCAAAGGTTTGGCGGGTAACGGGAGCGGACATCTGGGAATCCTTCATCTGGCGTTGAGATGGAGCCATTCTAGGCAGGTGCGTCAAACTTTCCGTCCAGAATCAAGACACGCAGCTTTCTGTTTGGGCCAGCCGGGTCGCTTGCGGCCAACGTTGGCCGCATCGCGTGTCAGCAAGTAGCCCGGATAAGCCACAGGCGCATCCGGGAGGGGCTCCGATGTTCCCGGAGGCGCTGCGCTTATCCGGGCGACGAACGGCTTGGGGCAGCCGGGTCACCTGCGGCCAACGTTGGCCGCAGACGGCCTCAGCCTTCGTCGGCCAAGTCGCTGTCGCCGGGGAAGCGCTCCTCGCGCGGCGAGATGCCGAAATGAGTCCGGTACACGGTGGAAAAGTGCGGCCCGGAAGAAAAGCCGCACAAGAGCCCGATCTGCACCACCGATTTGCCGGTGTTGCGCAGCAGTTGCCGCGCGCGCTCCAGCCGCAGCTGCAGGTAGTAGCGCGACGGCGAATCGTCCAGGTACTGCTTGAACAGGCGCGCCAGCTGGCGCCGCGACTGGTTGGTGAGCCGCGCCAGCTCGTCGGTGGTCAGCGGCTCCTCGATATTGGCTTCCATCAGCATCACCGCCTCGGTGAGCTTGGGGTGTTTCTCGCCCACCCGCGCCAGCAGCGGCACGCGCTGGCGTTCGTCGCTGCCGCGCACGCGCTCGGCGCACAGCACCGCGGCGATGGACTCCACCAGCTCGACGCCGTGCTGGCGCCCGATCAGCGCCAGCGTGCCGTCGATCTGCGCCAGACCGCCGGCACAGGTAAAGCGGCCGCGATCCAGCTCGTACACGTGCTGCGACGCCACCACACTGCGAAAGCGCTCGGCAAAGGCCGGCTGTTCCGGCCAGTGGATGGTGGCGTGGTAGCCGTCGAGCAGCCCGGCACTGGCCAGCCACCAGGCACCGCAGTGCACCCCGCCCAGCAGCGACACGCGGGACGCCAGCAGCGCCAGCGCATGGCAGCACAGCGCGGCATCACTGAACGGCAGCACGCCCTCGCTGAGCACGAACAGCTGGTCGCAGGCTTCGGCGTCGCGCAGCGCGCCGCTCACCGGGTAGCGCATGCCGCCGGCCATCGGCAGCGGTTGGCCGTTCCAGCTATAGAAGCGCAACTGGTACAGGGTCTTGCCGGCCAGACGGTTGGCCTGCAGGAACGGCTCGGCAAAGCAGCCGATGCCGAACGGTGAACACGGCGGCAGCAGCAGCACCGCCAGCTGCAGCGGCGCCGTCATCGGCCCGCCCCCGCGGCGCAGGCGCTGCCGGCCGACACCGCGAACGGCGGCGCCACACCAGCGGCGGCGACGGGCAGTTGCCGGGCGGCAATGACGGGCAGGGACATGCTTCACTCCTTGGCGGCTGACGCTGCCGGCGGCAGCGGAAGAATCGGGATGGCGCGCAACGCGCACGGCGGGGGCACGGCCACCGCGACGCCCGGCGCGGCAACGACGGTTACCGGTGCCGGCGGCGCGAACGGACGCACCCAGCCTGTTGCGTACGCATCATTTCAGCAATCCCCGCGCCCCACAACGGCCGGCGGCGAGATTGACGCGACGCAGCAATCGGCCAAAACAGGAAAATTATCCAGCCTTATCAAGGAGATAAAATTTTTTACTACTAGAAAGGGCAAGCGGCGACGGTGCCGCTTCTGTACAGCGATGTCACCTGTACGCAAGTGGCGGGCGGTGCGGCGACGCCTGGCCGCGGTCGCGCTGGCAGCGGGCCGGCACAGCCTTGCGGCCAACCTTTGCCCGCGACGGCGTTCAGCTGCTGCTGGCGGCAGGCTCAGTGACGGGCGCCGGCTGCGCCGCATCGTCGTCCGGGGTGATGCCCCAGTCGCCCCACAGATACCAGTCGTCACCGAGCATCTCGGCCGGGTGCTGGGTGCGGCCGGAACCGTTGCCACACTGCAAGGAGCTGGCCGGGCAGTACTTGTCGCAGCCCCAGCAGATGCGCTCCGGGTGCTTGGGGTGCAGCGGGAATTTCTTGGCCATGGCGTGGTGCGGGCGTGGTGCCGGGAAGCCGTCCCGGCCCGGTGTCGCGCTGGGCGGCGACGGGTCAGCGCCCATTGTAGCCACCCGCGCCAGCACGGCATTGATGGCAGTCAAGCGCCGGAAAACCACTGCCGCCGGATTTTTCATGTCGCACTGGCAAAAAAGCCGCACAAATGTATACACAATTGACGCACGGTTGGCACGCGTCCGCGATTAAGATAGAAACAGCCGCGGAGTGCGACACACACCGCAACGACAAAGGAAAACGGAGACCCCATGAACTACAAACACCTGCTGGCGCTGACCGCCATCTGCTCGCTGCCGCTGCTGGCACAAGCCCAAACCATCCGCATCGTCACCGATGTCAGCTACCCGCCGTTCTCGAAACAGGCCGCCGACGGCAGCATCACCGGCTTCGATCCGGACATCGCCCGCGCCATCTGTACCGAGGCCAAGCTGCAGTGCGAACTGAAAGCGATGGACTTCGACGGCATCGTGCCAGCACTGCAGGCCAAGAAGTTCGAAGTCGCCATCGCCTCGATGAGCATCACGCCAGAGCGCGCCAAGATCGTCGATTTCAGCGACATGTACTTCAACGTGCCCGGCCGCCTGCTGGCCAAGGAAGGCACCCAGATCAACGACGCCTGGTACAAGGGCAAGAACATCGGCGTGCTGCGCAGCGCCGTGCAGCAGCAGGAAGCCAACGACAAGCTGAAGCCGAAAGGCGCGCAGATCAAGGTCTACGGCAAGATCACCGACGCCTTCCTCGACCTGTCCAGCCAGCGCCTGGACGCGGTGTTCCTGGAGTCCACCGTCGGTGAGGAAGACTTCCTGAAAACCGGCAAGGGCAAGGGCTACGCCTTTGTCGGCCCGGTGTTCAACGATCCGAAGTACTACCAGGGCTGCGGCATTGCGGTACAGAAAGGCAACAAGGAACTGCTGGCCAAGATCAACGTGGCACTGAAGAAAATCCTGAAGGACGGCACCTACAAGAAGATCCAGGACAAGTACTTCAGCAACGACATCTACCCGTTCAAGTAAGCACTACCGCCGGCGCGCCAGCGCCGCGCCGGACCCCCGCAACCCGCACCGCCCCGGTGCGGGTTTTGTTTTGCCGCGGCCAACGTTTGCCACCGTCATCAACGCAGCCAACCGGAACAAAAATCGGAAAATTGGCGCGATGACGTAGCAAAAGCCCATCACATTGCGCTTTCGCCGCGATCACTCTCTGCATAATGACAGTCAAGGTGTCGCCGCCGGAGACCGAGTCCGGGGCGGCAGCAAGACGGGAGGGGTCGTATGCGTGAACCATTTTTTGCCGGCGAATTGCCGCTGCCGCACGACGGCGGGATCGCGATGCCGCCCGGCCCGCAGTGGCGCTGCCGGCTGTTGCCGGCCCCCGGCGTCGCCGGCCGCCCGCTGCCTGCCCTGCAGCGGCAACACGCGCTGGCGCTGCTGCAGCAATTGCGTCCGGCCGGCATCACGCTGGCGCCGCCGGTGCCGCACCCGGCGGGCCTGTGCTGTCACGCCGCTGCCGACGCCGACGGCCGGGTGCCGGCCTATGCGCTGCTGCGCGGCGACCGCAGCGTGGAAATGGTCGCCGTGCTGCCCACCGGCTACTGGCCGCCGCACGCGCACGCCTGGTGGCCGGGGGTGTACGAGATCCCGCTGTTGCAGCAAATCACCCCGCTGCTGCTGCCGCTGGCCGACGCGCTGGCGCTGCCGGCGCCCTGCTCGCTGCAGATGACGCTGCTGGCGCTGCAGGGCAGCGCGCTGATCGCCAAGCGCCAGCAAGGCTCGGAACGGGCCTATCCGCTGCCACCGGGCGTTGACCGCATCGAACTGCCGGCGGTGCGCCTGGACGGCTTCGACGCCGAGCGCAGGCGCGCACTGATCCAGGTGCTGGACCAGGTGCGCCGCGGTGCGGGGGCCGGCTCGGCCACCGCGTTCTATCTCTAATTTTCCGGTATCCGCCATGAGCACAAGCCTTGATTCGTTCGACCAGAAGATCCTCACCATCATGCAGCGCGACTGCTCGATCAAGGCGGAGGTGATCGCCGAGGCCATCGGCCTGTCCGCCTCCGCCGTGCAGAAGCGCCTCAAACGGCTGCGCGCGGAAAAGATCATCACCGCCGAAGTGGCCGTGCTCGACCGCGCACTGGTTGGGCGGCCGATGAGCTTTGTCGCCGCCATGGAAATCGAGCGCGACAACTACGACACCGTCAACCGCTTCCGCGAGTGGGCGAAGCAGATCGACGCCATCCAGCAGATCTACTACGTGACCGGTGCCGCCGACCTGATCGTCATCATCACCGCCCAGGATGTCGAGGCCTACGACCGCCTGACGGCACGGGTGATGGAGAACAACCCGATGATCCGCCGCATCACCACCAACGTGGTGCTCAACACGCTGAAAACCTCGCTGTTCATCCCGGTGGAAGGCGACGGGCAAAGCGCAGCCGACAGCAGCCAAAACGCAACAAAATAACCGTTTTTAGCGTCAATTAGTCGATTGTTTGCGACATTTCGCCGCCGTAACATGAAGTTCCACACTCGAATACGAAGGGATCCAGCGATGACTTTCCGATTGGCACTGATTGGTTTCGGCGGCGTTAACCAGGGCCTGGTGGCTCTGCTCAAGGCAAAACAAGGCAAGCTTGGCGGCCTCGACTTCCGCATCACTGCGCTGGCCGACCTGCGTCTGGGCGTGGTCAGCAACCCGCAGGGCATCGACCTGGACGCACTGCTGGCCACCGCCGACAGCGGCTTCAGCACCGACGCGCTGCGCCGCGATCCGTCGACCCGCATCAGCGAACACATCGACCTCGCCGCCACCCTCGAACTGGTCACCGCCGACTACGTCGACGTGGTGGTCGAGGCCACCTTCACCGACCCGCACACTGGCGAGCCAGCGCTGTCACACTGCCGTGCCGCGCTGAGCCACGGCAAGCACGTGATCACCACCAACAAGGGCCCGATCGCGCTGGCACAGCAGTCGCTCACCGCCCTGGCTGCGGCCAACGGTGCCGCCATCAAGTACGAGGGCGCAGTGATGAGCGGCACGCCGGTGCTGCGCCAGATCGGCACCACGCTGCGCGGCTGCGAGATCAACGGCTTTGCCGGCATCCTCAACGGCACCTCCAACTTCGTGCTGGAACGGCTGGCGCAGGGCCACGACTTCGACGCCGCGGTGCGCGAGGCGCAGGCGCTCGGCTACGCCGAGGCCGATCCCAGCGCCGACCTCGGCGGTGGCGACGTACAGCTGAAGGTGGTGATTCTCGCCAATACGCTGTGGCAGGCCGGCCTGACCCGCGCCGATGTGCCCTGCCGCGGCATCACCGGCCTCACTAGTAGCGACATCCACGCCGCGCAGGCCGCCGGACGCAGCTGGCGCCTGGTCGGCTCCGCCACCCGTCACCCGGACGGCAGCGTCAGCGCCAGCGTCGAGCCGCGCGAACTACCGGCCGGCCACCCGCTGGCGGCGATCGGCGGCGTCACCAACGCCATCACCTTCGACACCGACGTGCTGGGCGGCGTCACCATCAGCGGCCCCGGTGCCGGGCGCGTGGAAACCGCCTTCGCCGTGCTGTCCGACCTGATCGAGCTGGCCGAGCAGACCGGCGGCCAGGAGGTGCAAGCATGAACGCGCCACTCAAACAGCAAGCCATGCACTGCGAAGTGCAGTCGCCGTTTGACGGCAGCGTGGTCGGCAGCGTCGAGCTGACCCCGGTCGAGGCGCTGCCGGCCATCGTCAGCCGCGCCCGCCACGGCGCAACGTTGGCCGCAGCGCTGCCGCGCCACCAGCGCGCCGAGCTGCTGCAGCGCGCCGCGACCATGGTGGAACAACAGGCCGCCGAGTTTGCCCGCACCATCGTGCTGGAGTCCGGCAAGGCGCTGCGCCAGGCACGCAAGGAAGTGGCGCGCTGCGTCAACACCCTGCGGCTGTCGGCGGAGGAAGCCAAACGTCACGGCGGCGAGATCATTCCGTTTGATTCCTACGCCGGTGCCGAAGACCGTAGCGGCTATTTCACCCACGAGCCGCTGGGCGTAATCCTCGCCATCACCCCGTTCAACGACCCGCTGAACCTGGTCGCCCACAAGCTGGGGCCGGCGCTGGCCGCCGGCAATGCGGTGATCCTCAAGCCGTCGCTGCTGGCGCCGCTGTCGGCGGTGAGACTGGCGGAGTGCCTGTGGCAGGCAGGCGTACCGCGCGACGCACTGCAGCTGGTGCATGGCGGCAGCGACGTGGCCGCGCCGCTGGTGCGCGACAAGGCGATCCGCATGATCAGCTTCACCGGCGGCCCGGTCAGCGGCGAAGCCATCACCCGCGAGGCGGGACTGAAGAAGCTGGCGATGGATCTGGGCGGCAACGCGCCGGTGATCGTGATGGCCGACTGCGACCTGCGCGACGCCGCCGAATCCTGCGTCTCCGGCGCATTCTGGGCCGCCGGGCAGAACTGCATCGGCACCCAGCGCCTGCTGATCGCGCGGCCGGTGTACGAGCTGTTCACCCGCTACCTGACCGAGCTGACCGCCGCGATGCGGGTCGGCGACCCGCTGGACGAGGCCACCGACATGGGGCCGATGATCAGCGAGGCGCAGGCCTGCCGCATCGAAAGCTGGGTGGACGAGGCGATCGCAGAGGGTGCCACCGTACTGTGCGGCCACCAGCGCCAGGGCGCGCTGTACGCGCCGACCATCCTCGCCGACGTCCCCACCACTGCCCGCGTCTGGCGCGAGGAGGTGTTCGCGCCGGTGGTGATCGTCGCCCCGTTCGACGATCTGGAAAGCGCGCTGGCTGCGGCCAACGATAGCGACAGCAGCCTGCAGGCCGGCATCTTCACCAGCCATCTGGAGACGGCACTGGGGGTGGCGGAACGGCTGCAGGCCGGCGGGGTGATGATCAACGACTCCTCCGACTTCCGCTTCGACGGCATGCCGTTCGGCGGCTTCAAGTACGGCTCGCTGGGACGCGAGGGGGTGCGCTTCGCCATCGCCGAGATGTCGCAGCCCAAGGTGATCTGTTTCAAACGCAAGCGCCTGGGCGCGCACTAGAAAGCGGTTCCAAGTCGTCGTGCCGGCGGCGCTGCCGCCGCCGGAAGTGGCACACAAAAAAAAGACGTCCACAAATCGAGAATAGAGAGGATCACCCATGACATCCCTAGCCCATCCCGCTTTTTCGCCGCCGGCGCCGGTGCTGGCCATCGAGGAGCTGCACAAGTCGTTCGGCAGCGTCGAGATCCTGAAAGGCATCTCGCTCACCGCGCACAAGCACGACGTGATCTCGATCCTGGGCAGCAGCGGCTCCGGCAAAAGCACCCTGCTGCGCTGTATCAACCTGCTGGAAACCCCGGACGCCGGCCGCCTGACCATCAACGGCGAGCATCTGGAGATGAAGGCGACGCACGATGGCGGACTGACGCTGGCCGACCCGCAACAGATCATCCGCATCCGCCGCAAGCTGGCGATGGTGTTCCAGCAGTTCAATCTGTGGGCGCACATGACGGTGCTGCAGAACGTGATGTTCGTGCCGCAGAAGGTGCTCGGCCTCGGCCGCCAGGAGGCAGAAGCCAAGGCGCTGGAGATGCTGGAAAAGGTCGGCATGGCCGGCAAGTGCCACGCCTACCCTGCCCAGCTCTCCGGCGGCCAGCAGCAGCGGGTAGCCATTGCCCGCGCGCTGGCCACCGACCCGGAAGTACTGCTGTTCGACGAGCCGACCTCGGCGCTGGACCCGGAGCTGGTGGGTGAAGTGCTGAAGGTGATGCGCGCGCTGGCCGAGGACGGCCGCACCATGCTGGTGGTCACCCACGAGATGGGCTTCGCGCGCGAGGTCGCCAGCCGCGTGGTGTTCGTGCACCAGGGCAAGATCGAAGAAGACGGCTGCCCCGACGAAGTGTTCACCCGCCAGCAGTCGCCCCGTTTCCAGAAATTCCTGTCCAGCATCCTGTGATCGCCGCCCCCACCCAAAGGAAATCGCCATGAAAAAGCTCGTGTTCTCAGCCCTCACCGCCCTGACCCTGATCAGCACCGCCCACGCACAACAGGTCGTCCGCATCGGCACCCTCGCCGACTACGCCCCGTTCGAATACAAGGACGCCTCCGGCAAGCTGCAGGGGATGGAGATCGAAATCGGCAACAAGATGTGCGCCGCGATGAAAGTGACCTGTCAGTGGGTGACCATGGACTTCGACGCACTGATCCCGGCGCTGAAGGCCCGCCAGATCGATGCGGTACTGGCGCAGATGTCGAGAACCGCGGAACGGGAAAAGTCGGTGGACTTCAGCCGCATCTTCACCACCGCACCGGTCCACCTGGTGGCCAAGAAGGGCAGCGGCATCAGCAACCAGCCGGCCACGCTGCGCGGCAAGACCGTCGGCGTGCAGACCGCCTCTACCCATGAAAGCTATTTCCGCAACCGCCTGCCGACCAGCAGCAGCGGCATCAACGTCAAGGTCTACCAGTCGCTGGATTCCGCCTGGCTGGATCTGGAGTCCGGCCGCATCCAGGCGGTGTTCGCCGACAGCACCGTGGCCCACGACTGGCTGGCCAAGGGCGGCCAGCAGGCGGGCTTCGCCCTGGCCGGCCAGGCCATCAGCGACGACGCCATCTTCGGCGCCGGCACCGCCATCGCCGTGCGCAAGGGCGACAGCAAGCTCAAGGCGCAGTTCGACCTCGCCATTCTCGGCGTGCACAAGGACGGCTACTTCCAGGCCGTCAACAAGCGCTACTTCCCGTTCAGCATCTTGCCGCAATAACCCCACCCGCCGGGCCGCCTGCATGGCGGCCCGCACTGGAGACTCTCCATGGCTGCACTATTCGACTACAGCGCTCAGCTGCTGGAAGGCGCTGCCCTGACCCTGGAGCTGGCGTTCACCTCGCTCTGCTTCGGCCTGCTGCTGGGGCTGGCCGGCGCCGCCGCCAAGATGTCGGCACTGTCCTGGCTGCGACAGAGCGCCCATCTGGTCAGCAACGTCCTGCGCGGCATTCCCGAATTCCTGATCCTGCTGATCTGCTACTTCGGCCTGTCTAACCTGATCAACACCTACTTCGCCGGCACGCTGAGCCTCAGCCCGTTCGCCGGTGGCGTGGTGGCGCTGGCGCTGGTGTTCGGCGCCTATGCGTCCGAGGTATTCCGCGGCGCCTTCCTGGCGGTGCCCAAGGGGCAGCTGGAAGCGGCGCGCTCCTACGGCCTGTCGCGCTGGCAGATCTTCTGGTGCGTGCAGCTGCCGCAGGCATGGCGCATCTGCCTGCCCAGCCTCAACAACATGTGGCAGAACCTGCTGAAGGACACCTCGCTGGTGTCGATCGTCGGGCTGGAAGACATGCTGCGCAAGGCCAATATCGCCGCGCAGTTCACCAAGCAACCGTTCGTGTTCTACGCCGCGGTGGCGGTGATCTACCTGCTGCTGCTGGCCGTCTCCAACCCAGCGTTTGCCTACTTTGAAAAACGCGCCAACCGCGGCTATGCCAGCCCGGCGTGAAAGGAACCCTCATGGACCAACTTGCCTTGCTACTGAGCCAATCGTGGCCGGCGCTGCTTGACGGACTGTGGATCTCGTTGCAGTTGCTGCTGCTCTCCTGCGTGCTCGGCTTCGCGCTGGCGGTGCCGCTGGCGGTAGCGCGCAGCTCGCCGCGGCGCTGGATCGCACTGCCCAGCCGCCTGTTCATGTCCGCGTTTCGCGGCACGCCGCTGCTGGTGCAGATCTTCATCCTCTACTATGGCCTGGCCCAGTTCGAATGGGTGCGCGATTCCGCGCTGTGGCTGCTGGTCGGCGATGCCTTCCCCTGCGCGCTGTTGGCGCTGACGCTGAACCTGGCCGCTTACATGGCGGAAGACATCCGCGGCGGCATTCTCGGCGTGCCGGCCGGCGAAAAGGAGGCCGCCACCGCCTTCGGCATGAGCCGGCTGATGGTCACCTGGTACATCGTGGTGCCACGCGCCATCGGCATCTCGGCGCCGACGCTGGGCAACGAGATCGTGCTGCAGCTGAAGTCCACAGCGCTGGCCAGCACCATCACCGTGCTCGATCTCACCGGGGTGGCGCGGCGGCTGTCGATCGAGTCCTACACCACCGACGCGCTGCTGCTGGCCGGCCTGCTCTACATCGTCATCGCCGCCGTGCTGTCGCTGCTGACCAGGTACGGCGAGGCGCGCCTGAACCGACACCAACTGCGCTGACCCTGTCGGCGTGCAACCAACCCAGCGAGAACAATATGGACTATCAACTGGAAACCATGGTGATTCATGCCGATGCCGACCTCACTGACGAAAAGGGTGTCGCGCCGGCCATCCACTACTCGGCGGTGTTCAAGGCCGAGGACAGCGCCGAATTCATTGCCATGTCCAGCGAGCCGCAGCACCCGCGCAACTACACCCGCTACGGCAACCCGGTGCACGAACGGGTAAAAACCGTGATGGCGCAGCTGGAGGGCACCGAGACGGCACTGGTGACCGCCTCCGGCATGGGCGCCATCGCCACCACGGTGCTGGCGCTGGTCAAGGCCGGCGACCACGTCATCGGCCAGCGCCGGCACTACATGAGCACCAGCAAGCTGCTGGACGACATGCTGCCGCGCTTCGGCATCGAGGTGACGCTGGTAGAACAGGAAGACGCCGCCGCCTTCGAAGCGGCGATCCGCCCCAACACGCGGCTGATTCTGCTGGAAAGCCCGGTCAACCCAGTGCTGATGCTGACCGACATCGCCGCCGTCACCCGCGTGGCCCGCGCACACGGCATCCTGACCATGGCCGACAACACCTTCTCCTCGCCGATCAACCAGCGTCCGCACGCGCTGGGGGTGGACATCGTGGTGCACAGCGCCACCAAGTACCTGGGCGGCCACCACGACATGAGCGGCGGCGTGATCTGCACCAGCAAGGCGCTGGCCGAGGAAATCTGGCACACCCACATCACGCTGGGCGCGGTGCTGTCGCCGATGGATGCCTGGCTGCTGCTGCGCGGCCTGCGCACACTGCCGATGCGCGTCGAGCGCATCAACGCCAATGCGCTGGCGCTGGCCCGCTTCCTGGAACAGCAGCCGCAGGTCGAGCGCGTGTACTACCCGGGGCTGGAGAGCCATCCGCAGCACGAGCTGGCGCGCACGCAGATGCAGGGCTACGGCGGCGTGGTGGCGTTTGGCGTGCGCGGCGGCTACGCCGAGGCCGAGCGCTTCGTCGCCGCGCTGCAGATCCCGCACAACGCCGGCAACCTCGGCGGCGTCGACTCGCTGGCCATCCACACCGCCGCGATGTGGGCCGGCACCATGAGTCCGGCGCAGATGCAGGCCGCCGACATCCCGCTCAACTTCATCCGCTACTCGGTCGGCATCGAGAATGTCGAAGACCTGAAGCGCGACGTACTGCAGGCGCTTGCCACACTGTGACCCCCAGCGGGCGGCGCCACCGCCCGTTCCGGAGCTGACCCAACCATGAAACTCGACGCAATCGACCATCAAATTCTCGATGAGCTGACTGCCGACGCCCGCATTCCGCTGGCGACGCTTGCCACCCGGCTGGGCCTGTCGCGGCAATCGGTGCGGCAACGTATCGACCGCCTGGAAGGGCAAAAGGTGATCAGCGGCTACACCATCCGCCGCGCCGGCAACAGCAACGCGGACACGGTTCGTGCCGTAATGCTGGTGTACCGCAAGGACCGCATGCGCGGCGCCGATGTCACCAGCGTCATCGCCAAGATCCCGGAAGTGGTGGACTGCGCCATCCTCAGCGGCGAGATCGACCTGATGGTGCGGCTGGAAGCCGACTCCCACGAGCGCATCAACCAGATCTGGAGCCAGATCAGCACCCTGCCCGGCGTGCAGAACATCAATACCTGCTTCGTGCTGTCGGCCCTGGTGCAGCGGGCGTGAGGCGGCAGCGCTCGCGTGGTGGAAGCACTGCCGCCCGGCAAGGTTGGCCGCAACGGCGATTCAGTACCGCCGCGTGCCGATGACACCAGCCGGCGGGCGCCCTTCACGGCTCATGCGTCTGCACACTGCAGTACCCGCGCCACCCGATCCAGCGGCAGCGTCTCCTCCTTCCACTGCGCCAGCGTGACGGCAATCGTCAGCGCGCCCACGCTGCGGTCGCTCAGGAGCGCCAGGCAGCGCTGGTACAGGCTGTCGCAGGCCAGGTGATGGCGCTGCCCGGTAGCGTCCTCGCTGTGCTGCGCGGTGGTGAAGTAGCATGCCACCCCGGCACGGTGCAGCTCGTCGCGGCGCTGCCGTGCCGCCGCCTCCGCCATGGCGCCGCCAACGAACAGCTCGACCGGGATACGCCCCCCCGTCGGGAACAGCTGCTGCATCAGCAGCGGCATCGCGTCGCGCGAACTCTGGCTGGCGCCCAGCGCCGGCGCGGCATTGACCTCGTTGATGATGGCGCCATTGGCATGCCAGGGCTGGGCGATGTCAAGCGTGATCATGTCGATGCCGGCCACCTCCAGACCAAACAGCGCCGCCGCACGCAGCGCCAGCGCCAGATTGTCCGGGTGGGCGGCCGCCAGCATGTCTTCGTCGCGACCACCATCGGCCGACGACTCGATCGCACGCAACGCGATCCACTCCCCCGCCGCCGGCACCGACGCCAGCTGCAGTCCTGCCTCGCGCAGGCAGGCGCGGGTGTCGTCATCGGCCCGCAACGGCGGCGCGCGGCGCCACGGCGGCAGGGCCAGCTGCTGCAGGTTGGCCGTATCGAGCAGCGCCTGGATGCTGCGCACACCATCGCCTTGCACCGCCACCGGCAGGCGCTTGACCACATACATCACCCGACCGCCGACCACCAGAATGCGATGGCAGACGCCGGGGGCCTGCTGCTCCAGCAGCAGCGGCCAGCCAAAGTGCGCGGCCTTGTCCAGCGCCAGCTGCAGCTGCGAGTGGTTGCCGATCCCGGTGCTGACCCCTTCGCCACGATCGCGCGCCAGCGGTTTCACCACCAGCGGCCAGCCCAGTTCCTGTGCCGCGATGCTGGCCTGTTCGCCATTACCGACCAGCCGCTGCACCGCCGTGGGCAGCCCCGCCTGTCGCAACCACTGCGCGGCCAACTGCTTGTTGCTCGCCGCGCGGATGCCGATCGAGGAGTCGCTATCCAGCCGGCTGGTGAAGGCGTGTCGCAGCTGTACGCCCCAGCCCAGCTGGAACACGCCGTTGCCCTCGTGCCGCCACGGAATGCCAAGGTTGGCCGCAGCCTGCAGCAGTGCCATGCCGGACGGCGCGGCGATGGCGTGCGGCAGCAGCCGCGGCAGGATGTCCTGCACCAGCGACTGGAAAAATGCGGACAGCGGATCACTGCCCGCCACCTGCCATGCCACCGCCTGCAGCCAGCGGACACAGCAATCACAGGCCTGCAGCAGCAGTGCGGCCGGTACGCCATCCAGTTGCGCAAAGGCGATGTCGCACTGCCATGGTGCCGCCGCGTCCTGCGGCGGCGTGATGGCCAGCACCTTGCCGTCGGCCAGCAGCGGTATGCCGCAGGCGCGCAACAGCGCCGGCGTGGCGGCGGCTATGCGCCAGGCAAGGCGCTGCAGCTGCGCCTCGACCGGGTCATGCGGCGAGTCCAGCCGCGCGGGCTCGACCAACGGCGACTCCAGCCAGGCGTGCAGCCAGGCATCAAGCAAAGGCCAACTCATGTCGGCCGGCAGCAGGCCGAGACGGATGCTCAACACCTGTTGTGCTTGCAGGGGCGTGCGGTCAGCAAGGGAAGGCAAGGTCGTCATCGTCATCGCTACGCCTCTTCTGCGGGTGGCAGGTACGCTTGCAGCAGCGCCAGCCAGTGCCCGGCCTCCGCCGGCGCTTGGCCGCACGGGGTCTCGGCCACCACCTCCAGCCGAGAAATGCGGTCGAGCGGCAGCCCGGCTGCCAGCCAGTGGCCGTTACTCACCAGCAGCACGGCCTGCACCCGGTGCTCCAGCAACAGCGCCTGCAGCCGGTGAGCAGCGTCTCCCGTCATCGCCAGTGGCTGGCCGTGCGCATCGAGACAGTACTCATCGCTACAGATAAAGCAGCTGACGCCCTGTGCCGTCCACGCCGCCTGCCGCTGGCGTGCCGTTGCCAGCGCGGCCGCGGCGCCGATATAGACCTCGACCGGGATGCGGCCGCCAGCAGGCCACAGCTGCCGCAGCATGGCGGTCAGATAGCGCCGGTACCACGTGCCGGCGCCCAGCTGCGGTGCATGATTGACCTCGTTGATTACCGCGCCGTTTTCATGCCACGGACGCCGGATGTCCGGCGAAATGATATCCACCCCGGCCATCGCCAGCCCCAGCCGGCGGGCGGCACGGCAGGCCAGCGCGATGTTGTCCGGATGCACCAGCTCGGTCACATCCTCATTATGCGCACCGTCGATATTGTTAGGGATCTCGCGCAGGTAGAGCGGCGTGCCGGCGGGCGGAATGCTGTGCCAGCCATAGCCCTGCCGAGCAAGGCAAGCGGCCGCGGCCTGATCCTGCGGCAGCGGCGGCAGGCGCCACCACAGCATCTCTTCCTGTCGCCGACTATTCTCCGCAGCCAGGCAGTGCGCGAGATCATGACGGCCATCGGCGACCAGCGTCACCGGCCGGCGGCGTATCACGAACAGCAGTTCGCCATCCACTACCTGCAAGTGGTGGGTATCGCCGGCGACCTCACGTTCGACAATCGCCTCGTCGGCCACGGCTGCCGCCAGCCGGAAGGCCTGACGAGCGGCAGCCTCGCTAGCCACACCGACGCTCACCCCCTGCCCGCCCTCGCCGCTTGCCGGCTTGAACACCAGCGGTGCCGCCATCTCGCGCCATGCTTGTACCGCATCGGCCTCCGTCGCCACCAGCCGCTGCTCTGGCACCGGCATGCCACCACTGGCCAGCCAGCGCCGGGTCAGCACCTTGTTGCCGCTGACCTGGATGCCGAGCATGGAATCCGTCCCCAGCCCGCCCTGCTGCAGCCGTCGCGCATGGCTGCCCCAGCCGATCTGGTAGCAGCCCTGCCCCAGATGCTGCCACGGCAGTTCGGCCGCCGTGGCGGCGGCCAGCAGCGACAAGGTGGTGTCGTCGGTCGGATTGTGCCGGCACAACGGCCCGATCAGCGTCGCCTCCAGTTGCCGGTACAACACTTCGCTGGCGGAAAAGTGGCCGGGGTTGGCGAGATAGCCGCACAGCACGATGGCGGCGGCCTCGTAACAGCGTGTGACATCCGCCGCCGGAAAATACGCCACTTGCGCAATCGCAGCCTCTACCAGCCAGCCATCCGCCGCTGCCGGCAGCAGGCGCGTGATCACCCCCGGCGTGAATACCGGGATGCGCGCCAGCCGCTGCAGCTGTGCGGCCAACTGCAACAAGCGCCAGGCCCACTGCGCCACGCGCTGTTCGTCCTCAGACCACAAGGGGTCCATAGCAGCGGGCGTAACCGCCAGCCGGAATGTCTCCGCCAGCCAGCGGTCGGCCGCCAGCCAGTCGGAGTCTGGCGCCAGCGCCGCAGAGCGGAAGCGGAGGGCCTGTACAGGCTGGGACAGCCCATAGCGGTAGACCGGCGAACGGGCAGGCTGCAACTCGAGTATGTAGGTCATGAAAAAAAAAACATAAAAAATGGCAGTGGCGCGAGCCACTGCCATGGTCAGTCATGCATGCGGCAGGCTTAGAACATCCAGCGCAGTTTGACCGACACGGTCTGGTTCAGGAAGTCGGTCTTGTACAGCGCATCGTAACGGCCGGTGATTTCCATGCCGCTGGCGGTTTTGTGGGTCAGGCCAAAGCCGCCACGCACCTGCCACGGACTCGGGTCCGCACCGTAGGTGACAAACGCCGCATTGGGCGCGCCGGCAAATGCCGACACGATGGACGAGCGCTCGTTGAGCGTATCGTAACCGACGCCGAGGTTGGCCTGCAGCTGGGTGCCGTTGCCAAGATCCCTGATCAGCTTGCCTTCCAGCGCCAGTACCAGTGCATCCGACTTGCGGCTTTGCACCTGCAGGTTCAGTGCGCCGGCACCGGTTTCGCTGTAGGCCTGATCCTTGATCCAGGTGTAGTCGGCACGCAGCGATGGTGTGATGCTCGTGCGCTCATCCAGCACATAGTTGCGGCCGATACCCAGGCCGGCATGCGCGGTGAAGCTGTCATAGTCCGACGCGGCCACCGACTGGGTGAACGCGATCTGGCGTTCGCCCTGCGAGTTGCCCTGGCCAATATCCACCTGGAAATTCAGGTTGGTGCGCTCGTCCAGGCTGTAGCTGCCGTAGCCGACCAATTGATAAACATCCACTTCGCTGCTCTGCTTCGCGACCGTGGACTTGCCGTCGATGTCAATATTGGCATAGGCCAGCGCGCCCCCCAGACGCAGCTGCGACGAGAGCGCACCGTCGATCCCGACCGTCAGGCCACGGGTGCGCGCATCATAGCCGGCCACGCCGTCACGGTTTTCCTGCTCCGCCCAGGAACCGAACGGTTTGACCCACACATGGCGGTCACTGAACGCCTGGTCACCGGCCGACAGACCGGTACTGCCTTCGATACGGGCCTGCACGATCTGGTTGACGCTGGCCAGCGCATCCTGCGTCGCGGCGATGGAAGCACCGGTATGCAGCGGCAGGGTCTGCGACACCGCGTCGGACACTTCCTGCGCGGTAGCCAGCTGGCCCAGCGCATCGACCACTTCTTGCAGACCGGCGGCACCGGAGTCCAGCACCTGTGCCGCACCCAGCCCCGGAGTATTGCTGTTGTCACGCGCCGCCTGCTCCACCGTCAGCGCGCGCACGGCGTCGATATACAGCGTCTGCTGGTTGGAAACCAACGTGCCCAGTCGGGTAGTAAAGTTGAACAGCGCGCTGTTGTCGGTGACCTGGGAGAAGGCACCATTGATGCTGCCAGCCGTAGTGTGAATGATGCCAAACGAGCTCATGCCGGAACTCAGGCTCAGGCCGCTGTTGGCTTTTACGTCCACATCCAGCGTGCCGTCCAGCTCAACGTTGGCCGCCTGCAGGTAGCTGTAGCTAGCTTCGACGCTGGTGGAGACGATGGCAACCCGCAGCGTGGCGTCGGACTCTTGGGAAAAGTAGCCACTCAGCACCCCGTAGCCAGCGCTACCGCTGTTGCGTAGGTCATCCTTGTCGGCGCCATTCTTGAGCGTCACCACACCACCGCCAGCATTGGTCAGGTTGGTAGCGACGATGGAGCCAGCGATCTGGCCCTCGTTAAAGATATTGACGTTCTGCCCCGGGCTGCCTGCCCGGTTCACCGCATAGTTCTGCCCCACAATCACGCCGCTGCTGTTGTTGTTGATCTGGGTGCTGTAAGTACCTGAGGTATCCTGCACATAAATCGCAGTATTGCCGGTGATGCGGCCACTGTTGTCAATGGAGGTAGAAAACTCGCTGCCAGTACTGACGGTAACGGCTGTGCTGCCACTCACATCGATCTTGCCGGCAGAGCTAACGGTCAGGTCGCTGCATACCGTCTCCGCCGTAGTTGTCTCGGTGGTGACGGAGGTGGTGCAAGGAGTCGCCTGCGCCGAACCGGCGGCCAAGGCGAAGAAGGCGGCGGCGGTGGCCAGCACCAGCGGTTTTTGCTTGCTGGCAGGTTGGCCGCAGGCAGGACGGGTGGAGAATGGGGTAGGCATAGCGATTCCTAGTCTGGTACGGGTGGCGACATTGTGATTACATAAGGACAACTTGAAAATAAAATGTCATAGCAACGGCCGCCTTATTATCCAGACTGTGGTTTTTCACACCCGAAAATCGGGGGCAAAAGGCTGTCAATACAGGCGTTACGCCGCCAAGAGCCCAAACTGTCGGCACACAGCCCTCACAGCAAAACTGCTGCTATTCAGCGCACTTTATAAACAAACATTGAAAAATACCTCGATGCAACAACTCAATCTTGCCCATATGGAGCTGTTTCCGACCCGGGTCTGGTCGGTCAGCCTGTCAGCCCTGAACGAACACGTGCCGCAATGGACAGCACAGATCGAGTCGTGGCGGCAGCAGAATCCGGTTGCGGAGGGACGCTCCAACCGCATGGGCTGGAACAGTGTGCAGACACTGTTTGACGACCCGCTTTTTCTGCCGCTGGCACAGGCGGTGCGCACCGTTTTCGATTTCATCTTCAACGAAATGGGCCCGCCACTGCACCGCTATCAGCTGAAAGCTTGGGCCAATGTGCATGACGCCGGCGGCTACAACACCTTCCACAATCACGCCGGTGCCCTGCTCAGCGCCTGCTACTACCTGAAGGTACCCGCCGGCAGCGGGCCCATCGTGCTGCGCGACCCGCGCCCCGGCGCGCTGCTGTCGCCGTGGCAGGGCAGCTTGCGCCCCAACGCCGGCAGCGAGATTTCCATTGCCCCGGAAGCCGGCCAGCTACTGGTGTTCCCCAACTGGCTGGAACATGGCACCGAGGCCCACGCTGGCAGCGAGTCGCGCATCTCAATCCCGGTCAATGCCGTCATGGGCATCTGACCCGGGGCTTTGACGATGGGCACTGCACCGCCGCTGCCATCAGGCAGCGGTAGCCGCAACTGACTCATGTCCAGTAAAGGCCTGCAAACACGACCGCCGGTCATACGCCTGCGGATGTTCCGCAGTAAGACTAACCAGCACCAAGCTGGCATCGCGGACCTCGACAAGGACATTCAAGACAAGAAATCTTGAATGCCCTTGATGGTGAAAAGCTTGGGGTAGTCCTTCTCGGCGATTGCCATCCCGCTGCCCTGGCTCAGGCCGATGATGAGGTTGAGAAAATCCATCGAGTCCAGATCCAGCGCCGCGCGCAGGTCCTCGTCGTCGCCGACCCCGGCCAGATCGGCCTCCGGGGCGATGCCGGCCAGTACCTTGCCGACCAGCGCCATCACGTCGTCCTTATCCATGCCTCGTCTCCTTGTTCGATTCTCATAGCGTGTCCGGGTGCTGCAGGGCGTCATTGATGGCGGCCAGCAGCTGCCCGCCCAAGTGACCGTCGGTCACCCGGTGGTCCGCCGCCAGGCTCACACTCAGCATCTCGCGCACCGCCAGCTGCCCGTCCAGCACCCACGGCCGCGGCTGCACGCGGCCAAAACCGATGATGGCGACCTGCGGCGGGTAGATCACCCCCAGCACGCTCTCGGCGCCGCGCTCGCCGAGGTTGGTCAGGGTGATGCTCGGGTCGGCCAGCTCCGAGCTGCGCAGGCTGCCCGCCCGTGCCCGCTGCACCAGATCGCGCATGGCGGTCATCAGCTGCGGCAGGCTCAGGCGGTCCGCGTCGTGGATGGCCGGGGCGACCAGCCCGCCGCCGCGCAGCGAGACGGCCCAGCCGGGATGGATGCCCGCCGCGGCCCGAAAGCCGCCGTCCTCATAAAAGCCGTTGAACTGCGGATACGCCTGCAGCGCCCGCGCGCAGGCCTTCAACAGCAGCACCGCCGCCAGCAGCCGCTGCTCGGGCGGCCGCTCGGCGTTCCAGGCCGCCAGCCACTGCGCGGCGACGCCGAAGTCGATGCTGTCGGTCAGGTAGTAGTGCGGGATCTCGCGCTTGGAACGGCCCATCGCCGCGGCGATGGCCTGCCGCATCTGCGCCGGGTCGAAACCGCGATGCACGTCGCTGCCGGTCGCGGCTGCCGCCTCTGCCGGGTGTCTGGACACGGCCGCTTCGACGTCGCGCAGGCAGACGGCACCGCCCTCGCCTGTCCCGCGCCCAACCAGCGCCGCCAACTCCACGCCCAGCTGCTGCGCCCGCTGCCGCGCCGCCGGGCTGACGCGCATGCGGCCAACGTTGGCCACAGAGCGGGCTGGCTCTGCGCTGGCCTCCGTCATGACTGGCACCGGTATGCTAACAGCTGCCGGAGCAACGGCCGCCACAGCCTGCGCGGCGGTTTCGCCGCTCTGCCGCACAGTGGCCAGCACGGTCCCCACCGGCACCTCCTGATCCAGCGGCGCCAGGTTGTCGATAACGCCATCGAGGAAGATTTCCACGTCGATGGCGCCCTTGTGCGTCTCCACCACCGCCACCACGTCACCGGACTTGACGCGATCACCGGGCTTGACCAGCCACTGCACCAGCTTGCCTGTCTCCATGTCGGCGCCCAGCGAGGGCATCAGGAAGTCGGCCATATGCGCTACCCCGCCGGCTGCAGCAGCGCGCGGGCGGCGGCCACGATGTCCGCCACCTGCGGCAGCGCCGCGGCTTCCATATGCGCCGCGTAGGGCACCGGCACCTCGGCGCTGCATACCCGCCGCAGCGGCGCATCCAGCTCGTACAGCGCCTCGTCGGCGACGCGGGCGGCGATCTCGGCGGAGATGGAGCCGCTACGCCAGCCTTCGTCCACGATCAGGCAGCGGTGGGTGCGGCTCACCGATGCGATGACGGTGGCGCTGTCCAGCGGCCGCAGCACGCGCAGGTCGATCACCTCGGCCTGGATGCCGGCTGCGGCCAATTCGTCAGCGGCGGCCAGGCACTTGGGCAGGCTGTTGCCATAGGTCACCAGGCTGAGGTCGGTGCCGCTGCGGCGCACTTTGGCGTGGGCGATGTCCACGCCGCCAACCGCCTCGTCCAGCTCGCCCTCGGCGTTGTACAGCACGATATGCTCGAAAATCAGCACCGGGTTGGGGTCGGCCAGCGCTGCGGCCAACATGTGGCGGGCGTCTTCCACCGTGGCCGGCACCAGCACCTTCAGCCCCGGAATGTGCGCGTACCAGCCTTCCAGGCTGTGCGAGTGCTGCGCCGCCAGCTGGCGGCCGCCACCGGTGGCCATGCGGATCACCAGCGGCACCGCGAACTGTCCGCCGGACATGTGCGACAGGCTGGCCGCGTTGTTCATGATCTGGTCCAGCGCCAGCAGGCTGAAGTTGCAGGTCATGATTTCGACAATCGGCCGCAGCCCGGCCAGCGCCGCGCCCACGCCGGCGCCGGCAATGCCGTTTTCCGCCAGCGGCGTATCGCGGATGCGCTGCGGGCCGAACTCCTCCAGCAAGCCCTTGGTTACCGCATAGCAGCCGCCGTAGTGGCCCACGTCCTCGCCCATCACAAAGCAGCGCGGGTCGGCCAGCAGCGCCGAACGGATCGCCTGGCGGCAGGCTTCGCGATAGGTGATGGTGCTCATGGCGTCTGCTCCTGCACCACGCTGTCCATCAGCACATACTGCGTCAGCGCGGCCAGCGGTTCCGGCGTGCCGGCCTCGGCAAAGGCCACCGCCGCCTCGATTTCCGCGGCGATATCGGCATCGATGCCGGCAAGCTCCTGCTGGCTGATCTGCTGGCTGGCCAGCAGCCAGTCCTGCAGCCGGGTGATCGGGTCCAGCTGGCGCCACTGCTCCACCTCGTCCTTGCCGCGATAGGCCTGGGTATCGAACATGGAATGCGCACGGTAGCGATAGGTGCGGCACTCCAGCAGGTAGGGGCCGTGCCCGGCGCGCAGCTGTGCCACCGCCAGTCTGGCCGCCGCCGCCACCTTGACCGGGTCCATGCCATCCACCTGCGCCGCCGCCACGCGATAGGCGGCGCCCTTGCGGTAGACCTCGGGCTGGGCGTCGGACTCCGCCAGCGGCACGCCCATCGCGTACAGGTTGTTTTCGCACACGAACAGCAGCGGCAGCTGCCACAGCGCGGCCAGGTTCAGGCTTTCGTGAAACGCTCCTTCGGCCACCGCGCCCTCGCCAAAGAAGCACGCCGTCACCGCCCCCGGGCGCAGCGCTTTGTCCGCCATCGCGATGCCCACCGCCAGCGGCAGCCCACCGCCGACGATGGCATTGCCGCCGTAGAAGCGGCGCGACTGGTCGAAGAGGTGCATGGAGCCACCGCGGCCACGGCAGCAGCCCTGCTGCTTGCCCAGCATCTCCGCCATCAGCGCGTCCATCGGCACGCCCTTGGCCAGCGCGTGGCCGTGCTCGCGGTAGGTCGCCAGCACCGCGTCGCCGGCGTCCAGCGCCGAGCTCACGCCCACCGCCACCGCCTCCTGCCCGTCGTACAGGTGCAGGAAGCCGCGTATCTGCTGTGCCTGGTACAGGGCGACGCAGCGCGCCTCGAAACGGCGGATGCGCTGCATCTCCCGATACAGGCGGTGCAGACCGGCGCGGTCCAGGTGCAGTTTGTCGCTCATCGGGCCGCCCTCATTTTTCGTCGCTTTCCAGGGTGGACAGATCGCCCTCCGGCAGCCCCAGCTCGCGCGCTTTCAGCAGCCGGCGCATGATCTTGCCGCTGCGGGTCTTGGGCAGGTTGCTGCGGAACTCGATCTGCTTGGGCGCCACCGCTGCGCCCAGCCGCTTGCGGGCATGGCCCAGCAGTTCGCTGCGCAATGCCTCGTCCGGCGCAAAGCCCGGCTTGAGCGCCACGAAGGCCTTCACCACCTCGCCGGCCATCGGGTCGGGGATACCGATCACCCCGGCCTCGGCCACTGCCGGGTGTTCCAGCAGCGCGCTTTCCACCTCGAACGGGCCGATCAGGTGGCCGGACGACTTGATCACGTCGTCGGCGCGGCCGACAAACCAGTAGTAGCCGTCGGCATCGCGCCGCGCCAGATCGCCGGTCAGATACCAGCCATCGACAAAGCATTTGCGGTAGCGCTCGTCCTCGTGCAGGTAGCCGCGCATCATCGATGGCCATGGCGTTTGCAGCGCCAGCTCGCCATCGGTATCCGGCGTGTCGATCAGTCGCAGGCCGCTGCTGTCGCGCTGCACGATGGCGGCGGTGATGCCGGGCAGCGGTTTGCCCATGGAGCCGGGCTTGATGTCCATGGCGGCGTAGTTGGCGATCATGATGCCGCCGGTCTCGGTCTGCCACCAGTTGTCGTGGAACGGCAGGCCGAACGCCTGCTGCCCCCACAGCACCGCCTCCGGGTTCAGCGGCTCGCCCACGCTGGCCATGAAGCGCAGCGCCGACAGCTCAAAGCCCTGCAGCGCCTCCGCGCCCAGCTTCATCATCATGCGGATGGCGGTGGGCGCGGTGTACCACACCGTGACGCGCTCCTCGGCCAGCACGCGGTACCAGCTCTGCGCATCGAACTCCGCCTCCACCACCACATTGCTCACGCCACACACCAGCGGCGCGATGATGCCGTAGCTGGTGCCGGTCACCCAGCCGGGGTCGGCGGTGCACCAGAACACGTCATCGTCGTGCAGGTCTAGCGCGTAACGGCCGGTCACCGCATGCGCCAGCACCGCCGCGTGCACATGCATGGCGCCCTTGGGCTTGCCGGTGGTACCGCTGGTGAAGTGCAGCAGGCTGACGGATTCCGGGTCGGTGGGCGCAATGGTGTAATCCGGGCAGGCCGCCGCCAGCAGCGCATCCCAGCCGTGCAGGCTGGTATCGCCGGCCGGCGCCGCGCCCACCATGATCACATGCTGCAGGCCGGGCAGCCGCTGGCGCAGGCCCTGCACCTTGCGCTGGTACAGCTCCGGTGTGGTTACCAGAACGCGGGCGTCGCCCATCCCGGCGCGGGTGGCGATAGGTTCCGGGCCGAAGGCCGAGAATAGCGGCGTCACCACGCAGCGCGCCTTGAGCGCCCCCAGCAGCGCCACGTACAGCTCCGGCAGCCGCCCCATCAGCAGGAACACGCCTTCGCCCGGCTGCACGCCCAGGCCGTGCAGCGCGTTGGCAAAGCGGTTGCTGGCCTGCGCCAGTGCGGCGTAGCTCAGCTCGCGCCGCGTGCCGCTCTTGCCCAGCCAGCGCAGCGCGATCCTGTCGCCGCGACCATGCACCAGGTGGCGATCCACCGCCTCGTAGGCAATGTTCAGCCCCGCGCCGCCCGGCAGGCCGTCCAGCATGTTGGCCGCCTCGTCCCAGCGGAACTGCGCGGCGGTCTGCGCGTAATCGGCCAGATTGGGACCTGGCCGCAGCGACGCGGATTTGTGTATCAGGGTATGGCCCATCACCTGCTGCGGTTCCGACATGACACTTCTCCGGGCTGCTGGCGGCCTGCGGCCAGTCGATCGGCCCTTGCTCGCTAGGTTCTTTATAAGGGGGCGCTATGCGGACTGCAATGCGCACCACCTCGCCGCCAGACGCGAGCCGTCGGCGGTGCCGCCCGACGTTTGCCCCCGGCTTGCCCGGCGCCGGGCCGCTTGCTATACACAGGACAGCCCGCCTCAACAAGGGTGCTGCCGCGTGTGCTTGCGGCCAACCTTGCCTGATGCGGCCACTGGGGCCAACTTGCAGCGAGGTCATTCCCGCCATGACACCCGGTTCACGAACCTGCCTGTTCGACGAGGCGCAACTGGCGGATCTGCTCGATGCCATGGCCGCCCGTAGCGCCGGCTTGCTGCGCGACCGGCAACGCGTGGCGGTGATCGGCATTCGCCGCCGTGGCGCGCCACTGGCCGACCTGCTCACCGAGCGGCTGCAGGCGGTGCATGGCATGGCACCGCCGTTGCGGCTGGACCTGCTGGTCAAGCGCTACGCCGACGATCTCACCCTGCTGCACCCGGAAACGCAGCTCACCGAGCAGGCGCAGCACGCGGCGCTGGATCTCTCCGGTTACACCCTGCTGGTGGTCGACGACGTGCTCTACAGCGGCCACTCCATCCTGAAAGTGGTGGACTATCTGGTGCAGAAGCAGCCCGCCGCCATCCGTGTGGCGGTGCTAGTGGAGCGGGCCGGCCGCTGTCTGCCGCTGGCCGCCGACGTGGTCGGCACCCGGCTGGAGATCGCGCCCCCGGACATCATCGAGTGCCACGTGCCGCCGTTTGAAAGCGACTTCAGGATCGAGCTGTTGCAGCCCGACCGCCCCCACTGACCCGGACG
The DNA here is from genome assembly GCF_028548395.1 of Vogesella indigofera. Taxonomy (NCBI): domain Bacteria; kingdom Pseudomonadati; phylum Pseudomonadota; class Betaproteobacteria; order Neisseriales; family Chromobacteriaceae; genus Vogesella; species Vogesella indigofera. The sequence continues at coordinate 90,630 of NZ_JAQQLA010000001.1, read as the reverse complement.
GAAAACGCCATGTTTGCAGACCGCCATGATGCCGCGCGCCAGTTAACCGCACGGCTGCACGCCTACCGCGACCAGCACCCGCTGGTGCTGGCGATCCCGCGCGGCGCGGTGCCGATGGCCAAGCTGCTCGCCGACGAGTTGGGCGGGGAGTTCGATGTCGTGCTGGTGCGCAAGCTGCGCGCACCCCGCCATGCGGAAACCGCCGTCGGAGCCATCGATGAAAGCGGCTGGACCTACCTGGCGCCCTACGCGGCGGCCATGGGCGCCGATCAGGACTACATCGAGCGCGAGAAACAGACGCAGCTGGCGACCATCCGCGCGCGGCGGGAAAGCTACACCCCGATCCGGCCGCCGCTTGATCCCGCCGGCCGGCTGGTGATCGTGGTCGACGACGGCCTGGCGACCGGTGCCACCATGCTGGCGGCGCTGCACGCGCTGCGCCACAAAAAGCCCGCCCGGCTGGTCTGTGCCGTGCCGGTGGCCTCACCCGACGCGCTGGAGCTGGTGCGCCCGCTGGCCGACGCGGTGGTCTGCCTGCACGCGCCGCACTACTTCCAGGCCGTCGGCCAGTTCTACCGCCACTTCCCGCAGGTGGAAGACGAGGAAGTGATTGCGCTACTCAAAACCTGAACCCGCTGCCGTCCTGACGCGCGCCGCGGCCCTGCCCCCGCGCTACAGCCCGGCCAGCACCTCGTCCAGCGTGGCCAGCAGCTGGTCGGCGTTGGCGCGCGAGAACGGCAGCTGCGGCCGCACCTTGAGGATGTTGCCGGCCGGGCCGGTGGCGCTGATCAGGATCTGGCGCTGGCGCAGCGCGTTGACGATGCGGGCGGTTTCCGCCGTGGCCGCCGTCTTGCGCTGCCGGTCGGTCACCAGCTCCACCCCCAGGAAGAAACCGGCGCCGCGCACATCGCCGATCAGCGCGTGTTTTGCGGCCAACGTGTCAAAGCCGGCCTTGAGATAGGCGCCGGTGTCGCGCGCGTTCTGCTGCAGGCCCTCGTCGCGGATGATGTCCAGCACCGCGAGGCCCGCGACGCACGACACCGGGTTGCCGCCAAAGGTATTGAAGTAGCGCACCTGGCGGCCGAAGGCGTCGATGATCTCCGGCCGTGCCGTCAGCCCAGCGATGGGGTGGCCATTGCCCATCGGCTTGCCCATGGTGACGATGTCCGGGGTGACGCCGTGGCGCTGAAAGCCCCAGAAGTGGCTGCCGCTGCGGGCGAAACCGGCCTGCACTTCGTCGGCGATGAACAGCCCGCCGGCGGCGCGGATGGCGTCGACGGCACCGGCGAGAAAGCCTGCCGGCTCGGCAAACACGCCGTCGCTGGTAAACAGCGTGTCCACCAGCAGCGCCGCCGGGCGGATGCCGTGCCGCTGCAGGTCGGCGATGGCCTGCTCTACGTGGCGGGTAAAGCGCGCCCCTACATCCTCACCCTCGTCATCGTCCGGGTAACGGTAGGCGTCGGGCGCCGGCACGGTGCGCACGTGCACGCCCAGCGGCACGTTGTGACCGAAGGCCGGCGAGCACGCCGCCACGCTGCTGGTGACGCCGTGATAGGCATGGCTGGTAACGATCACGCCGGCACCGCCGCTGTAGTTGGCCGCCAGCCGCAGTGCCAGATCGTTGGCCTCGCTGCCGGTGCAGGTGAACATCGCCTGGCTGGTGGCCGCCGGCAGGGTGGCCAGCAGCCGCTCGGCGTAGTCGAGGATGATGTCGTTCAGGTAGCGGGTGTGGGTGTTCAGCGTCGCCGCCTGGCGGGCGATGGCGTCCACCACCCGCGGGTGACTGTGCCCGACCGAGGCGACGTTGTTGTACACGTCGAGATAGGCGTTGCCGTCCGCGTCGTACAGCCACACCCCCTCGCCGCGCACCACGTGCAGCGGCTGCTCGTAGAACAGCCGGTACGCCTGCCCCAGCACCTGCTGCCGGCGCTGGATCAGCGCCTGTTCGCGCGCCGGCAGGCTGCCGGCGGTAGCCGGGTCGAAGGCATTGGCCATGCGTTGGTCCTTGCTGCTCATGCTTGTCCTTTCATGCCACACACTTGCAGCAAAAATGCCTGCGCCTGCTCGCGGCCAATGGCTTGCAGCCGTTGCAGGCCGTCCCAGCTCAGGCCGTTGTTGCGCAGGATGTAGGTCTTGTTTTCCGGGTAGCGGCTGGCGCGCCAGCCGGTGATGGTCACCGTCATGCACAGCCGGGTGAGGATCAGCTCGTACAGCAGCAGCACTTCTTCGCGCCGCAGCGGGCATCGCTGGTGATAGCCGGCAATCAGCTCGGCGGCGCTATCCAGCGGGTTGGCATTACCGGACAGCTGGTAGGAACAGGCCACCGCCAGCTCGTTGATCAACGGCGCCTGCACCATGTCGCCAAAGTCGATCAGCCCGCTGGTGGTGATCTGGTCCTGCGGGTCGACCAGCACGTTGTAGGGGTTGAGATCGTTGTGGATTACCTGCCGCCGCAGCCCGGCCAGCGCCGGCTGGATCTCGCGCTGGAAATGCGCGACGAACGCCGCCAGGGTGTCGGTTTGTGGCCCCGGCGGCAGCTCGGCCAGCAGCGGCTGCAGCCGCTCGCTGTGCTGGATGTCCCACAGCAGCGCGTGATCGGCGGACGGATGCGCAAAATCGCTGAGCGCCAGATCCAGCCGCGCCAGCGTTGCTCCCAGGTCGCGACGCTGCGCGGCCGAGCGCGTGATCTGGTGCAAAGGTTGGCCGCCAAGGTAGCTGAACAGGCGCAGCACCCGCTGCGTGCCATCCGCCAGCGTTATCGCCGCATACGGCGCGCCATCCAGCCGCAGGATAACGCGTGGGATCGGCAGCGCCGGGTCGCGGCTGGCGGCATGCAGCAGCGCGCGGGTCTGGAAATCGGTGACGCCGCGCGCCTCCGCCGGGTGGGTCAGCTTCAGCACGTACTGCTCGCCGTCGTCGCCGTGGATGTGGAAGTTCTGGTCGCGCTCGCTGTTGAGCGGGCTGGCGCTGCCGCGCAGGCCGTAGTGCTGCCACAGCAGTTCGCTGGCGGCCTCGGGCGAGGTGGCGCTGCCCATGGTGGAAAACAGCTGGTCGATGGCGCTGTCAGACATGCTGGCCTCCGTTGATGTGGATTTCCGAGCCGTTGATATAGGAGGAACGGTTGGAACACAGGAAGTAGATCGCCTCCGCCACCTCGTGCGGCGTGCCCAGCCGCTGCATCGGCACATCGTGCTCGACGATCTTGGCGGTGTCCGGCGACAGGATGGCGGTGTCGATCTCGCCGGGGGCGATGGCATTGGCGCGGATGCCGTGCGGCGCGAACTCGTGCGCCAACTCGCGGGTCAGCGCCGCCAAGCCGGCCTTGGATGCGGCATAGGCGACGCCGGCAAACGGGTGCACCCGCGAGCCGGCAATCGAGGTGACGTTGACGATGCTGCCCTGCCCTTTTTTCAGCTCCGGGAACAGCGCCCGCGCCAGCAGCGCGGTGGACACCAGGTTGACGTTCAGCACCCTACCCCAGGTGTCCATATCGCTGCCCAGAATGCCCAGCCGCGCGCCATTCGGCCCCTTGGGCGAGATGCCGGCATTGTTCACCAGTGCGTGCAATTCGCCACCCGGCAGCCGGCTGCGCACCTCCGCCACCAGCGCATCGAGGCAGGACAGGTCGGCCAGATCGGCCTGCACATGGCTGGCGCGCGCCGACGGCCAGCGGCAGTCCTCGGAAAACGGCTGCCGCGACACGGTAAAGATGTGCCAGTTGTGTTCCTGGAACAGCTTGACGGTGGCGTGGCCGATGCCGCGGCTGGCCCCCGTCAACAGCATGTAACGCTTTTTATCCGGCATTGCAGACTCCTGGTTGATTGGGCGCTGGCACTGACACATCGCGAGCGATCCGGCCGCGCGGCGCAGGCTGATTTACCGTGACAGTACGGCAATCACATTTATGATGCATCATATTTGTTGCATTTTTTAATTGCAAGCACGGCACGTCCAGCACTGCGCCGCGTGATGGCGACTGCCGCCAAGCGTGGCCGCGCCGGTCTTGCCACCCTGCGGCCAACCTTGCACGCCCCACGTAAGCGGCCCTTTTGTTTATTTGATGCATCATATTTTCTGGCGCCGATGCTAGAATCGGGTCAACTCAATCTTGCGGCACGCCCCACCATGACCGACGCGCTGGACACGCTGGAACACGACAACCTCGGCAGCACCGTCTACCACCTGCTATGCAATGCCCTGATCCAGGGCAAGCTCAAGCCGGGAGAGCGGCTGAAGATCCGCGAACTGGCGGCGCGGCTGGGCACCAGCGTCACCCCGGTGCGCGATGCCATCCTGCGGCTGGTGCAGGAACAGGCGCTGGCGATGAAGTCGGCGCGCGACATCCGCGTGCCGCACATGACGGTAGAACGCTATCTGGAGATCCGCGCCATCCGCATCAAACTGGAAGGGTTGGCCGCAGAAATGGCGGCGCAGAATGCCAGCGCCGAGCAGATCGCACTGCTGGAAGACTTGGTACGGCAGAACGAACAGGCGATTGCCGACGGCGACACCGCCCGCGGCTGCGACCTCAACCAGCGCTTTCACTTCGCGCTGGTCGATATCGCCGGCATGCCCTTCCTGCAGGGCATCCTGTACCGCATCTGGCTGCAGATGGGGCCGCTGATTGCCGACGTCTACAGTGCCGGCGGCGACGACATGCTCGACTTCCACTACCCGGTGCTGGCCGCCATCCGCGCCCATGACGGCCCGGCCGCCGCCCGCGCGATCAGCGATGACATCCTGTGCGGCGGGCAGGTGATCCTTCAGCATCTGCAAGCCGCGGCCACGGCGCCGGCTGCGCGGTAAGCGCCACGCGCGCCAAGCCGCCCCGCCACCCACGCCACAAAAACGGGGCGACGCTGTCGCGCCGCGCCACCGGCCACACCCCCTGCCCGCAGGCACCCGCCGGCAGCACCCGCTACCCAGACCATCCCCATCCCCTGCGCTGCGGCGACGGCGCGCTTTCCGCCGCTGCCGGCAACGGCATGAATATGTGCGTCAGCAGACAGACGCCAACTGCACGCCGCCACAAGCTGCAACTAGCCAAGCCAGCATGAACTCCGGCGCCAGCGCCAACCAGGGCAGTGCGCAGGAGCAAGGCGGCAAACGGCGATAAGGCCTGCGACGGCAATCAGACAGGACGCACCGCGTCCCAGGCTGAGCCGCCACCGGTCATGCCGTCTTGCGCAAGCAGGACTCGTAACACGAGGAGGTTCATCATGAAAAAAATCATCCTGTTAATGACCGCCCTGCTGCTCGGCACGGCGGCTTACGCCGACGACATTGCGCTGGGCGAGCCAGGCTACGGCGGGACCGGCTGTCCGGCCGGCACGGTCGATGTCACCCTGAGTCCGGATGCCAAGTCCCTGAGTCTGTTGTTCGACCAATACCAGCTCAGCGTGGGCGGCAGCAGCGGCAAAAGCTTCGACCGCAAGAGCTGCAACATCGCCATCCCGGTGCACGTACCGCAAGGCCTGAGCGTATCAATCCTGAAAATCGACTTCCGCGGCTTCAATCACCTGCCGCAGTCGGCAACCTCGCAGTTCAACGTCGAGTACTTCTTTGCCGGCACCCGTGGCCCGGCCTTCCAGCGGCGATTTCGCGGTCCGATTGATGAAGACTATCTGATCAGCAACACGCTGACCGCCGAGTCGATCATCTGGTCGCGCTGTGGCGAGGACGTCAACCTGCGCACCAATTCGAGCATGCGCGTGAACACGGCTTACAACAGGGAAGCCATGGCGTCGATCGATTCCGAAGACGTCAATGCCTCGATCATCTACCACCTGCAGTGGCGCAATTGCCGCTGAGCCCATCGTGGGCGGTGCCTGGCAGCAGGCGCCGCCCGGCTCATGAAAGGAAACGACCATGACCTGGCTGCTGCGTAGTCTTCTCGCCTGTGCCGGGCTGCTGTGCCTGCCGGCACAGGCCCAGGAAAGCAACGGCTGCCCCGCGGGCAGCTATTCCGTCATCAGCTCTCCCGATGGCACCACCCTGAGCATCTTATTTGACCAGTTCACCGTCGCCAGCAGTGCCAATGCCGTGAGCGGCGTGCAACGCAAAGCCTGCCGCATTACGTCCCCGCTCAATTTACCGGCCGGTTATTCCATCGGTGTCTACAGGGTCGACTACCGCGGCTTTGCCAAACTGGCGGCGAAACAGGAAACCGCACTCGACGTGCAGTACTTCCTGGGGCCACGCGACAACGCGCACGGCCGCGTTTTCAAACGCAAGATCAAGGGCCCGCATGAAAACGATTACCTGTTTACGGAAAACATCGGCGCCGGACAGATGAAACGGGTCGGCTGCGGTGCAGCGGCGATGCTCGATGTCAGCATCACCCTCAGCCTTGATGACGAGCTGCGGCGCGGTGCGGCCATGGCGTCGCTGGACACCACCGACGCCGCCCCGGGCGCCGCCCTGGTCTACCATCTCAATCTCAAGTCGTGCCCGTCTTGACGCGGGCTCGGGCCTCCGGCTTGCGCAGCACGCAGCAGGCGATGCTGCCGATCAGCACACCCCAGAACGCGGCACCGAGCCCGGCGTAGCTCATGCCGGAGGCGGTCGCCAGGAAGGTGATCATTGACGCCTCGCGTTGCTCCTCGTCCTGCAGCACCGCCAGCAGGTTGGCCGTGATCGCCCCGATCAGCGCCACCCCGGCCAGAATGGCGACCAGCGCCTTGGACAGCGCCGCAAACAGCAGCACGATCGCCCCCGAAAACAGTCCGCCCAGCAGATAGAACACGCCATTGGCGATCCCCGCCACATAGCGTTTGCCCGGGTCTTCATGCGCGTCCTGGCCGGTACACAGCGCCGCCGTGATCGCCGCCACCACGATGGTCACCCCGCCAAAGCAGGCCACCAGCAGCGACGCCGCGCTGGTGACCAGCAGGATAGGCCGCGCCGGAATGGCGTAGCCGGCGCCACGCAGAATGGCCATCCCCGGCAGGAACTGCCCGGTGAGGCTGACGATGACCAGCGGGATGGCCAGGCTCAGCGTCGCCGCGATGCTCCACTGCGGCGCGATGAACAACGGCCGCGTCAGGCTGAAGCTCGCCCCGCCGTCATGCAGCTGGCCCGTCGCCAGCGACAGCAGCACACCGACCAGCAACACCAGCACGATGCAGTAGCGCGGCAACAGGCGGCGGAACAGCAGGTAGGCCAGCACCATGCTGACGCCCAACAGCGGCGCCGCCACCGCCGACCTGAACGCCTGCACCCCGAACTGGAACAGGATGCCGGCCATCATTCCCGCCGCAATGCCGCGCGGAATCCGCTGCATGATGCGGTCAAAATAGCCGGAGCAGCCGATCAGGAAGATGATCAGCGCCGCGGTGATGTAGGCGCCCACCACCTGCGGCATCGAGATCGCCGGGAACAGCGTCACCAGCAGCGCGGTGCCGGGCGCCGACCAAGCGGTGATCACCGGCACCCTGGTGCGCCAGCTCAGCACGATGCCGGACAGTGCGGCGCCGATCGAAATCGCCCACACCCACGACGACACCATGTCGCGGCCGAAATGCCCGACTTCCGCCGCATGAAAAAAGATCACCAGCGGCCCGGAGTAGGACACCAGCACCGCCAGAAAACCGGCGCTGACCGCCGACAGCGACCAGTCCCGCCGCAGGTGCGCCAGCGGGCCGTCGCCGCCGGTCTTGCCTTGTTCAGACCCCATCTTCGCTCCTTCCATATTCACGCCTTGCGCCACAAGCACGCGGCGGCGCTCGCAGCAGCAGTCATCATCCCCCGCCCGCGCTTGCGGCCAACCTTGCCGGTGCAAAAAAAAACGCGTCTTTCGCCGTGGGGACGGCCAAAGACGCGCAGCAAGGAAAGGGAAACTCAAGAAACAACAACTAGCCCTGATCGCCACCACCGACCGGCAACACCGTGCCGGTGATGTAGGAGGACTCGTCCGACGCCAGGAACAGGATCGCTGCCACCTGCTCCGCGATGCTGCCGTAGCGGTGCATCAGGCTGGAGGCGATGGTCTGCTCGACGATGCCCTGGTACCAGCTGGCCTCCTGCTCGCTCATCGCCGCCTCGTTGCGCGGCACCTTGCGCGGCGGCGCCTCGGTGCCGCCGGTGGCCACCGCATTGACGCGGATGCCGTCCTGCGCGTGCTCGAAGGCGAGGCTGGCGGTCAGCGCGTTGACGCCGCCCTTGGCCGCCGAGTACGGAATGCGGTAGATGCCGCGGGTGGCGATGGAGGACACGTTCACGATCACCCCCTGCCGCCGCGCAATCATCGCCGGCAGCACCGCGCGGCAGCACCACAGCGTCGGAAACAGCGAGCGGCGGATCTCGGCCTCGATCTGGGATTCGTCGTACTCCTGGTACGGCTTGGCCCAGATGGTGCCACCGACGTTGTTGACCAGCACGTCGATGCGGCCGAATTCATCCAGCGCCGCCGTCACCGCCTGCTGCGCACCGGCATAGGTCTCCAGGTCGGCGGAGATCACGATGGCGCGGCCGCCGTCGGCCTTGATCTCGCCGGCCACCTCGTGCACGTAGTCGGAGCGGTCGACCAGCACCAGCGCGGCGCCCTCCTGTGCCGCGCCGATGGCGACACCGCGGCCGATGCCCTGCGCCGCCCCCGTTACCACCACCACCTTGTCGTCAAAGCGTTTTTGCTGTCGCATACCGTCAGGCCTCGCTGCTGGCCGAGAATTTCTCGTAGTAGAAGTTGGCCGGGGTAATGCCCGAGTCGGCCAGCCACTGGCGCACCGCATCGACCATCGCCACCGGGCCGCACAGGTAGATGTCGACGTCGCCGCCATTGAGCCACGCCGGGTCGATGTGCTGAGTGACATAGCCCTTGCGCGGATGGTCGCTGTCGGCCGCCGCCACGCAGCTGCGGTAGTCGAACTGCGGCAGGCGGACATGGGCGGCCTCCAGCTGTTCCAGCGCCACCAGGTCGACATCGTTGGTGACGCCGAACACCATGCGGATCGGCTGCGTGCTGTCGCTTTCGGCCAGCACCGCCAGCATCGACAGGAAGGGCGCGATGCCGGTACCGCCGGCGAGGAACAGCACCGGACGCACCACCTCGCGCAGGTAGAAGCTGCCGTACGGGCCGCTGAAGCTGATGCGCTGACCGGGGCGGGCATCGTGGCGCAGGAACTGGCTCATGCGGCCGCCCGGCACATTGCGCACCACGAATGCCGCCTGCGCCGCGCCCGGTGGCGAGCTGAAGGAGTAGGCGCGCGACAGCTCGCTGCCGGGAATGTCGACCTTCACGTACTGGCCGGGCAGGAAACCAAGGTTGGCCGCAGCATCCAGTTCGATGGCAAAGCCGATGGTGGAGTCGGACAGGGTTTCCACCGACGCCAGGGTGCCGTCGAACGTGGTCACGCCGGTCTTGCACGCTTGTGACGAGGCCGGGATCTGGATGACGCAATCGGACTTCGGCCGTGTCTGGCAGGCGAGGATATAGCCCTGGCCGGCCTCTTCCGCGGTCAGCGCATCGTCGATGTAACTGGACGGCGGCAACTCGTAACTGCCCGACTCGCACAGGCCGCGACAGGTGCCGCAGGCGCCATCTCGACAATCCAGCGGGATGTTGATCTTCTGGCGATAGGCGGCATCGGATAGCGTTTCGTTGTCGTTGCAGCTGATGAAACGGGTGACGCCATCTTCAAACTGAAGTGCAATCTGATAACTCATGGTGTATTCCTGCCTGGCGGATCAGATGTGATAGATATCGATTACCTGGTGGATGTAATCGTTTTTCAGCACCACATACTTGTTGCGGATTTTCGGACTGTCCCCGGCAAAATCGATCACGTAGCGCGCCATGCCGAAGTGGCTGTAATCGGTCTTGTAACGGTGGCTCAGCGTGTGCCAGTTGAAGCGCACGGTGACCTGCGCGCCGTCCTGCGCCACCAGCTCGACATTGCTGATGTTGTGGCTGGTGCGGGTGTCCGGCATGGTGGCGCTGGAGCGCTCGGTCTTGATGCGGAACACGCGGTCTTCCAGCCCCTGCCGATTCGGGTAGTAGATCAGCGAGATCTCGCGCTGCGGGTCGGACACCAGGGTGTCGTCGTCGTCCCACGACGGCATCCAGAACTCGGCGTCGTCGTGGTAGCACGCCAGCCAGTCGTCCCACTGCTCGTCGTCCAGCAGGCGGCTTTCGCGGTAGAGAAAGGCGCGGATCAGCTCCATATTCACGGTACTCATGCCTGTCCCCCTTCCGCGGCAACGGCTTTCTTCATCACGTCCAGCCAGTAGCGGTGCTGCACCGTGTACAGGCCCTCGTCCTCGGTCTTGACCCCGCTCAGCACCGGCTTCAGGCCGATCTTGCGGGCAGCCTCGTCGGCCCCTTCCACCCAGTGCGTGGCGCCGCGGCACATGTCGTTCCACTCCACCGCACGGCCGGCATAGCCTTGCTGGCAGGCGCGGAACTCTTCCAGGTCGTCCGGCGTCGCCATGCCGCTGGCGTTGAAGAAGTCTTCGTACTGGCGGATGCGGCGGGCGCGCGCGTCGGCCGGTTCGCCCTTGGGCGCGATGCAATAGATGGTGACTTCGGACTTGCCCACCGACAGCGGCCGTACCACGCGGATCTGCGAGCCGAACTGGTCCATCAGGTACACGTTGGGGTACAGGCACAGGTTGCGCGAGTTGCGTACCATCCAGTCGGCCATCTCGGGGCCGAGCTTGTCGGCGTATTCGTCGCGGCGCGCGAAGTTGGGACGGTCTTCCGGGTTGGCCCACTGCGTCCACAACAGCATGTGGCCGTGCTCGAAGGCGTAGAAGCCGCCGCCCTGCTTGCCCCACTTGCCGGCGTCCATGGCGCGGGTGTTGTCTTCGCGCGCGTTCTGTTCCTTGCGCTGGCTGGTGGTGGCGGCGTAGTTCCAGTGCACGGCCGAAACGTGGTAGCCATCGGCACCGTTTTCGGCGGTCAGCTTCCAGTTGCCGTCGAAGGTGTAGGTCGACGAGCCGCGCAGCACCTCCAGCCCATCCGGCGACTGCTCGACGATCATGTCGATGATCTTGGTCGCCTCGCCGAGATACTCGGTCAGCGGCTTGACGTCCGCATTCAGGCTGCCGAACAGGAAGCCGCGGTAGTTCTCGAAGCGCGCGACTTTTTTCAGGTCGTGCGAGCCTTCCTTGTTGAAGCAGTCCGGGTAGCCGGCGTCTTCCGGATCCTTCACCTTCAGCAGCTTGCCGCTGTTGTTGAAGGTCCAGCCGTGGAACGGGCAGGTGTAGGTCGCCTTGTTGCCGCGCTTGTGGCGGCACAGCGTCGCGCCGCGGTGGGTACAGGCGTTGACGAAGGCGTTCAGCTCACCCTGGCGGTTGCGCGCGATGAAGATCGGCTGGCGCCCCATATTAGTGGTGTAGTAGTCGTTGTTGTTCGGGATCTGGCTCTCGTGCGCGAGATAGATCCAGTTGCCTTCGAAGATGTGCTTCATCTCGAGTTCGAACAGCGCTTCGTCGGTGAAGACGCTGCGGTGCAGGCGGTAGTCACCGGTCTGCGGATTCTCGATCAGGTAGTCGTCCAGCGACTTCAGCCTGGGGCTGCTATCGGTGTGAATCGGGATCATGGTGTGTCTCCTTGCTGGCCTGGCGGGGCTGCCGCTGCGGCAGCCCTCTTGTTGTTGTCGGTCAGGCGCTGGCGCGCTGGCGTGCCACTTCGGCCGCCGGGGCCACCGCCGACTCACCATAGAGGTGGAAGTCGAAGTCGATGGAGGCGAACGGCTGGCTCAGCTGCTTCTGGTCCAGCGCGGCGGCATCGCTGATGCGGGTCACCGCCGGCACCAGTCCTTCGCGGCTGGCGAAGGCGAAGTCGTCCCACAGGTATTCGTCACCGTCGATATTGATCTGGGTGGTCAGCTTGCGGTGTGCCGGCGCCGACACGAAGAAGTGGATGTGCGCCGGACGGCGGCCGTGGCGGCCCAGCTGCGTCAGCAGGCGCTGGGTGGTGCCTTCCGGCGGGCAGCCGTAGCCCATCGGCACGATGCTGCGGAACTGGTAGCGGCCCTGCTCGTCGGTGATGATGGTACGGCGCAGGTTGAAGTGGGACTGGCTCTTGTCGAAGAAGGAGTAGTTGCCCATCAGGTTGGCGTGCCACACCTCCACCTGTGCCCCCGGCAGCGGCTTGCCGTCGGCACCGTAGACGGTGCCCTGCATGAACAGCACTTCGCCCTGCGCGCTTTCGCTGCCGTCATCGAGGCGGGCGAAACCCGTGCTCGTCGGGGCGCCGGCCACGTACAGCGGGCCTTCGATGGTGCGCGGCGTGCCGCCAGTCAGGCCGGCCTTGGCCTCTGCCTCGTCCTGGCGGATGTCGATGAAGCGCTCCAGACCGATACCGGGCGCCAGCAGGCCCAGCTCGTGGCTGGCACCGGCCTCGGCAAAGTACTCCAGACCTTTCCAGATTTCGCTCGGCTGCAGGTCCAGGTCCTCGATCGCCTTGAACAGGTCGCTGGTCAGGCGCACCACCACTTGCTGCACGCGCGGGTTCACCGCACCGCTAGCGGTATCAACGATGAAGCTTTTTACCAGGGCATCGATTTCTGCGTGATTCATGTCTAAGACTCCTCTGTAGTACTGTTGTGTTGTGACTCGGGGGTTGCGGGTTGACGCGGGTTTACGGCGTTAGCCTTCTGGCGGGCTTTATTCAACGGTCGTCGTCGTGTACCGAAGACGGGTGACGACACAGGGGCATGACCTGGATGGTCATGAACGGAAATAGTGGCAGCGTGGACAGCAGCTGGTGCAGCTCGTCCACATCCGTCACGTCAAAAATGCTGACATTCGAGTACTGGCCGGCAACACGCCACAGGTGGCGCCACTTGCCGCTGCGCTGCAGCGCCTGCGCCTTGTCCTTCTCGACTTGCTTCAGGTTGGCCGCAACGCTGTCGGCCATGTCGTGCGGTAACTTCACATCCATTCGTACGTGAAACAGCATGGTTTGCTCCTCTTCGGTTCGGGATAAGGTCAGCGATGGCGTTAGCGGCGGCGCAAGCGGGCCAGCTTGTCGCGATCGATCTGGATGCCCAGCCCCGGCCCGGTCGGCACCTGCAGCATGAAATCCTGGTACTGCAGCGGTTCGCACAGGATTTCCTCGGTCAGCAGCAGCGGGCCGAACAGCTCGGTGCCGTGACTGAGCGAGGCAAAGGTGGAAAACAGGTGCGCCGAGGCGGCGGTGCCGACGGCGCCTTCCAGCATGGTGCCGCCGTACAGGCCGATCCCCGCCAGCTGCGCCAGCGACCCGACCAGTTGCGCCGGCAGCAGGCCGCCTGACTGCGCGATCTTGACCGCGAACACGTCGGCACCGGCCGACGCCGCCAGCTCGAAGGCGCTCTGCGGGCCGTGCAAGGCCTCGTCGGCCATCAGCGGCACGCTGAAACGACTGGCCAGACGCGCCAGCGATGCACGCTGCTCGGCGCGCACCGGCTGCTCGATCAGGTCGATGCCGCCGGCCTCCAGCGCCGCGATGCCGGCCATCGCGTCCAGCTCGCTCCACGCCTGGTTGACGTCGACGCGCACGCTGACCTCGTCACCGAGTGCCTTCTTGATCGCCAGCACATGCGCGACATCGTCCTGCACGCTGCGCAGGCCGATCTTCAGCTTGAAGATGCGGTGCCGGCGCTGCGCCAGCATCTGCTCGGCCTCGGCGATGTCGCGGGCGGTATCGCCGCTGGCCAGCGTCCACGCCACCGGCAAGGCGTCGCGCACCCGGCCGCCGAGCAACTCGCTCAGCGGAATGCCCAGCCGCCGCGCCTGCGCGTCCAAGAGCGCGGTTTCGATCGCGCATTTGGCAAAGCGGTTGCCCTGGATCGTCTTGCGGATGCGGGCCATCACCAGCGCCACCTTGCGCGCGTCCATGCCGACAATCTGCGGTGCGATATGGGTATCGATATTGGCCTTGATGCTTTCCGGGCTTTCCTCGCCGTAGCTCAGGCCACCGATGGTGGTCGCCTCCCCCCAACCCTCGATGCCGTCATCGCAAAGGACGCGGATCAGGACCAGCGTTTGTGTGCTCATCGTGGCCACCGACAGCTTGTGAGGGCGGATGGTGGGCACGTCTGCGAGTATGGTTTCTATTGAGCGGATCATGTTTTTTCGGTATAGAATTCGTGTTGGAAATTTCAAAATCAACAATACACGGCTAAAATTTCCGCGACCAACACCGATTTAGTATGTTTTTTATACCTTGGAGGTATGAAGATGGATCTGCGCCATTTGCGCTATTTTGTGGTGGTCGCGGAGGAGGGAAACATCACCCGCGCCGCCGAACGCCTGCATATCGCGCAGCCGCCGCTGAGCCGGCAGATACAGCAGCTGGAAGAGGAGCTGGGGGTGCCCTTGCTGGTGCGCGGCTCGCGGCCGCTGACGCTGACCGAGGCAGGCCAGTTCTTCTATGCCCATGCCCGCCAGCTGCTGTCGCAGACCCGCGAGCTGGAGGCGATGACGCGCCGCATTGGCACCATCGAGCGCAAGATGTCGATCGGTTTTGTCGGCTCCACCCTGTACGGCATGCTGCCCAAGGTGATCCGCCGCTTTCGCAGCGAACAGAACACCACCGAGCTGACGCTGCACGAGATGACCTCGATGGAACAGATCAGCGCGCTGAAGGAAGGCAAGATCGACGTCGGCTTCGGCCGCATCCGCCACGAGGATCCCAATGTGCGCCGCATCGTGCTGCGCGAGGAGCGCCTGGTCGCGGCGCTACCGTCGGGCCATGCGCTGACCGACAGGCCGGTGATCAGCCTGCTGGATCTCGTCGATGACACGCTGATCGTGTTTCCGAAGGCACCACGGCCGAGTTTTGCCGACCAGATACTGGCCTCGTTCCACGACCGCGGCCTGGAGCCGAAAAAGATCTACGAGGCGCGCGAGCTGCAGGTCGCCATCGGCCTGGTGGCCGCCGGCGAAGGCGTCGCCATCGTGCCCGCCAGCGTGCAGGGGCTGAAGCGCGAGGACGTGTGCTACCTGCCGCTGCAGGACCACAACATGGTCTCCCCCATCATCCTCAGCACCCGGCTGCTGGATGAGTCACGCGAGATCAAGCTGCTGATCGAGATGATCATCCGCATCTACGAAGAAGAGAAAATCGACTACATCCACTACTGAGTGACGAAGCCGGGCGCCGTCTCCGGCGGCAGGCGGGTGCGCAGCAGCGCGGACTGCTGCTGCCACGCCGCGACCCCGCCCTGCAGCGTCTCGCTCAGGCGGCGCTGCTGCTGCAGGGAGGCGATGATGCCCTGCACGATCTCGACCCGCAGCGCCGCGTCGCGGATGAGTTGCTGCATCGCCGCCTGCGCCTCGTCGGCGAGGCTGCGCCCGGCCTGGGCATGGCCGCGCGCCTGTGCCACGCCGTCTTCGGCCGCCCCCGCCGCCTGACTGAGGTTGCCGGCGATGTTGCCGATCTCATCACTGGCCGCGGCGGCGCGTTCGGACAGGCGCCGCACCTCGTCCGCCACCACGGCAAAGCCGCGCCCGTACTCGCCGGCGCGCGCCGCCTCGATCGCCGCGTTCAGCGCCAGCAGATTGGTCTGCTTGGCAATGTCCTGGATGCTGTCCACGATGCGCCCGATGCGCTGCGACTGCGCCGACAGCTGCTGGAACACCACCGCACTGTGTTCGGTGTGCACCGCCAGCGCATCGATCTGCTGCGTCGCCTCGGCCAGCGCCCGCGCGCTGCCGGCGACCAGGCTACCGGACGACCTGGCGATACTGCTCGCCCGTTCCATGTCGTGCCACGACTGCGCCAGCAGCGCGGACAGCTGCGCCGCATCGTCGGCCAGCTTGCCGGCCCCCTCGTCCGACAGCACGGCCAGCGCCGGCAGCGCGGGACGATCCTGCTCGCTGGCAGTCGGCTGTATCTCCGTCCGGAAGCGCAGCGCCGGCAAGGCCATCGCCACCGGCGCGACTGTCGCCACCGCCGCCTGCCGCCGCCGTTCAGCGCACTGTTGCCAGCCCCCGTGCAGCCATTGCGCCAGCGCCAGCGCGCCGGCCAGCAGCAGCGCGCCGCGTGCGACGCCATTCCCGACCCAGAACTGCGCCACCACGCACAGCAGCAATTGCAGCGCCGGCCATACGCGCAGATAAGTCGCGCCCAGTCTTTCCATCGTGATCCCTCCCTTGCCTGTCGATTGCGAAGCCGCGGCGACGAACGCCAGCCGGGAAGGCCACGCGCTCGCGGCCAACGTTGGCCGCGAGCGCGTGGCAAGCATCCCGCCGGCGACGCTTCGCGCCGCCCGGCTATTTCTTAGCTGGCGGAACGCGCCAGCGCCCCGGCCGTGCCGGCGGCCGCCGCTGGCCGCGCCATCCTGAGCGACAGCAGCCACAGCGCCAGCATCGCCAGTGCCGCCGGGATCGCCAGCAGCACCACGATCTGGCTGAACGGCAGCTTCATCGACAGCAGCACGCCGCCCAGCAGCGCCCCGGCGATCCCGCCAAAGCGGCCGATGCCCAGCATCCACGCCATGCCGGTGGCGCGCGCGGCGGTCGGGTAGATCGGCGCCGCCAGTGCCGGCAGCGAGGCCTGGGCGCCGGTCACCATCACCCCGGCCAGGAAGATCAGCACCGCGAACAACGCCACGTTATCCATGCTCTGCCCCACTGCGATCAGCAGCAGCGCCGCCAGCACGTAGACAACACTCAGCACCCGCCCCGGGTTGAACTTGTCCATCAACACCCCGCTCACCAGGGTGCCGATGCCGCCGCCCAGCGGGAAGATCGCGGTCAGCAGCGCCGCTTTTTCGATCGAGAAGCCGGCATCCTTCATCATCAGCGGCATCCAGCTGGTCAGCAGGTAGAAAATCAGCAGCCCCATGAAGTAGGTGATCCACAGCATCAGCGTGCTCAGCACATAGGAGCGCGACAGGATCAGGCGCAGCGAGGAGTCGCTGGACTTTGCCGGCGCTTCCGCGAGCACGAACTGCTCTACATGGCCCAGGTCGCAGCGGCAGATGCGCTCCAGCACCGCCCGGATGCGGGGCAGCGGATAACCGCGCGCGGTCATGTAGGACACCGACTCCGGCAGCGAGCGGATCAGGAACGGCAACAGCAGCAGGGGCAGCACGCCGCCGAGGATGAAGATGCCCTGCCAGCCGTAATGCGGGATGAGCCACGCGGCCACAAAACCGCCCGCCGCCGCCCCCAGCGGAAAGCCGACATAGACGGTATTGATCACCAGCGAACGGCACTTGGCCGGCGCCAGCTCCGCCATCAGCGTCACCGCATTGGGCATCGCCGCGCCGAGACCCAGCCCGGTCAGGAAGCGGATCAGCGCCAGACTGTTGATGTCATA
Source organism: Vogesella indigofera (assembly GCF_028548395.1). Taxonomy (NCBI): domain Bacteria; kingdom Pseudomonadati; phylum Pseudomonadota; class Betaproteobacteria; order Neisseriales; family Chromobacteriaceae; genus Vogesella; species Vogesella indigofera. The sequence continues at coordinate 73,376 of NZ_JAQQLA010000001.1, read as the reverse complement.
GGCCAGCGCGGTCAGCAGGCTGAACAGCGCGAAAAACACGGTCGCCACGATCAGTGTCACCTTGCGGCCAAAGCGGTCGGCACAGGGGCCGGCGGCCAGCGCGCCAAACGCCAGCCCGAACAGCGCGGCGCTCAGGGCCGGCGCCAGCGCGGAACGCTCGATACCCCACTCGGCCACCAGCAGCGGCGCGATATAGCCGACGGCGGCGGTATCCAGCCCGTCCAGCGCGAGGATGGAAAAACAGAAGAACAAAACCAGCTTCTGATAGCCGGACAATCCCTGCTCGTTGATCAATGTCTGCACATTGACCGTTTTCTTGATGCATTCCTGACTCATGACTCTCTCCGCGTGTAATGACACCAGACTGACGTGGCCGGAAAATCTCTTGCCGGATTTCTCCGCCACTTGAATAACCGGCGCGCCAAATCAGCGCCCGATCCGAGCCCGCATGCTGCGGTCAAATAAACACGACGTCTAATACTGAATTAGTATCCGAAAATACCCGCACAGTATTCACACGAGGCGCTACCGCCAGTAATACGGAGAAAAAGAATAAAAACAGCAGACGTGTTTATTCGCCACGTTTATTTGAATAAATAAACATGGCGAATAAAAACGGAACGGTTAACCGGCGGCGGGACCAACCGGCCGCCGGCTCAGGGTCAGGCGTTCAGGAAGCGCAGCAGCACGTTGTTGAATGCCGCCGCGGCCTCGATGGAGGACAGATGCGAGGCCGGCAGGTCGACGCGCTGCGCGCCCGCGATCCGGCTGGCGATGAAGTCGGCGTCGGCCGGCGTCGTCACCGGGTCCTGCAGGCCGGCGATCACCAGCGTCGGCAGCGTGATGCCGGCGATGGCGTCGCGCAGATCGGCCGTCGCCAGCGCGTCGCAACAGGCGGCGTAACCGGCCGCGTCACACTCCGCCAGCTGCCGGATCAGGCCGGCCACCGTCGTCGCCTCGGCGGCGAGGTAGTCGGCGCTGAACCAGCGCGCGGCGGCGCCGGCGGCGACTTCCGCCATGCCGCTCTGCCGCACCAGCGCCGCGCGGCTGTGCCAGCCCTCGGCACTGCCGATGCGCGCCGCGGTATTGCACAACACCAGCTTGTGCAGCCGTTGCGGCGCATGCACGCCCAGCCACTGCCCGATCAGCCCGCCCATCGAGATGCCGCAAAAATGCACACGCTCGATGTCCAGCGCGTCCAGCAGTGCCAGCACGTCGCCGCCCAGCTGCGCGAGGCTGCAGGCGCCGTCGCCCAGGGTGGAGCCGCCGTGGCCACGGGTGTCGTAGCGCAGCAGGCGGAAGTGCTGCCCCAGTGCCGCCAGCTGCGGCTGCCACATGTCGAGGGTGGTGCCCAGCGAGTTGGACAACAGCAGCACCGGTGCGCCGGCCGCGCCGTCGAGGCGGTAGTGCAGGCGCCGGCCGTCAAGGTCGAGATAAGGCAAGATGATGCTCCGGGTGTCGGCCCTGCCGGCTGCGGCCAACCCTGGTGTCACAAGGTTGGCCGCAACGGCCGGCGGGGCCGGTGGATTAAACGCGTTCGATGATCAGCGCGATGCCCTGCCCCACGCCGATGCACATGGTGCACAGCGCGTAACGGCCGCCGCTGCGCGCCAGCTGGTAGGCGGCGGTGGTCACCAGTCGCGCGCCGGAGGCGCCCAGCGGATGGCCGATGGCAATGGCGCCGCCGTTGGGATTGACGCGCGCGTCGTCGTCGGCGAGACCCAGGTCACGCGTGACCGCCAGCGCCTGCGCGGCAAAGGCCTCGTTCAGCTCGATCAGGTCGATCTGGTCCAGCGTCAGCCCGGCCACGGCCAGCACCTTGCGCACCGCCGGCGCCGGGCCGAAGCCCATGATGCGCGGCGCCACGCCGGCGGTAGCCATGGCCACGATGCGCGCGCGCGGGGTCAGCCCGTAGCGCGCCGCCGTCGCGGCGTTGGCCAGCAACAGCGCGCAGGCGCCGTCGTTGACGCCGGAGGCATTGCCGGCGGTCACCGAGCCATCGCCGCGCACCACGCCCTTGAGCCGGGCCAGCGCGTCCGGCGTGGTGGCACGCGGGTGCTCGTCCTTCGCGAACACGACCGGATCGCCCTTCTTCTGCGCGATGCTGACCGCGATCAGCTCGTCGGCGAAGCGGCCGCACTCGTGGGCGGCGGCGTAGCGCTGCTGGCTGCGCAGCGCAAAGGCGTCCTGGTCGGCACGGCTGATGGCGAAATCGGTGGCCACGTTCTCGGCGGTTTCCGGCATCGAATCGACGCCGTACTGCGCCTTCATCAGCGGGTTGACCAGGCGCCAGCCGATGGTGGTGTCCTCGATCTTCATATTGCGCGAGAAGGCGGTATCGGCTTTGCCCATCACGAACGGCGCGCGGCTCATGCTCTCGACGCCGCCGGCGATCAGCAGCCCGGTCTCGCCGCTCTTGATGGCACGCGCGGCGATGCCGATGGCGTCGAGGCTGGAGCCGCACAGGCGGTTGACGGTGGTGCCCGCCACTTCCGGCGGCAGGCCGGCCAGCAAGGAGGACATGCGCGCCACGTTGCGGTTGTCTTCGCCGGCCTGGTTGGCGCAGCCGTAGATCACGTCGTCGATGGCGCCCCAGTCAACGTTGGGGTTGCGCGCCATCAGCGCCTTGAGCGGCAAGGCGCCCAGGTCGTCGGCGCGCATGCCGGACAGGGTGCCGCCGTAGCGGCCGAACGGGGTGCGGATGGCATCACAGATGTAGGCATGTTCCATGGTCATCTCCCTTACGCGGCCACGGCCGTGGCGGCCGTTGCGGCCAAGGTCAGCGGCACCGGCGTCAGGCGCTGCAGCTCGGCAAAGTCGAGGCCGTCGACCATTTCGCGCACCAGCAGGCCGCGCGCGGTGATGTCGATCACCGCCAGATCGGTGTAGATGCGGTCGACACAGCCGATGCCGGTCACCGGGTAGCTGCAGTACGGCACGATCTTGCATTCGCCGCTCTTGCTCAGGTGTTCCATCATCACGAACACCTGCTTGGCGCCGATGGCGAGGTCCATCGCTCCACCCACCGCCGGGATCGCGTCCGCGGCGCCGGTGTGCCAGTTGGCCAGATCGCCGCCGGCCGACACCTGGAAGGCACCCAGCACGCAAATGTCGAGATGGCCGCCGCGCATCATGGCGAAGGAATCGCCGTGATGGAAAAAGGCGCCGCCTTGCAGCAGCGTCACCGGCTCCTTGCCGGCATTCATCAGCTCCGGGTCTTCCATGCCCGGCGCCGGGGCCGGCCCCATCCCGAGCAGGCCGTTCTCGCTGTGCAGGAAGATCTCGCGGTCGGCGGGCAGGTAGTTTGCCACCCTGGTCGGCAGGCCGATGCCGAGGTTGACGTAGGCTCCTTCCGGAATGTCCTGCGCCACGCGGGCGGCCATCTGGTTACGGTTCAGTCTGTTCATGCGCTTGCTCCCTCAGGCGACGCGCGCCTGGGCGAGGCCCGGCACTGCCACAACGCGTTGTACGAAAATGCCGGGGGTGACGATGGACTCCGGGTCCAGCGCGCCCAGCGGCACCACTTCGCCGACCTGGGCAATGGTGACGGCCGCGGCGGTGGCCATGATCGGGCCGAAGTTGCGCGCCGCCTTGCGGTACACCAGATTGCCCCAGCGGTCGCCACGGAACGCCTTGATCAGCGCGAAATCCGCCCGGATCGGGTACTCCAGTACGTAGTGCTTGCCGTCGATCTCGCGCGTCTCCTTGCCCTCGGCCAGCAGGGTGCCGTAGCCGGTCGGCGTGTAGATGGCGCCAAGGCCGGCGCCGGCGGCCTGGATGCGCGCCGCCAGATTGCCCTGTGGTACCAGCTCCAGCTCGATCTCGCCGGCGTGGTACAGCGCGTCGAAAACCTGGGAATCCGCCTGTCGCGGGAAGGAACAGATGATCTTCTTCACCCGCCGCGCCTTGAGCAGCGCTGCGAGGCCGATCTCGCCGTTGCCGGCATTGTTGTTGACGATGGTGAGGTCGCGGGCGCCGTGGGCGATCAGGGCATCGATCAGCTCGGCCGGCTGGCCGGCGATGCCAAAGCCGCCGATCATCACCGTGGCCCCGTCAAAGATGCCGGCCACGGCCTCTTCAAGGGAAGATACAGTCTTGTCTATCATGCTCTCTCTCGCGTCATCCGCTGCCGGATGCAGATGTGTAGTGTGTTCGTCGCAAACCGACGAACCGTTGGTATGGATGGAGGGTGTGCCCCCTCCTGACTGTTGAACCGAGGTTCAAAAGCAAATTACCAACAATTCCATACCCGCGAGGTATTTAATAAATACCCTGGCCATATTGAAAACAGGCGCCCGGCAGCGCATCGACCAAGCTTGGCAGAAAAAACAAAAACCGATATTAATATAAAATTTTGGCACTAATTAAATGACCACATTCAATCTCCATTGAATTTAATCAATTGATTAACCATCAGCAGATGGTGTTTTTACTTGCCCAATAAAAAAGCTGCTTCCATTTTGGAAGCAGCCGGTTGCTGTTAGCGGGTAATATTCCAGCGCCTCGTTCAATCACGCTCGAGGCGTGTTGCCGCGCCAGTGCGGGCGGCGCGCTCTGATACGTTCTGCCTATCACCAGCTTAGGTAAAAGGTATTTCACAGCGCCGGCGTCAACAACGAGCATGAGGGCTGACCGCTTTCGAGATCGCACCTGTGAGAACTATCCTGAGCAAGCCCGACCGGCTGGGGGTGATTTTTGCCTTTCTGGCCGCCTTCGGCTTTTCCTTTAAGGCCATCTTCGTCAAGCTTGCCTACGCCGCCGCGCCGGTGGACGCCGTCACCCTGCTGACGCTGAGAATGGTGTTTTGCCTGCCCTTTGTACTGCTCGCCTGCGTGCCGGTATTGCGGGGCATGCCGCGGCTGTCGCGGCGCGATATCGGCATGCTGCTACTGCTGGGCGGCATCGGCTACTACGGCTCCAGCATGCTCGATTTCTATGGCCTGCAGTACATTTCCGCCGGGCTGGAACGGCTGATCCTGTTCACCTACCCCACCCTCACCATCCTGATCGGCGTGCTGTTCCTGGGCAAGCCGATGGAGCGCAGCATCATGCTGGCCGCAATGCTGTCCTATGCCGGGATTGCGATTGCCTTCGTGCATGACGCCAGCCAGAGCAGCGATGTGCACCGCGTGGCGCTCGGTGCCGGTTTTGTATTTGGCTGCGCGGTGCTGTACGCGCTGTACAGCGCCGGCTCGGAAGTGGCCATCAAGCGGCTGGGGGCAATGCGCTTTTCGCTGCTGTCCATCCTGGTGGCGACCGCGGCCGTGGCGCTGCACTTCCTGCTCAGCCGGCCGTGGCAGCAGTTGCTGCTGCCGGCGCCGGTGTATGGCTACAGCCTGGGCATGGCGCTGTTTTCCACCATCCTGCCCATCATCTGGCAGTCGTTGGCGATCCGCCACATTGGCGCCGCCCGCGCGGTGCTGATTGGCACCCTCGGCCCGGCGTTGACCATCTTCTTTGGCTGGTGGCTGCTGGACGAGGCGGTGTCGCTGTCGCAGCTGGCCGGCACGGTGCTGGTGATTGCCGGGGTGCTGCTGGCCAGCCGGCGCTGATCGTTGGCCGTCCAAGGTTGGCCGCAAGCGCGGCGGCTCAGCCATTGGCCGCGCTGTAGCTGCGCACCGTCTCCAGCACCGCGGCAAGCAGATGGTTCTGCCGCTGCGTGTTCCAGGCCATGGCGGTGGTGACCACGTGCAGCTCGTCCGCCAGCGGCCGGATCACCACGCTGGGCGGCGCCATGCCCTGCACCGACGCCGGCACCAGCGCCACGCCCTGATTGCAGCCGACAAACGCAATCTGCGACGTCACCGAGCGCACCTCGTGCAGGATGCGCGGTGAAAAGCCGCTGCTGTGGCAGGCCGCGGTCAGCCGGTCGAACGAGATCGGGCTGACCTTGCGCGCGAACATGATGAAATCCTCGCCGGCCAGATCGTGCAGCGCCAGCTGCACCTGGCCGCACAGCGGGTGCGTCGCCGGCAATGCCACGGCCAACTTGTCTTCTCGTAGCGGCAGTGCGCTGATGTGCTCGCCCAGATCGCCTTCCAGCCGCGCAAATGCCAGGTCGATATCGCCGCTGAGCAGCGCCGGCAGCGCCTCGTAGCTGTCGATTTCCTTTACCGCCACCGTCAGTCCCGGGTGCTGCTGCTTGATCTGTTCGATCAGGCCCGGCAGCACGTCCAGAATCGCCGAGGTGATCGCGCCGATGGTGATGGTGCCGATCTGCCCGGCGGCCGCCTCGCGTACCGCCAGCTCCAGGCTTTCCAGCTGCTCGGCGAATTTCTTCATCGCCGGCAGGATCGCCTGCCCCACCGCCGTCAGCTGCGCGCCGCGGCGCGAACGCTCGAACAGCTTCACCTTCAGTGCCTGTTCCAGGATCTGGATCTGCTCGGTCAGCGGCGGTTGCGACATACCGAGGCGCTTGGCGGCGCGGCCGAAGTGCTGTTCCTCGGCCACGGCCAGGAACAGCCACAGGTGGCGGATGAGACGAAAGTTGATCATGTTTTTGATAGGTTTGGCGTATGTAAACGTTACAAATTTCGGAATTTACCTATCGAACTGTAGGGCGGAAAGTAGCGGCACACAAGCCCCCAACAGGAGAGTCCGATGAGCCAGCCTTCTTTACTCGCACGTTTGCAGCAGCAGGACAGCAACACGCTGTCCGACGCGCTCGATTTCCTCAATCTGCCCGGCGCCAGCTATGGCCTGCGCCCGCTGTGGGACTGCCCCAAGCTGGTTGGCCGCGCCAGCACCGTGCAGCTGGGCCGAAAGACCGATGCGGCGCCGACGGTGCACCTGATCTCGCCGGTGATCGCCGCCATCGACAGCACGGAGCGCGTGCTGGTGATCGCCGGCGGCGTGGACGGCATTTCCTGCTGGGGTGACATCCTGGCCAATGCCGCGCAGGTGAAGGGTGTGCGCGGCACGGTGATCGACGGCCTCAGCCGCGACATCGACGGCAGCGCTGACATCGGCTACCCGCTGTATGGCCGCGGCGTCACCATGATCAGCGCGCGCAACCGCGTGATCCAGCTGTCGTCCGGCCAGCCGGTGAACATGGCCGGTGTGCAAGTCGAAGAAGGCGACTACGTGCTGGCCGATCGCTGCGGCACGGTGTTTGTGCCGGCGGCACATATCGAGACGGTGCTGGATCTGGCCGAGCGCATCGCGGCGCGCCAGCACGGCATGGTGGCGGCGGTGCGCAGCGGCCGCTCGGTGGCAGAGGTGATGCACGACCGGCAATTCGACGCCATTCAGCAGGAGGGCGGCAAATGAACGCGGCAGATCGCGAACTGGTGGCCCTGTTTGCCGGGCTGGATAGCGCCGGCGTATCCGATGCCATGGACAAGCTGGGGCTGGCGGGGCAGTGCCTGGGCATCATGCCGCTGGACAACTACCGCCAGGTGGTGGTGGGGCCGGCGTTTACCGTCAAGTATGTGGCCGCCAGCAGCCCGGCCGGCAGCGTCGGCGATTTCATCGACGAGGTCGCCGCTGGCGACGTGGTGGTGATCGACAACGATGGCCGCACGGATTGCACGGTGTGGGGCGACATCATGACCCAGTACGCCGGGCTGCGGCAGATCGCCGGCACCGTGATCGACGGCGTGTGCCGCGACGTCAACAAGGTGCTGGATGACGGCTATCCGATGTTCTCCAGGGGCCGTTTCATGCGCACCGGCAAGGACCGGGTGCAGGTGGAAGCGGTGGGTGGCACGGTGTCGATCGGCACCGCCCGTGTCGCCGCCCGCGACATCGTGGTGGCCGACGCCAACGGTGTGGTGGTGGTGCCGCGCGAGCGCGCCGCCGAGGTGGCGGCGCTGGCGCAGCAGATCGAGACGGTGGAAGCGGCGATCCGCCAGCAGCTGGCGCAGGGCAGCCCCCTGGCCGCCGCGCGTGCGGCGCTGGGTTACCACACACTGCAAAGGAAAGCGTGATGAACACTGCTGAACACAAGCCAACGTTGGCCGCACGCTGCGCCGTGCTGGGCAGCGCCACGCTGTACGAGGCCTGCGGCCAACCTTGCGCGGTGGACCCGCAGATTCGCAGCCTGTGGCCCGGCGCCTTCATCGCCGCGCCGGCCTACCCGCTGGTCTGCTCCCCCGGTGACAACCTGTCCATCCACATCGCGCTGGAGCGCGCGCCGCGCGGCAGCGTGCTGGTGGTGGATACCGGCGACTTCATCGCCGGCTACTGGGGCGAGGTGCTGACCGTCGCCGCCGAGGCCGCCGGCATCGCCGGGCTGGTGATCAACGGCGGTGTGCGCGATGTCGCCGCCATCGGCAAGCGCCACTTTCCGGTGTTTGCCCGCGGCGTGTCTGTGCGCGGCACGGTGAAGGCCAGCGCGCCGGCGGTCGGTTTGCCGATGATTTTTGGCGGCGTCGCGGTGGCCGCCGGCGATCTGGTGGTGGCCGACGATGACGGCGTGATCATCGTGCCCGCCGCCGCGGTAGCCGACACGCTGCAGGCCGGTGAAGCGCGTGCCGCCAAGGAAAGCGTGATGATGAGCCAGCTGAGCCAGGGCGCGACCACCCTGCAGCTGATGGGCCTCGACCACTGGCGCGAGAGGGCATAACCATGAGCACCCAATACCTGAACAAACACCTGGCCACGGCCAAACCCTCCGCCACCTACAAGGTGATGGACCGCGTGGCCGCGCTGCGTGCCGCCGGCATCAACATCATCTCGCTGTGTGCCGGCGAACCGGATTTCGACACCCCGCAACACATCCGCGCCGCCGCCATCGCCGCCATCAACGGCGGTCACACCCGCTACACCCAGGTGGCCGGCACCCGCGCGCTGCGCGAGGCGGTAGCCAGCAAGTTCCGCCGCGAAAACGGTCTGGATGTGCAATGGCAGGACACCATTGTCTGCTCCGGCGGCAAGCAGGTGATCTTCAACGCGCTGGCCGCCACCCTGAACGAGGGCGACGAGGTGATCGTGCCGGCGCCGTACTGGGTGAGCTACCCGGAAATCGTGCAGCTGTGCGGCGCGCGGCCGGTGGTGGTGGCCTGCGGCCACGACAGCGGCTTCAAGCTGACGGCGGCAACGCTGGCCGCCGCCATCACCCCGCAGACGCGCTGGCTGATCCTGAACTCACCATCCAACCCCACCGGCGTGGTGTATGGCCGCGACGAGCTGCTGGCGCTGGCGCAGGTGCTGCTGGATCAGCCGCAGGTGCTGGTGCTGGCCGACGACATCTACGAACACCTGCTGTTCGACGGCCAGCCGTTCTTTACCCTGGCACAGGTCGAGCCGCGGCTGCAGGCGCGCACCCTGACCATGAACGGGGTGTCCAAGGCCTACGCGATGACCGGCTGGCGCATCGGCTACGCCACCGGCCCGCGCTGGCTGCTGCAGGCGATGGAAAAACTGCAGGGGCAGCAGACCTCTGGTGCCTGCGCCATCTCGCAGCAGGCGGCGTTGGCCGCGCTGACCGGGCCGCAGGACTTCATCACCCGCTCGCGCGAGGTGTTCGAGACCCGCCGCGACCGCATGCTGCGCCAGCTCAACGCCACGCCGGGGCTGTCCTGCGCCCGGCCCGGCGGCGCGTTCTACGTGTTTGCCTGCTGCGAGGAACTGCTGGGCAAGACCAGCCCGGCCGGCAAATTGCTGGCCAGCGACGAAGACGTGGCGCTGGCACTGCTGAATGAAGCCGGCGTCGCGGTGGTACAGGGCAGCGCCTTTGGCTTGGCGCCCTATATCCGCATCGCCTATGCACTGGACGACGCCGCGCTGCAGCAGGCGTGCACGGCGATCGGCGAGTTCTGTAGCGCGGTGATGACCACCCGTTAATTGCAACCCAGCACTGCGGCCAACCTTGGGCTCAAGGTTGGCCGCAGTGCCGCGACTGATTGGAACACCGCATGACAAGCCAACAATTTGCCAGCCAGCGGCTGGCGTTCGACATCGATGGCGTGGCCGTCGACATCGCCGCGATTCACCGCGGCGGCGACAAGGCGCCGATCCTGTTTCTGCACGGCTTCGGCTCGAGCAAGGAGGACTACGCCGACATCGTGCAGCATGCCGCCTTCGACGGGCATCCGTTCATCGCCTACGACGCCCCCGGCTGCGGCGACACGGTTTGCGCCGAGCTGACGCAGGTGTCGATCAACCTGCTGCTGCAAACCGCACTACAGGTGCTGGCGCACTACCGGGTGGCGCGCTTCCATCTGGTCGGCCACTCCATGGGCGGCCTCACAGCCTTGCTGCTGGCCAGCCAGCTGGGCGAACGCGTGCTCAGCTTTACCGATATCGAAGGCAATATCGCGCCGGAAGACTGCTTTCTGAGCCGCCAGATCATCGCCTACCCGAATGCCGACGCCGAGGCGTTTTTCGATGACTTCATCGAGCGCACCCGCCACGCCCCGGCCTACGCCAGCGCCCTGTACGCCGCCAGCCTGCGCCACAAGGTGCGCGCCGCGGCGGTGCGCGGCATTTTTGAATCGATGGTGGCGTTGTCGGATCACGGCCGGCTGATGGAACAGTTTCTGGCCCTGCCGTGCCGCAAGATGTTCATGTACGGCGCGCAGAATGCCGGCCTCAGCTATCTGGCGCATATCGAGCAGCACGGGGTGAGACTCAGCGAAGTGCCGCATTGCGGCCACTTTCCGATGTACTCCAACCCGCTGTTCATGTGGCAGCAGCTTGCCGACTTTATCGCCGGCGAGCGTCACACCGGGTAACTACCGCCACGCCTGATCCTGGCCGGCTCCTGCCTGGGGCCGGCTTTTCTGCATTGAGGGGCGGGCCGGCTTATCGGCCAGAGCCCGCCCCTGCGCCGGTCCGCGCCGCCGCCGTTTGCCAGCGCGGGCCGTTCACACCGGTATTGCCGAAGTCAGCTTGATCTTTTGCATCGGGATTTCCGTCTTGACGTTCTGTACCCCCTTGATGCGGGTGAGGTGCTCGATCTGGAATTGCCGGTAGTCATCGAGATCGGCCGCCACGATGCGCAACAGGAAATCGCAGTCCCCGGCCATCAAATGGCACTCCACCACCTGTGGCAGCTGCCTGATCGCATCGGTGAAATGATCGACCGTCTCGGCGTCCTGCCCCGTCAACCAGATGCGGGCGAAGACGGTCAGCCCTTTGCCCACCTTGGCGGCGTTGACCACCGCCACATAGTGCTCAATGACCCCCGCCTCCTCCAGCAAGCGTACCCGCCGCAGGCAGGGTGACGGCGAAAGCCCGACCTCGCGGGCCAGCTCGATGTTCTGCAGGCGCCCGTCCCGCTGCAGTGCCTTGAGAATGCGCCGATCGATTGCGTCCAGTTTCATTGCTATTCCGTCCTACAAAATGGATGACTGGCTATTGCCGATGCCAATTTCAAGCCGAATCCTGGCAACAACGCAACCCGATTTCAACAGTTTTGGCAGAAAATATAAGAAAGGAGCGCAAATGAATAGTCTTTCTACCACTAGTGCCACAGATGTGGCATCCGGCACCAAATTTGAAGCCATCCGTGGCATGCGTGCCTCGCTGCCCGTCATGCTGGGCTTCATCCCGTTTGCACTCGTGCTGGGGGCACAGGCCACCCAGAAAGGATTCACGGTGCTTGAGGTTCCCCTGATGACCGGCCTGAATTTCGGCGGTGGCTCGGAGTTTGCCGCAATCCGGCTGTGGACGTCGCCACCGCAGGTGCTGCTGATCGTGGCGATGTCCTTGCTGGTGAACTGCCGCCATATCCTGATGGGCGCCGCGCTGGTGCCCTATCTGCAGCACTTGACGGCCAGGCAGGCGCTGCCGGCCTTGTTCTTCATGTGCGACGAGAGTTGGGCCATGGCGCTGGCCGATGCCCGCCAGCGCGCCGCCACGCGCATCAGCCTGGCTTACTATCTGGGCATCTCTGCCGGCCTGTACCTCACCTGGGTGACATTTACCGCACTCGGCGCGACACTTGGGCCGAGCATGGGGAATGTCGAGCACTACGGCTTCGATATGGCCTTTACCGCGGTGTTTCTGGTGTTGCTGCGCGGCATGTGGCGCGGGGCGCGCGCCTGTCGCCCCTGGCTGCTGAGTCTGGGCGTCGCCGCACTGAGCTGCCTGTTCCTCCCCGGCGCCTGGTACGTGGCCACGGGTAGCGCGGCGGGACTGCTTGCCGCTATCGTCTGGGGGAAAGCATCATGACGGAGCGCCTGACGCTGCTGACCATCGTGTTGATGGCCGCCTCGACCTATCTCACACGGGTACTGGGTTACCTTGCGCTGCGCAAGCGCACACTGAGCCCGCGCCTGCTGGCGGTCATGGACTGCGTTCCCGGCTGTGTGCTGGTTTCGGTGATTGCACCGGCATTCGTCTCGGAGCAACCGGCCAACTGGCTGGCGCTGGCCATTACCCTGTTAGCCGCCAGCCGCTTGCCGCTGTTACCGACCGTCATCATCGGCATTGTCGCGACCGGCATGCTTCGTCATCTACTCGGCACCTGAGGTCCCATGAACACACCACACTCAAGCTCCGACCATCAGATCACCACCGCCCGGGGCCGCCTGTTTGCCCGTTGCTGGCCGGCTGCGGCCAACGTTGACGGCCAGCGTGCCGCACCCATCGTGCTGTTCCATGACTCCCTGGGCTGCATCGAGCTGTGGCGCGGCTTCCCGGCGTTACTGGCCGCGCAAACCGGCCGCAGCGTGATTGCCTACGACCGCCTGGGGTTCGGGCAGTCCGATCCGCGCAGCGGCGGGCTGACGGCCGATTTTGTCCAGGCAGAAGCCGCGACCGGTTTCCTCGCGCTGCAAGACCATTTCGGATTTGAGCGTTTCGTCGCGTTGGGACACAGCGTTGGCGGTGGCATGGCGGTGCATTGTGCCGCCCGCTACGCCGACGCCTGTGACGGTTTGATCACCGTGTCGGCACAGGCCTTCGTCGAAGACAAAACGCTGGCCGGCATCAGCGAAGCACAAGCGCAGTTCCGCCTGCCCGAGCCGTTCGCGCGCTTGCAGCGCTACCACGGCGACAAGGCGCGCTGGGTGCTGGATGCCTGGATCGACACCTGGCTGGCTCCGGCCTTTCGCGACTGGTCGTTACACGAGGTCTTGCCACAGGTGACGTGCCCGACCCTGGTACTGCACGGCAGCGAAGACGAGTACGGCTCCAGCCGGCACCCGCAGCAAATCGCCGGCATGGTCGGTGGCGCCGCGCAGCTGGAACTGCTGGCCGGGGTCAGGCATGTGCCGCACAAAGAGCAGGAAGACTGGGTGGTGGGGCGCATTGCCCGCTTCCTCGCCAACGGCATGGCATGACCGTCATTGCGCTGCCCGCATAGCGCCGGATAGCCGCGACAGCCATCGCGCCCTGCCCTCCCTGCGGGTACCGGCGGCGACAAAGCGGCTGGCCGGGACCAGCGGCCCCGACATGATCGAACTGTGGCGCTGGCAGCTGCAGCCCGGCGAGCGCTTCGAGTCTGCCGGACACCCGCCCGGCACCCTCAAGCTTTTTCATGTCGAGCAAGGCGAGCTGAAGCTGACGGTGGATGACACCGAACTGACCATCGCGGAGGGCTGCTCTGCCGTCGCCAAAACCGACATGCAGCATTGCTGTGCGAATGCGGGCGCGGACAAACTGGTTTTCACCATGACTGTCGCCGAACTGCATCAATTGCAGACGATACTGTGAGCCACGGTCGCCGCATGGCGGCCATCACCCCCCGCCACGGGCGACAATGGCATACTGTCGCCAGCACCACGGGCAGGCCGCGCCGATTAGCCCCGGCACCTTGCGCCCTGCCACCAGTACCCCGACACCGTTCAAGGAGACGTGAGGCATGTCCGACGTAAGCGAACTCAGCAGCGACAACGCGGTTTATAAAACTCTTCTGGAGTCGACCAAGGCTATCCCGTGGAAAATCGACTGGGCCACCATGCAGTTCGCCTACATCGGCCCGCAAATCGAGGCCTTGCTGGGCTGGAGCCAGGAAAGCTGGGAATCCGCCAACGACTGGGCGCAGCGCATCCACCCGGAGGATCGCGACAACGTGGTGAATTTCTGCGTTGCGCAATCCAAGGCCGGGGTCGACCACGAAGCCGACTACCGGGCACTGACCAAGGAAAACGGCTACGTGTGGATACGCGATGTCGTCCACGTGGTACGCAATGCGCAGGGTGAGGTCGAGTCGCTGATTGGCTTCATGTTCGATATCAGCGAGCGCAAGAAGACGGAAGAAAAACTGCTGGTACTGCAAAAAGAGCTGGAAGCGCTGTCGTTCAAGGACGGGCTGACCGGCATTGCCAACCGGCGCCGCTTCGACACCAGCCTGGACATGGAGTGGCAAAACACGCGCAACAGCCGCCAGCCGCTGTCGCTGATCCTGTTCGATGTCGATTTCTTCAAGCAGTTCAACGACCTGTACGGGCACATCGCGGGCGACCAGTGCCTGACCCGCATCGCGCAAACGCTGAATCTGGCCCTGGCCGGCCCGCGCGATCTGGTCGCGCGTTACGGCGGCGAGGAATTCATCATCATGCTGCCGGAAACCGACGCCAACGGCGCGCAGCGCGTCGCCGAGCGCTGCCAGCGCCTGATCGAGAAACTGGCGATCGGCCACTCGCAATCGCCGCACGGCCAGCGCGTCACCGTCAGCATCGGCGTCGGCACCGTGATGCCAGGCGACCGGCTGACCACCACCGACTTCATCCAGGCCGTTGACCGGCAGCTGTATGTCGCCAAGGAAAACGGCCGCAACCGGATCGAGACACTGCAAATCGCGTCCTGAGGTGCGGGGGGTGCGGGGTGATGGTGTCGCCCGGCTGCGGCGATTGAGCAGCCGGGCGCCGGATCAGACCGCCATTAGCCCAACGCGGCGGAATTCCCATCGATAAAAAATGACTGCATCCGTATCTGGAAGCCGTCATGAGACGATCGAAAAAATCAGGAACGGCTCAGCCCGCCTTGGGCTGATGTCGAAGTCTTGGGCAGGCTACCGCTTGTTTGCCAGCTCGACACAACGCCGCGCGAGAATCGCCGTCGGGTCAATCAGGGCCAGCGTATGCCCGCCCAACTGGTAGTGCTCGCATTCCGGCAGCAACAGCGGCAGCTCGGTACAGCCCAGAATCAGCACTGCCGCCCCCGCATCGGCAAGCTGCCTAGCCGCAGCCAGCAACTCTTCCCTGCAACGGCCGCTGGTATAGCCGGCCTTGACCCCCTGCTCGCCGTAGATGGCTGCCATCACCTTGGCCTGATGCTCGTCGTCGGGAACAATCAAGGTCAGGCCGGCGGTTTCGGCAATGCGGTGGTAGACCCGGCTTTGTACGGTGCCGGACGTGGCCAGCAGGCCAATCGGCTTGGCGGTGCCATAGCGATGGCGGATAAAACCGATGGTCTCCTCCAGCATGTGGACAATGGGGATGCCGAGGAGTGGCTGCAGCTCGGCAACAAAGGCATGCGCCGTGTTGCAGGGAATCGCGATGGCGTGGGCGCCTTCCGCCTCCAGTCGCTTGCAGGTTGCCAGCAGTGCGACCGTCGGGTCGGTCTCGCGCCGGATCAGGTTGGCGGTGCGATCCGGGATTTGCGGATTCTGCTCCACCACCATCTTGATGTGGTCCTGGTCACGGCTCGCCGGCGTGCTCTGTATGACCTTGTTCATGAAGTCTACGGTGGCCGCCGGTCCCACTCCGCCGACAATACCCAGCTTGAAGCGGGGCGCTGGTGGCTCGCTTCGGTGCACCAAGGCATATTCGGCATAAATCTGATTGACGTCGGGGAAGGTGATACCGGACTGCTGCAAGCCTGCCGCAACCAGGGCCAGCTCGGTAAACCCCGGTAACAACAGGTCGACCCGCTGTGCCTGCAGCTGCTTGCACACCTGCTGCAGCGAGGCCACTGCCGTGCCATCAAAATGCCCGGCCTGTATGCCATGCACACCATAGATGGCCTCCATCAGTCGTGGCTGCAGCTCCGGCGCCGGGTAAAGCAGCTGGAAGCGATCGCCGAAATAACGTTCGAACAAACCAGCATGACGCACGTAGTCTGATGTCAGGATGCCCAGCCGGGCACCGGCGGGAAGCCGCTGTACCACGTAGTCAAGCAGTGCGGCCAACATGTCCACCACCGGCACGGCAAACTCGCTCTGGATCTCGTCACGAAAGACATGGCTGGCGAAACACGGCAGCAGCAGCGTATCCACCCCGCGCCGGGTCAGCGCCATGCCCGTTTCAAACACATACAGTTTGCGGGCGGTCACGGTACAGTCTTGTTCAAGGGCGCTGCCGGCACCACGAAACGGGTGCTGCTCAAGGAGCACATGCAGCGGTGCCGTCGTCTGGCTGGCCCTGGCCTGAGCCGCCAGCAGCTTGCTGTACAGGTCGGCGCCGGCCAGTGCGCCCAGCCCGCCGATGATGCCAAAGGTTTGGGTATTCATGATCACTCGACATGACAAAAGACGCGGCCGCAGATGGCGGCCGCGCCGGGTTGACGATCAGCTGCGAACCTCGGCTGGCTGCGGGAGAGCCTGTGGCTCCTGCTCACCTTCCAGTTTGGCGACTACGGCGGTGGCCAGACTATTGCCCAGCACATTGGTCGCCGTGCGCCCCATGTCAAAGAACTGGTCGATGCCCATGATCAGCAGCAGTCCGGCCTCAGGCAGGTTGAACATCGGCAGGGTCGCGGCGACTACCACCAGCGAGGCGCGTGCCACGCCGGCCATGCCCTTGCTCGTTACCATCAGCACCAGCAGCAGGATCAACTGCTGGGCAAAACTCATCTCGATACCATAAGCCTGCGCGATGAACAGCACGGCAAAGGCCTGGTACATCATCGAGCCATCCAGATTGAACGAGTAGCCAAGCGGCAACACGAAGCTGGAAATACGCTTGGAGACACCGAATTTTTCCAGGGATTCGATGGTTTTCGGATAGGCCGACTCGCTGCTGGCCGTCGAGAATGCCAGCATGATCGGCTCGCGGATCAGCTGCAGCAGCCCGCCGACCGACTTGCCCAAGAACAGGTAGCCGACAGCCAGCAGAATCCCCCACAGCAGCGCCAGTCCCAGGTAGAACTCGCCGATCAGTATGCCGTAGCTCAGCAGCACGCCCAGCCCTTGCACCGTAATCACCGCCGCCATGGCGGCAAACACGCCGATCGGAGCCAGGCGCATCACGTAGTCGGTAATGCGGAACATAATGCGCACCAGTTCGTCGAGACACTTGTCGAGCGTGGTGTAGCCCTGGCCTTTCACAAAGCCAAGCGCGGCACCGAAGAACAAGGAGAACACCAGAATCTGCAGGATCTCGTTACCGGCCATGGCTTCCGCGATGCTTCTCGGGAACACGTGGGTAATGAAGCCTTTGAGGTTCAGATCGGCCGTTTTCAGGCCGGAACTCGCGGCCGCATCCGGCAACACCAGCTGCATGTGAACGCCCGGTTCAAACAGGTTCACCAGTGCCAAACCGAGCAGCAAGGAAACGATGGACGCGCAAACAAACCACAGCATGGCCTTGAGCCCGATGCGGCCAACTGCGCCGGCATCGCCCATGCTGGCGATCCCCGTCACCAGCGTGGCAAATACCAATGGTGCGATGATCATCTTGATCATGCGCAGAAAGATGTCCGTCACCAGGCTGAAGTAGCCGGCGATCTCCTTGGCCGTCTGGGTATCCGGCGCGAAGCTGTGAAAGATGTAGCCCACCATAATGCCCAGCAGCATTGCCATGCCGATCTGGCGGGTCAGTTTTTGGGTATTCATGGCTGCCCTCCCACTGCCGGTCGCTGGCAGGAAACGAGTGCAGTGAAAAAGCCTAAAGCGGGGGAAAATATTGTTGGAATAATCATGGCAGACTCCTTGTGTAGGCGCTTCTGTGTCGAGGCGCCATTGCATTCTAGAGTCGGGGTGGAATCCTCTTGATGAGGATGGCTCATATCGCCATGCGGATTCGGAATAGCTTTTTTCGCGTGCCAAGACGATGATTTGGCAGGATTATTCTGTCAGCCAAGCGGCTGTTGCGCCAAGAGAGAAGACAATGTACATCAGATGGATAGACGATCTCCTGGCCCTGGCCGAGAGCAAAAACTTTTCACGCGCCGCCGAAAGCCGCCACATTACCCAGTCGGCGCTGTCGCGCCGGATCCGTTCGCTGGAGGAATGGGTCGGCGCGGACCTGGTCGATCGCGGCACCTACCCGTTGGAGCTGACACCGGCGGGCAAGCTTTTCTGCGAACAAGGGCGGGAAGCGTTGCAGCTGCTGCTGGCGGCACGGGCCGAAATCCGCCAGGAGACCCGCATGCCGGGCAAGGCCATCCAGATCCGCGCTGGCCATACCCTGTCGATGACCTTCCTGCCCCGATGGATAAAGCAATGCCAGTCCCACCATGGCCAGTTCAATACCCGCGTGGTGGCCGAAAATGTGCTGGATGCCGTTACCGCCCTGTCCGAAGGCAGTTGCGATCTGATGTTCTGCTATCACCACCCCCTTACGCCCATCCTGCTTGACCCGGAGAAGTTCGACTATCTGTCACTGGGATATGAAGACTTCATTCCCGTCTCCGCGCCACGCCCTTCCGGTCGGCCCGCCTTCAGCCTGCCAGGGCGAAACACCGCGCCGCTCCCCTATCTGGCTTATACCTCCACCACCTTTCTGGGCCGGGTCGTTGAGGCGCTCCTCAAGCAGGTATCCACCGAGCCCAGCCTGGAGCGCTGCAATGAAGCAGACATGGCCATGCTGTTACTGAACATGGCCAAGGAAGGCTACGGGGTAGCATGGGTACCGGAAAGCGCGGCGGTTGACGCCTTGCAAAAGGGCGAGCTGGTACATGCCGGCTCGGACGAGTGGCATACCCGGCTCGAAATCCGTGTCTATCGCGCCATCAACAACGCCAATACCACGCTGCAGGAGTTGTGGCAGTCGTTGAGAAACGACGGCACGGCAAAAAAGGCACGCTGAGCAAAAGTGCCACACGGTGCCGTGACCAGCACATTGCCGGATCGGCAGCCGCCGCTCCAAGCGACGGTTTACATCGACTAGCTATGGCCGAACGTGAAACGCACGCTCGGTGATCAAGCGGGCCACATTGGCACACGGGACGAGAAATGCCAGTGACCACCGGCACAGCTGACCGGGCTCACCGGCCTCCCCTGCACTCGCTTTCGAATTTACTGTCTTGTTCTTGGCTTCATTTGCACGGAAAAACAGTGTTCTTGCCAATTAAAGTCGTAAACAAGCACCCTTCACCCACCGGCCTCTCAACGCCATAGTTACAACTCGCATCTTGGCTAAAGTCGTAAACAAGCCTGCGTCTCACGTCGAGCTCGTCCGCAAAGTGTCAATTAAAATCAAAAACACCAATCACGTCGCCGGTTCTGAAGACAGCAAAGCAGAAGCTTGGCCTGATGGAAATCTTTGCAGGCTGCCAAATAATAGCGCTCATATCGAGCAGCTTGATCGGCAGTAGGTTGGCCAAAGCTGTCAGTGACCAGATTACGTTCAAACGCTAGCTTTACACCCTAATGCGGCCACGCCTTATTCAAAAGGTCAGCTGTTCGGCAAGCGCAACCGGAGACAGCCGTTCTGCCACTTGAGCCGCATGACCATGACTATGCTCTGTCTCCCTCTGAGGAGAGAGCGACTCGGTATCGATATTCGCCAAACCCGATGGGATGGGTACTCTGCACCGTGTTTCTTAACCCTTCTGCGAGCACCTTGCCTCAAGTGCTCGCAACTATGGTTGGGCAAATACCTGCAGGACCCGGAGTAGTCCCACCCATGAAAGTCGGGACTGGCCAGGTGGAGGCAGTACGCTGCCGGTCACACGGATAGCAGCTATTTCGATGGTTGTGTGTGTTAGTGAACAGAGGTGGTGTACGCCAGAGCGCATGCTGCTCCTGTGTCATGCGTTTGCGCCAGGGCTGTACCCCGCAAGGTATGGCACTGACTTACCTTCAACCAGGAGACATAGGATGAATGAAAGTGAGCTTTTAGCCAGAATCCAGACCGTAGCCGGGCGTGACAACCGCGAGCTGCTGGCCCGTTTCTGGTTGCAGATGGATGCCCGGCCCACCCTTTTGCCCTTTACCTTTGACGATCTACGCAATCTTAATGCCGATGGCCGCAGCGTTTTTCACGCCATTTTGGGGGGCTATGCTAAGCAGCAGTTTCTCCCCCTCAATGCGGCGTTACTCGGTCAGCTTAGCAATCTGGACTGTCCCAGGGGCGGTAAACAAATTCCCGCCTCACGCTGAAGCCTACTCCAAGGTTTCGGTACTGATACCACCCAGGTGGCGGCGCCTATGGCCGACCTGGTGCGCTTGGGAAGCGCGACCCTGGCCAGAAAGATGTGGCACCACGGTCAACGGTTCTGATAGCCGTCATTACCGTCCTGATCGTCGCTGTTGCGGTTATACAAGGGCGGGATGCCCTGCTGTTCGTAGCGGTGGTCCCAATTGTCGCCCTGCTGATAGGAATGATGGCGGCGCTGATGCTGGCGATCACGCTGATAACGCTGGTAGCGCGGCACGTACTCGTTGTTGTACCAGCGATCCTGCACGAAGTAGACCCGTTCGCCACAGGCGTTGTAGCTGCGGCAATGGCGTCCCCAGTTGCGGGCGTGGCCCGGCGGTACCCGCAGGTAGATCGGCGGGCGGGCGACCGGTACGCGGCGGATAGCGATCGGCTCGCGATAGAGCACGCGAGGCGGCGGGTAGCCTCCGATGTCGAGGCGGCCGTAGAAACCTGGCTGGCCAATGCTGATCGAGACACCAACGTCGGCAGCAAGGGCCGGGGTGGCGATGATGGTGACGGCGGCAATGGCCGTGGCAAGCAGAATATTTTTCATGTTGACTCTCCTGTGGCCTGCCGCGAGCGGGTGCCTCTGCCTATGGCTGGCTGGATGACCGCGGCAAGGCTTGCCCGGGGTATCCGGTAGCGCCTGGCACTGCGGGCGGGCTGCGGCTTGAAAGATCGCGGTGTGACGTGGCATGCCGGTGTTGCCTGATAGCGCGCCTGGTCACGCGGCCGGTATTGCTATGGCGCGAACAGGCTCATCATTGCACCAGGGTTGGCCGCAGTCTGTTCGTTGCCATACATAGCCGCCCGCAGCCCTGTTGGCCGAGGGATGACGCGGTTGATGCTTTATCGACCGACGGCGCACACCACCGGCCTCCTCGCGCTTCCCCTTGTGCCGATCAGCGGGTCACATGTTGCCGGCCACTTGCTGGTCATCACACCGACGATTTCCTTTGTTTGTGTGCTAGCAGACAGACGGCCTACGGGCGGCGCATTTAAGCTGCATTCATTGGCGTCAATACCACTGCATCCGTTGCAGCGAGCCATACCGGCCT
The DNA here is from genome assembly GCF_028548395.1 of Vogesella indigofera. Lineage (NCBI taxonomy): Bacteria > Pseudomonadati > Pseudomonadota > Betaproteobacteria > Neisseriales > Chromobacteriaceae > Vogesella > Vogesella indigofera. Next base: position 52,123 of record NZ_JAQQLA010000001.1, on the reverse strand, counting down.
GACGGTCGCATGGTGTTGGCGACGAGCAGTGCATGCGGTGACTCCTGCCGACATGGCTCTGCCCATTCACGCAAAGGAGTCAACGTGAGCCGCGGCTCGCATGAAGTGCCGGCCAGTCCGGTCAGGGCGTCAGCGACGTCCACGCCGCTACGGCTCACCCGAAATACCCTGTTCAGGAAAAAGGTAACCCCATGAAAACAATGCAGAGATTGACACTCGGCGCAGTCAGCGTAGCCATGCTGCTGAGTCTGGGTGGTTGTGCCGGCATGTCGCGCCAAGGGCAAAACACCGCCGTCGGCGCTGGCGTGGGTGCCATCGGCGGTGCAGTGCTGACCGGTGGCAGTACACTCGGCACCCTGGGTGGCGCCGCCATCGGCGGTGTCATCGGTCATGAAATGGATGATCGCCGCTAACTAAACGGCGCTGCCGCCGGCCGTGCTGGCCAGGCAGCGCCACCGTAGCCGACTCCGGTACCAGCGCAGTCATTGCGCCGGCATCGGCTTACCCTCGATACCTTGCAATCTGGTCCCGAATAACCGGCGAGATCCGCCGCGCGTGCAATGCGCAGCTAGAGCGTGCGGCACTGATTGCCGGTCCCGCAGCAGATCGCCGTGTGCTGGTACGTGGCACCACTCCGTCGTAACCTTGGTGGTTGCCGGTGGTTGCCGCCAAAAAAGCGTCCCCGCACCTCGGTGCAGGGACACTTTTGTTTGTCGGGAGTGGCCACCGGGCACAAGCGGCCCATCCACCATCGCATCAGCTGCACCGACAACACCGCATCAAGCCTGCCGCTGGGGCGGTAACCCCAACGGTGGCTGTGCAGTCAACCGGGAGTGGCGCCGAGCCGCAGGATGGTGTCCAGCTCATTTGGTCTCTCCCAACGCTAAGTCGTAGCTTTGCAGCGCGCGGGAGAACTCCCGCAGCGCGTCAATGCCGCTACCCTCGGCGCTGCGGCACCAGTCTTCCAGCTGAGCGAGCAGCTGCTCCTTCGAGGTGCCGGAGCGGCGTCACAGGGCGGTAAGATCCTGTTGCATCAGTTCTATGGTGTTCAGCTTGCGGTTGTGGCGCAGCGCCTGTTCCAGCGCGGAGCGCTATGGCAGCGAGGGTGCGGCCAGCGTCTGCGGCCAACCTTGGACGTGCCATCTGATACTACGACAACGGGCGCCACCGTCTGTTCGCCGGCGCACCGGCAAGGCCGTCGGAGCCGGCTGCTGGCGCCTACCGCGCTGTCTCAAGCTGCGACGGGGCATGTCGGACAATCGTCGGCTTATGTCTGCCAGCGTACCGACAGGACCGCCGGCACTGACTATCCTTGAACCTGTAACCGGTTTTTTCATGAGCGCAGCACAAACGATGGCTAATTTTGGCCGCAGTATCCTGTCCTGGCATCAGTGCACCCGCAGTGCACGGCCGGCTACATGATCGGCAGCCCGATTGGCGATGCCAGTATTCGGGCGCCATGCGGAAGGAACAATGATGGACTGGAATCGGGTGGCAGAAAACTGGAGGGAATTCAGGGGCAAGGTGAAAGCCGAGTGGAGCAATCTGCCCGACGATTGTCTTGACGTGATTGCCGGCAAACGCGTGGCGTTGTCGGGCAGGCTTCAGGAAGCCTACGGCATCAGCAGGAACGAGGCCGAGCAGCTGATTAAGCGTTTTGAACGGCAGCAACATAGCAGGTTCCTGAAGTAATAGGGCAATGCGCCGAGTACTGCGCCGAGGTGGCAACCGAGTTGCCGGCTGCGGCTGGCGGGCCAGCGCCGGAAAAGGAGTACGAAGCATGCTTACCACCATTGCAGTGATCCTGCTGATTCTGTGGCTGCTGGGTCTGGTGTCGTCATACACCCTCGGCGGCTTCATTCACATTTTGCTGGTTATCGCCGTTGTGATGTTCCTGGTGCGGCTGATTTCCGGTCGTATTTAAGCCGCGGCACGCGGTGCGCGCCGCTGCGGTTGCGCCTGCAAAGGTTGGCCGCAAGCGCGCACGCTGCCCGGCTTGTCAATTGTTGCCCGCCGTGTGCCACCGGAGTCACAGAGGAGCGAGCGTGGATCTCTATCTCAAGGGTTTTATCATCGCTGTCGCCACCCTGTGCGGCTTGGCGCTGTACTGGATGCTGGCGCCGTTCTGGGATGCGCTGGCGTGGGGCATCTGCCTGGCCTTTCTGCTGGCACCGTTGCAGCGCTGGCTGACGCACAAGCTGCGCGGCCGCGACGGTCTGTCCGCCGGCATCATCACCGTGCTGGTGCCGCTGGTGCTGGCCGGGCCGCTGGTCAGCCTCGGCGTGGCCTTTGCCAACCAGTTTGCCGAGCTGGTCACCCGCCTGCAAAAACAGCCGCTGCGTTTCGATCTCGATCTGCTGGCGCAGCTGGAGCGCTATCCGCTGCTCGGCAGCCTGTCGGCGTGGCTGCGGCACAATTTCACCACCAGTCACGATCAGCTGCAGGGCTGGCTGGACAGCGGCGCCCGGCTGCTGCTGCAGTCTCTGGCCAGCACCGGCGGCCAGGTGGTGCTCGGCACCCTCGACATGGTGGTCCACTTCTTCATGATGCTGTTCCTGCTGTTCTTCCTGCTGCGCGACGGCCGCATGCTGCTCAATCGTGCGGTGCGGCTGGTGCCGATGGAGCCGCAACGGCGCAGCCGCCTGCTTCAGATGATCGGCAGCACCACCCGCGCTGTAGTCTACGGCACCGGTCTGACCGCGCTGGCACAGGGTGTACTGGTCGGTATCGGTTTCGCCATCAGCGGCCTGCCGTCGCCGGTGGTGTTCGGCGTACTGGCGGCCTCGCTGGCGCTGCTGCCGATGGGCGGCGCGGCGCTGGTATGGGCACCGGCGGTGCTGGCGCTGGCGCTGATGTCACAGTGGGGCTGGGCGATCTTCATGTTGGTGTGGGGGCTGGGGGTATCGGTGTCCGACAACCTGCTGCGGCCGCTACTGATTTCCAGCCGCGAGCCGGTGTCGATGCTGGCGGTGTTCATCGGCGTGATCGGCGGCCTGTCCGCCTTTGGCATGATCGGCATCATCGTCGGGCCGGTGCTGCTGACGGTGATGGCGGCGCTACTGCGCTTTGTCGACGAAACCCTGTCTGACACACCGTGACCGCTATCGGCGCGGGGTAACGGTGTAAGGCAGCAGGCGGTCGGTTTCCTTTTTGACCACCGCGTAGCACTCGCAGCACAGCTGCTCCAGCTGCGGCCGGTCCAGCACGGTGATGTGGCCGCGGCTGTATTCGATGATCCCCAGTTTCTGCAGCTTGCCGGCGGCGTCGGTGACGCCCTCGCGGCGCACGCCGAGCATGTTGGCGATCAACTCCTGGGTCATGGTCAGCTGGTTGCTGGGCAGCCGGTCCAGCGACAGCAGCAGCCAGCGGCACAGCTGCTGGTCGATGGAGTGGTGGCGGTTGCACACTGCGGTCTGCGCCATCTGCGTGATCAGCGCCTGGGTGTAGCGCAACATCAGCTGCAGCAGCTCGGCGTGGCGGTTGACCTCGTTCTTGAACTGGCTGCCGGACAGGCGGAAGGCGTAGCCGGCGCTTTGCACGATGGCGCGGCTGGGGGTGCTTTCGCCGCCCATGAACACCGCGATGCCGACCATGCCCTCGTTGCCGACTACCGAGATTTCCGCCGAGGAGCCGCTTTCCATCACGTACAGCAGCGACACGATGGCATCGGTGGGGAAGAACACGTGGCGCAAGGCGTCACCGGATTCGTACAGCACCTTGCCCAGCGGCAGCTCGATCAGCTCGAAATAAGGCAGCAGGCGGTCGAGTACCTCTGCCGGCAAGGCGCCCAGCAGGTGGTTTTGTTGTGGCGTGATGGTTTCGGACATGGCCAACTCCTGATGGTGCTTACCCTCATCCAAAGCAGTATAGGCGAGCCGCCGCCGATTTATGCCCCGTCACTGCGCCAGCACAGGGGGCTACGCCTGACGGGCAGTCTGCCCGTTACGGCACGCCGGCGCGCGGTGTTGCCGAGGGCGCTTGCCGCCGGTTTCTGCCGTGTTGCCGCAATGTGGCGCAGCGTACCGACAGCACCGTGCGCTGGCCGCAGTATGGTGACACTGTCCGGTACGGCCGCGACCAAGCACGAATGTGGTGCGCGCCACCGGTGCCGGGGGGCAGCGGATGCCAACTTGACCATCTTGTCAGCCGCATCCGGCGTCAAAAGGAGCAAGTCATGAACTGGGACATCATCGAAGGTAACTGGAAACAGTACAAAGGCAAGGTGCGCGAACAATGGGGTGATCTGACCGATGATCATCTGGACGTGATTGCCGGCAAACGCACCATCCTCGCCGGCAAACTGCAGGAAGCCTACGGTATCACCAGGCAGGCTGCCGAGGATCAGATCCGCCGTTTCGAGGAAAGCAACAAGGACGCCGATTCGAAGCCTTGATGCCGATGGCGGCGGTGTGCGGCAACACTGCCGCCCCGCCGCCCCGGCACGTTAAATCCTGCAAGCCGCTACCTGCCGCGCGTAATTGAGACGCGGATGATGGTAGGGGTGGCCGGCTGGCCAGCAACACGCCGCCGGCGCGCGCAACCATTGTGGAGCATTCATCATGAAAGCATTCAACAAATACCTGTCCGCGTTTTTCGTGGTCGCCTCACTGCTGTCGGTGGCGGGCTGTTCCGCGACCCGCGAGCATCAAAGCACCGGTCAGTACATGGACGACAGCGTGATTACCGGCCGCGTGAAAACCGCGATCTTCAACGACCCGGTGCTGAAAGTGACCGAAATCAACGTCGAAACCTATATGGGACGCGTGCAGCTGAGCGGCTTTGTGCGCTCAAGTTCGGATGCCGACCGGGCGATGCAGCTGGCCCGTGGCGTCAGTGGCGTGAGGTCGGTCAAGGACAATATGCAGATCAAGTAAGTGTGGCCCGCAGCCACTGCAAGGTGGCGATGCCCCCTGTTGCCAGCCTAGACAGGGGGTTTTTATGTGGTCACTGTCGCGGCGCTGCGGCCATGCTGGTCTATCCCGGTTCCTGTGGGCGATAAGATAAGACTGCTTTCCGAGTGGCAGCAGTTAATTTCGCGCGGAATGAGGACTTCTGCTTTGGCCGAAAGTCAGACGCGCGCTCAGTATCAAAGTTGACCGGCAGGACCAGCTTAAAAAGGTCAGTGACCACAGATCCGCCGGCTCTTGTTTACGACTTTAATGTTTTGTTTTCGACTTTATTAAACTGTTTTCGACTATATTTGCGCGGAACAACCACCCCGCCCCAACACAGTGCTTGACAACAAGACGACCGGTCTAATATATTGAAAACATGTCACGTCAAAGCCTATACCCCGATACCCGCGAACACATCCTTGCCGTCGGCGAGGTGCTGATCCACGGCCGCAGTTTTACCGCGATGGGGCTCTCCGAGCTGCTGTCCGAGGCCAAGGTGCCGAAGGGGTCGTTCTATCACTACTTCAAGTCGAAGGAAGACTTTGGAGTGGCGTTGCTGGCGCGCTATTTCTCCGGTTACCGCGAGCGGGTCGGCGATCTGCTGACTGACCGCCAGCATGGTAACGGCCGCGAACGGCTGCTGGCCTACTTCCAGCAATGGCTGGACAACCACGCCAGCTGCGAATCGCAAAGCTGCCTGGCGGTGAAGCTGGCGGCCGAGGTGTCCGACATGTCGGAGCCGATGCGCGTGGCGCTGAGCGACGGCATGGATGCCATTGTGCGCAAGCTGGCGGCCTGCATCCGCAGCGGGCAGCAGGACGGCTCGATCAAGCCGCAGCTGCCGGCCGATGAAACCGCCTATGCGCTGTACAGCCTGTGGCTGGGCGCGGCGCTGATGTACAAGACCCAGCACAGTCTGGCGCCGCTGCAAGCGGCGATGACCCACACCCAAGGCCTGCTGTTGCCCTGCAACGCCGCCTGAGACACGCAGTACCGTTCGCCTCTGGCGAGCGGTTTTTTATGGCACAAATATAGACGACCGGTCTATTAGTAAACAGAAAGAAATCGCATGCCTGCAGCCCGGCAACACCCGCCAGCCCGCTACCGCGCCCACGGCCCGCCGTTGCCCGCTGCATGCCTTGCCCGATCACCCTTGTTAGCACCACCCGTACTGCCGCCTCTTTGACTGAAAAGGACCACGCCCCATGCAAGCCGACAAACTGCTGACCCCGCTGCACCTCGGTGCCATTACCCTCGCCAACCGCGTGCTGATGGCACCGCTGACCCGCCTGCGCAATACCGAGCCGGGCGACGTGCCGACCGCGCTGGCGATCGATTACTACCGCCAGCGCGCCGGCGCCGGCCTGATCATCAACGAAGGCACCCACATCTCGCCGACCGCCAAGGGCTACGCCGGCGCGCCGGGCATCTACAACGAGGAACAGGTGCGCGCCTGGCGCGAGGTCAACGACGCGGTGCACGCCGCCGGTGGCAAGATCGCCATCCAGCTGTGGCACACCGGCCGCATCTCGCACACCAGCCTGCAGCCGAACGGCGACGCGCCGCTGGCTCCGTCGGCGATCCGCGCCGACAGCAACACCAATATCCGCGACGAAAACGGCCAGCTGGTACGCAGCCCGACCTCCACCCCGCGCGCGCTGGAAACCGCCGAAATCGCCGACCTGATTGAGGACTACCGCCGCGCCACCGACAACGCGCGCCGCGCCGGCTTTGACCTGGTCGAGATCCACGGCGCCCACGGCTACCTGCTGGACCAGTTCCTGTCGCCGGCGGCCAACGTGCGTAGCGACCAGTATGGCGGCAGCGTGGAGAACCGCGCCCGCATCGTGCTGGAAGTGCTGGACGCGGTGATCGCCGAGTGGGATGCCGCCCACGTCGGCATCCGCCTGTCGCCGCTGGGGGTGTTCAACGGCCTGTCGGAGACCGACCAGCAGGAGATGGCGCTGTACCTGATCGGCGAGATCGCCAAGCGCAACATCGCCTTCCTGCACCTGTCGGAGCCGGACTGGGCCGGCGGCCCCGCGTGGCCGGATGAGTTCCGCCGTGCCGTGCGCGCCATCTATCCGCACCCGATTGTCGCCGCCGGCGGCTATACCGTAGACAAGGCCGAGCAACTGATCGGCGCCGGGCTGATCGACGCGGTCGCCTTCGGCCGTCCGTTCATCGCCAATCCGGATCTGCCGGCCCGCTTCGCCCGCGGCGCCGAGCTGAACCCGCCACGCCCGGAAAGCTTCTACGGCGGCGGTGCCGAAGGCTACACCGACTACCCGGCGCTGTAATGCCCCCCAAGGTTGGCCGCAACGCTTGCGGCCAACCTTGTACCCGATTAATGGAGACGCCCATGAAACACGTACTGTTTGTACTCACCAGCCACGACCGGCTCGGCGACAGCGGCCACAAGACCGGCTTCTGGATCGAGGAATTCGCCGCCCCCTACTACGCGCTGGCCGATGCCGGCGTCGCCATCACCCTCGCCTCGCCGCGCGGCGGGCAGCCACCGATCGACCCGAAAAGCGCCGACCCGGCGTTCAGCACCCCGGCCACCGAGCGCTTCAATGCCGACGCCATGCTGCAGGCGCGACTGGCGGAAACGCTGCCGCTGGACAGCATCGACGCCAGCCACTACGACGCGGTGTTCTACCCCGGCGGCCACGGCCCGCTGTGGGATCTGGTCGACAATGCCGACTCGCAGCGCCTGATCGCCGCCACCGTCGCCGCCGGCAAACCGGTGGCCACGGTGTGCCACGCGCCGGCGGTGCTGGTCAATGTCACCGGCGCCGACGGCAAGGCGCTGGTCGCCGGCAAGCGCGTCACCGGCTTCAGCAACAGCGAGGAAGAAGCGGTGCAACTCACCAGCATCGTGCCGCTGCTGCTGGAAGACGCGCTGCAGGCTCGTGGCGCCCGTTACGAGAAAGGCGCCGACTGGGCGCCGTTTATCGTCGAGGACGGCTTGCTGATCACCGGTCAGAATCCGGCCTCGTCCGAAGCCGTCGCCCACGCACTGCTGGCACGGCTAAACGCCTGAATCCCGCACCAGGGTTGGCCGCAACGCTTGCGGCCAACCTTGCGCGAGCGCCGGATGGCGGCATAATGGCGCGATCTGCCTCGCGATTCTCACCATGTCCCCGTCTACGTCCGCCCCCGCCTCCCGCATCGTGTTCATCATCCACGGCCGCCACTGCCCGGACGGCCTGCCGCAGCAGCTGCTGCAACCGTTCCGCGACCAGTTCAGCGTCGACGTGCTGCTGACCACCTCCGCCACCAGCGCCACCCGCCTCGCGCGCGAGGCGGCGCTGTCCGGCGCGCGCTGGGTGATCGCCGTCGGTGGCGACGGCACCGTGCACGAGGTGGTCAACGGCCTGATGAGCGTGCCTGCAGCGCAGCGGCAGCAACTGGTGCTGGGGGTGCTGCCCAGCGGCACCGGCAACGACTTCGTGCGCACGCTGGGCAGCGGCCGCCACAGCGACGACTTGCTGGCGCTGATCGCCGCTGGTCACGCCTACCCGCTGGACCTGATCCGCGTCACCACCCACGGCAACGACGGCCAGCAGCAAGTGCGCTGGTGCAACAACATCGCCTCGCTCGGCATCAGCAGCGACATCGTACGGCGGGTGAAGCGCTTGCCGTCGTGGCTGCCGGCCAGTGCCGCTTTCTGCAGCGCGGTGCTGGCGGCGCTGCTGCGTTTCCGGCCGCGGCCGATGCGGTTGACGCTGGACGGCGAGACCATCAGCGGCCGTTTCCTGTGCCTGTCGGTGGCCAACGGCCGCTACTTCGGCAGCGGGCTGGGCATCGCGCCGCAGGCCAGCGTCAACGACGGCCTGTTCGAGCTGGTGCTGATCCGCGACGGCAACGGCCTCGATTTCCTGCGCCTGCTGCCGCAACTGCGCGCGGCGCAGCCGCTGCGTGACCCGCGGGTGCGTTACCTGCGCGGCCGCCAACTGCAGGTGGACGGCGCGGCGGCGGATTGCCCGCTGGAACTGGACGGCGAGCTGTGCGGCAGCGCGCCGGTCACGTTCGAACTGGTGCCCGCCGCGCTGCAGTGCCTGATGCTGCCGCCCGGCTGAGGCCTTGCGGCCAACCTTTGTACTGCAACATCCGCGCAACGCCCACCCTGCGCGCACAATGCCGTTTTCCCGGCCGGAAAACGGCATTTTTGCCTTGCATCGCAACAACTTGTAGCCGCACGACTACACCACACTCCGCACTGCAACATCCGGGCTTTGTGTCAACTTTTTGACAGCACGAATTGACAGCCGCTTTGGCGGCACTACAATTCGAACGAAAGCAAAAACAACAAAATAAACACAAAAACAAACAACAAAGAAACAACTCACAACACGGCCCGCGGCCGAGGAGACTTCTCAAATGCAAGATCAATTCATTCTGGCGCTGGATCAGGGCACGACCAGCTCCCGGGCAATTGTATTCAACCGCAGTGGCGACATCGTCGCCTCGGCACAGAAGGAATTCCGCCAGATCTACCCGCAGCCGGGCTGGGTCGAGCACGACGCGATGGAAATCTGGGCCGGCCAGGTCGGCGTGGCCGCCGAGGCGCTGGCGCGCGCCGGCATCCCCGGCAGCAAGATCGCCGCGGTCGGCATCACCAACCAGCGTGAAACCACGGTGGTGTGGGACCGCGACACCGGCCAGCCGGTGTACAACGCCATCGTGTGGCAGGACCGCCGCACCGCGCCGTTCTGCGACGAGATCCGCGCCCGTGGCCTGGCCGACACCATCCGCAACAAGACCGGGCTGTTGGTCGACTCCTACTTCTCCGCCACCAAGGTGCGCTGGATCCTGGAAAACGTGCCCGGCGCCCGCGAGCGCGCCAATGCCGGCAAGCTGGCATTCGGCACCATCGACAGCTGGCTGATCTGGCAGCTGACCCACGGCGCGGTGCACGTCACCGACGTGTCCAACGCCTCGCGCACCATGCTGTACGACATCCACCGCCTGCAGTGGGACGACGAGCTGCTCGACATCATGGGCATCCCGGCCAGCATGCTGCCGCAGGTGAAAAGCTCCAGCGAAGTCTACGGCCACACCCACGCCGCGCACCTGGGGGTATCGATCCCGATCGCCGGCGTCGCCGGTGACCAGCAGGCGGCGCTGTTCGGCCAGCAGTGCACCACCCCGGGCATGGTGAAGAACACCTACGGCACCGGCTGCTTCATGATGATGAATACCGGCGACACCCCGATCGCGTCGCACAACCAGCTGCTGACCACCATCGCCTGGCAGGTCGGCGACAAGGTGCAGTACGCGCTGGAAGGCAGCATCTTCATCGGCGGCTCGGTGGTGAAATGGCTGCGCGACGGCCTCGGCATCATCAAGCACTCGCACGATGTCGGCCCGCTGGCGGCCGAGGTGAAGGACAGCGACGGCGTGTACCTGGTGCCGGCCTTCGCCGGGCTGGGTGCCCCGCACTGGAATTCCGACGCGCGCGGTACCCTCGTCGGCATGACGCAGGGCACCAGCGCCGCCCACATCGCCCGCGCCGCGCTGGACAGCATCGCGTTCCAGACCATGGACGTGCTGGGTGCGATGCAGGCCGATTCCGGCATCACCATCGCCGAGCTGCGCGTCGACGGCGGCGCCTGCGTCAACAATGTGCTGATGCAGTTCCAGAGCGACATCCTCGGCACCCAGGTCGCCCGACCGAAGATCACCGAGACCACCGCGCTGGGCGCCGCCTACCTCGCCGGCCTCGCCGTCGGCTATTGGCAAAGCACCGACGACATCCAGGGGCAGTGGCAGCTGGACACCCGCTTCTCGCCGCAGCTGGATGCCGCCACCGTCGATCGCTACGTCGCCGGCTGGCAGCGCGCCACCCGCGCCGCGATCAGCTGGGCCAACGACGCGGCCTAAGCAAGGTATCACGCCGGTAGCCAGATGCTACCGGCGCGGCCAGCACCTTATCTCATCCTGTTTTCTCGCGGTGGCAGCGTACTGCCCCGCGTTCGCTACGGAGTTTCAACATGAATCCACTATTCGGCGAATTCATCGGCACCGCCTTGCTGGTGCTGCTCGGCAACGGCGTGGTTGCCAACGTAATCCTGAAAGGCACCAAGGGCCATAACAGCGGCCTGATCGTGATCGCCTTCGGCTGGGCGATGGCGGTGTTTGTCGGCGTGTTCAGCGTCGCCGCCATCAGCGGCGCCCACCTCAATCCGGCGGTGACGGTGGCACTGGCGGTGGCCGGCAAATTTGCCTGGGCCGACGCCCCCGGCTATATCGCGGCGCAGATGCTGGGCGGCATGGCCGGCGCGCTGCTGATGTGGCTGATCTACCGCGACCACTTCGACCATACCGACTGCGCCGACACCAAGCTGGCGGTGTTCTGCACCGGCCCGGCGATCCGCAGCACCGGCGGCAACCTGCTGTCGGAAGTGCTGGCCACCTTCGTACTGGTGTTCGCCATCCTCAGCATGGTGGCGCCGAAGGTGTCGCTGGGCGCGATGGACGCGCTGCCGGTGGCCTTGCTGGTGCTCGGCATCGGCGTGTCGCTGGGCGGCACCACCGGCTACGCGATGAGCCCGGCGCGCGATCTGGCGCCGCGCATCATGCATGCCATCCTGCCGATCAAGGGCAAGCGCGACAGCGACTGGCGCTACAGCTGGGTGCCGGTAATCGGCTCGCTGCTGGGCGCAACGTTGGCCGCCGTGGCGCACAGCGTGGCCTGAGCCTGACACTGACGGCCTGCGCCACCGCGGCGCGGCTGTCCAGACGGATTGCACTCTCCCTCGACGCCTTCGGGCGTCTTTTTTTACGTCGAACAAAAACACAAAACAAACATTTTTGATCGTTTAATGTTGCTTTTGTGTTCGTTTATATTTATCTTCTATTATTCAAGAGACAACAAGCGCCACGCCGTCAGGACGGGGCGCCGTGCAAAGGAAAGCTCGTGGAAAGTTATGATCTGCTCGTGATCGGTGGTGGCATCAACGGCGCCGGCATCGCCCGTGACGCCGCCGGCCGCGGCCTGAAAGTGCTGCTCTGTGAAAAGGACGATCTGGCGGCGCACACCTCGTCGGCCAGCACCAAGCTGATCCACGGCGGCCTGCGCTATCTGGAATATTACGAATTCTCGCTGGTGCGCAAGGCGCTGCAAGAGCGTGAAGGGCTGCTCGACGCCGCGCCGCACATCATGTGGCCGCTGCGCTTCGTGATGCCGCACGACGCCGAACAGCGCCCGGCGTGGCTGATCCGCTGCGGCCTGTTCCTGTACGACCACCTCGCCCGGCGTCGCCGCCTGCCAGGCAGCGAGCGCATCCGCTTCGAGCGCCACCCGGCCGGCAGCCCGCTGAAATCACGCTACCACCAGGGCTTCGTCTACTCCGACGGCTGGGTCAACGACGCGCGGCTGGTGGTGCTCAACGCGATGGATGCCGCCGAGCGCGGCGCCAGCATCCGTACCCGCACCGCCTGTGTCGCCGCCCAGCGCGACGGCGACGGCTGGCTGTGCACACTGCGCGGCGAGCACGGCCAGCAGCAGGTGCGCGCCCGCGCGCTGGTGAACGCCGGCGGGCCGTGGGTGCAGCAGCTGCTCGGCGGCGTGATCCACGCGCCGGCGCGCAAGGCGATCAGGCTGGTGAAGGGCAGCCACATCATCGTGAAAAAGCTGTTCGATCACGACTTTGCCTACATCTTCCAGAACCCGGACAAGCGCATCATCTTTGCCATTCCCTACGAGCAGGACTTCACCCTGATCGGCACCACCGATGTCGAATACCACGACGATGCCGCCAAAGTGACCATCGACAGCGACGAGATCGCCTACCTGTGCGCGATGAGCAACCGCTACTTCGCGCAGCAGATCACCCCCGCCGACGTGGTGGCTACCTATTCCGGGGTGCGGCCGCTGCTGGACGACGAGCACGACAACGCCAGCGGCGTCACCCGCGACTACGCGCTGGAGCTGGACAGCGACGGCGCGCCGCTGCTGTCAGTGTTCGGCGGCAAGATCACCACCTACCGCAAGCTGGCGGAACAGGCGGTCGATCAGCTGGCGCCGCTATTGGGCAACACGCGCCCAAGCTGGACCGCCGGCCAGCATCTGCCCGGCGGCGACCTGCCCGGCGGCGACTTCGACGCCTTCGTGCGCAGCCTGCAGCAGGCCAAGCCGTGGCTGCCGCCGGCGCTGGCCACGCGGCTGGCGCGCGCCTACGGCAGCCGCGTCTACCCGCTACTGGGCACTGCGGCCAACCTTGCGGCGCTGGGCGCGGAAATCCAGCCCGGGCTGTACGAGGTCGAGCTGCGCTATCTGGCGGACAAGGAGTGGGCAACCTGCGCCGACGACGTGCTGTGGCGGCGCAGCAAGCTGCGCCTGCACCTGCCGGCCGGCGCCGAGGCCGCGGTAGAACGCTGGCTGGCGGCGTACCGCAGCAGCCAGCCTGCAGGCAGTGCGCGCAAGACGCAGGCACAGCAAGGCTAAAAGGTTGGCCGCAGCGTGTTAGCCGGCGCGCTGCGGCTGCAGCGCCATGCGTACGGCCAGCGCAGCAAGCACGCTGCCCATCACATAGCGCTGCGCCGCCAGCCAACGCGGCCTGGCGGCAAAGCCCGCGGCCAGGCGGGCGGCAAACAGCACAATCAGCAGGTTGACCGCAAAACTGATGGCAATCTGGGTCAGCCCCAGCAGCAGGCTCTGCCGGAACACGCTGCCCGCCCCCGGCACGATGAACTGCGGCAGGATGGACAGGTAAAACACCGCGATCTTGGGGTTCAGCACATTGGTGAGGAAACCCATCATGAACAGGCGCCGCGGCGAATCGGTCGTCAGGCTACGCGTGGCAAAAGGCGAGCGCGCACCGGGGCGCAGCGCCTGCCAGGCCAGCCACATCAGATAGGCGGCACCGCCCCATTTCAGCAGCGCATAGGCCAGCGGCACGGCCAGGAACAGCGCCGTCAACCCCAGCGCGGCGGCCAGCATGTGCAGCAGGAAACCGGCGACCACGCCCAGCAGCGAGATCATGCCGGCCCGGCGTCCCTGGCACAGGCTGCGCGACAGCAGGTAAAGCATATTGGGACCGGGGGTCAGCACCATCAGCAGTGCTGCCCCGGCAAACAGCCACCACTGGGGTGAAGTCGCCATCTTGTTTCCTTTCAGAGAAGCACATCCGTCGTCGGCGGGCCGCACGCCCGCCGCCCCTCACGATACCTTTGGCATAATGCGCTTGGCAAACAGCGTCGCCACCAGCCGCGTCACCTGACGCCGCGTCAGCCAGCGCGGCAGCTGGGCGGTCAGGTAATTCAGCCGGCCCGGCACGTGGTAGTGCCTTCCTGCGTCCAGCGCCCGCAGTGCCGACGCCACCACCGATTCCGGCGAGGCCGTCGCCATGCCCGACACATCGGCGTTGGCCACCTCGGTAAAGCGGGTACGGGTATTGCCCGGGCACAGTGCCAGAAAGCGCACGCCACTCCCCTCGTACTCGGCGGCAAGCGCCTCGGTCAGGTGCAGTACATAGGCCTTGGACGCGCCGTAAACCGCGATATACGGCAGGGGCTGGAAGGCCGCCGTCGAGGCCACGTTGATCACCGCTCCCAGCCGGCGCGCCTGCATCGCCGGCAGCAACAGCCGCGTCAGTTCGGTCAGCGCCACGATGTTCAGCATCAGCATGCGCTGGTAGGTGTCGGCGTCTTCGTCGAGGAAATGGCGCCATTTGCCGAAGCCGGCATTGTTGACCAGCAGGTCCACCGTCCAGCCCGCGGCCGTGATCTCGGCGTATAACGCCGCCGCCGCACCGGCTTGTGCCAGATCGGCGGCGATGACCAGCACCCGGATGCCGTGTTGTGCCCGCAGCTGCGCGGCCAGCTGTTGCAGCGCGTCGCCGGAACGGGCGGTGAGAATGAGGTGGCAGCCGCGCTGCGCCAGCGCCTCGGCAAAGCAGCGGCCGATACCGGAAGAGGCGCCGCTGACCAGCGCGGTCATGCGTTCAAAAGGCAGGGATGTCATCGCAAATGCTCCTGATGGGATAAGGAAGCATCAGCGTAAAGCTTGCCCTACAGGACAAGGTCAAGTGCTGGTGACGGGGGCGTCGCCGTAGTTCAGCGCCAGCTCGGCCTCCAGCTGCACCAGCTGCTGCTGCAAGGCCTGCAGCCGTTGCACCTCCTGCTGGAAATGCCGCTGTTTCTGCCGGATCAGTTGCTGCGCCACCGCCAGCGGAAAACTGCCGGAGGCGGCCTTCAGTACCGCCAGCTCTTTCAGTTCCGCCAGGCTGAAGCCCACCGTCTGCGCACGGCGGATCATGCTGACCAGGTGCACGTCCAGCGGCTGATAAACGCGGTAGTTGCCGCGACGCTGCGGCACCGGCAGCAAGCCCTGCGCCTCGTAGAGGCGGATCGCCTTGCGCGTGGCACCGGTCAGCGCCGCCAGTTCGCCGATCAGCATCAGGCCGCCACCACCAGCCGGGTGTCACCGGCGGCCAGCACCTCGGCCATTTCCTTGCTCACCGGCTGGTCGGTAAACAGCGCGTCCACCTGCGACAGGTGCCCCAGCTCCACCAGCGCCGGGCGATCGAACTTGGAATGGTCGGCCGCCAGCCATACCTGGCGCGACTGCTGCATGATCGCCTGCGTGGTCAGCACCTCGCGGTAGTCGTAGTCGCGCAGCACGCCGCCGTGCTCGATACAGGACACGCCGATGATGCCGTAGTCGACCTTGAACTGGCGGATGAACTGCACCGTCGCCTCGCCGGTCAGGCCGCGGTCGCGCTTGCGCAGTGCGCCGCCTGCGACCAGCACCTCGCAGTCGGGGTAGTCGCACATCAGGTTGGCGATGTGGAAGTTGTTGGTGATCACGCGCAGGCCGCGATGCTGGGAGAGCGCCTTGGCCACCTCCTCGGTGGTGGTGCCGAGGTTGATGAACAGCGAGGCGTTGTCGGGGATTTCCGCCGCCAGCGCGCGCGCGATGCGGCGCTTTTCGTCGATCATCAGCACCTGGCGCGCGTCGTAGGCGACGTTCTCGACGCTGGACAGCACGCTGGCGCCGCCGTGGTAGCGCTGCAGCAGCTTGTTTTCCGCCAGCAGCGTGATGTCGCGGCGGATGGTCTGGTGGGTGACGGCGAAATGGGCGGCCATTTTCTCGACCGCGACATAACCCTCGCGGTTAACCCAGGCCAGCAGGTCTTTCTGACGTTGATTGAGGATCAGCATGCAAGCGGCACTTCCCTTATCCGAATGGCGTTCATTGTAACCGAGTCGCCGCCGCGGCTGCCCGCCGGCATGCAGACAGCACAACGGCCAGCCGCAGAACTGCGACTGGCCGTGTGGCGGCGGATAGTTAACACGTATTCACGATCTCGCACGCTCACGCGAGACAAGGCGAAAACGAAGGAGGAAGCGGAATTGACATGGGGTCAATGAGCATTCCGAAGCCGTTTTCAACGCGGTATCGCCCCATCGAGACCAGTAGCAGCAGATCGTGAACAGGCGCTTAGCGCGTGCCGCGCTGAATGAACTCGATCTTGTAGCCGTCCGGGTCCTCGACAAAGGCGATCACGGTCGTGCCGTGCTTCATCGGCCCCGCTTCGCGCACCACCTTGCCGCCCTTGGCGCGCACCGCGTCACAGGCGGCGTAGGCGTCGGCCACTTCCACCGCCAGGTGGCCGAAGGCGTTGCCCAGCTCGTAGCTGTCGGTATCCCAGTTGTGGGTCAGCTCGATCACGCTATTGCTGTCCTCGTCACCATAGCCGACAAAGGCCAGGGTGAAACGGCCATCGGGATAGTCGTGCTTGCGCAGCAGGGTCATGCCCAGTACCTCGGTGTAGAAGGCGATGGAGCGGTCGAGGTTGCCGACGCGGATCATGGTATGCAGCAGGCGCATGGTGTTCTCCGGAAAAGGTTGGCCGCAACAGGCAGCGAGGCAGATCAGATGGGGACGGCGGGCGCGAAAGCAAAGCCCGCGCCGGCCAGAACAGTGTGTTTGCGGGGCGCTCAGCCGTAGCGGAACAGGCTGTCGCCGTGCTGCTTCAGCCACTGCCGCGCACCTTGCCAGCCGGGATAGAGACGGCCGACTTCGGCCCAGAACGCCGGCGAGTGGTTCATGTGCAGCAGGTGCGCCAGCTCGTGGGCGATCACGTAGTCGAGCACCGATTCCGGCGCCTGCACCAGCCGCCAGTTGAGGCGCACCACACCGCGGCCGGTGCAGCTGCCCCAGCGCGTGCGCGCCGAAGACAGCCCCCAGCCGGTCAGCGACCGCGCCGCGCGCGGCTGCCACAGTTCCAGCCGCGCGGCAAAGCGCTGCCGCGCCTGCTGCTGCAGGTAGCCGACCACGCTGGCGGCCAGCCGTGCCGGCTGTTCAAGCATCGGCCCGGCCAGGTGCAGGGTGTCGCCGATCAGCTGCGCCTGGTGGCGGCTGGCGGCGACGCAGTGCAGATGGTAGCTCTCGCCGCCCAGCAGCACCTGGCCCTGCGTCAGCGCGCGCTCGCCCTGCTCGGCGTGGTGACGCGCCAGATGGCTGGCGATCCAGCCGCTTTTCTTGGCCAGCACCTCGTGCAGGTAGGCCATCGGCACCGCCGGCGGCGCGATCAGCTCCACCGTGCCGTCCTTGATGCGGATGCCGACACTCTGCCGCGCGCGGCGGATCAGGCGTACCGTCACCGCGCCGTGCGGCAGCTGCAGGCTAAGCAGTGCGTGCTTTGCGTTCATCGGGGTGGGCAAACGGGCCGACGCCGCCGATCTCGCGCTGACGCGCCTCGATCCACGCTTCCGCCTGCCGCGTCATTGCCTCCGGGCCGACATCGTCGCGCGGATAAATCGCAGGGCCGATCACCAGCGTGATCTCGCCCGGATGCTTGAGGAAGGCGTTGCGCGGCCAGAATTCACCGGCATTGTGCGCCACCGGCACCAGCGGCATGTCCAGCTGCTTCGCCATCCGCGCCGCGCCCAGCTTGTACTTGCCGGCCACGCCGGGGCGGGTGCGGGTGCCTTCCGGAAACACGCTGATCCAGAAGCCGTGCTGCTTGCGGTTGGTGCCCTGCTCCAGCATGCGGCGGTTGGCATTGGCGCGATCGGAGCGGTTGATGGTGATCGGGTTGGTCAGCGCCAGCCCCCAGCCGAAGAACGGAATCCACAGCAGTTCCTTCTTGGCGACGAACACCTGCGACGGGAAGATCTCCTGCAGTGCCAGCGTTTCCCAGCCGGACTGGTGCTTGGCGCAGATGATCGCCGGCTCCTTGACGATGTTCTCGGCACCGATCACGCGGTAGCGCAGGCCGACCACGTGCCACAGCAGCCAGGTCAGCAGCCGCGCCCAGCTCTCGCCGATCACGTGACGGGTGCGGCGCGGCAACGGCGCGCCGATGAACAGGCCGAGGAAGAACAGCGGCGTGACGATGGCCACCAGCAGCCAGTAGATCAGGTTACGAATCAGCAACATGGGCAGTTCAGTTTTCCAGGTTAATCAGGTAGTCGGCAGCGGCAAACAGGTTGTCGAACACCTGGGTGCCGGCCGGCAGGCCGCCTTTTTCCAGCGTGCGCAGGCCCTTGCCGGTCTTCACCAGCAGCGGCCGGCCGCCGACCGCGGCAATCGCCTGCAGGTCGCGCAGGCTGTCGCCGACCATCGGCAGGCCTTCGCCGCGCACATTGAAGCGCGCCATGATGTCTTCGACCATGCCTGGCTGCGGCTTGCGGCAGCGGCACTGGTCGTCGGCGGTGTGCGGACAGAACACCACCGCGTCGATGCGGCCACCGGCCTGCCCCACCAGCCGGTGCATCTTCTCGTGCATCGCATTGAGCGCGTGCATGTCGAACAGGCCGCGGCCGATACCGGACTGGTTGGTGGCGACCACCACGTGCCAGCCGGCCTGGGTCAGGTTGGCGATGGCGTCGCAGCTCTTCGGCAGCGGCTGCCATTCCATGGTGTTTTTGACGAAATCGTCGCGATCTTCGTTGATCACGCCGTCACGATCGAGGATGACGAGTTTCAAGCAACACTCCTAGTTCTGGCCACGGTCACGACCGCAAGCCCCACAAAACCGGCAGCGTACCGCCGGCCATCGTGCCCGCTGCCCCGGCAACACAAACCGGAGCATCGTGCGATGCCCCGGTTTGCGGGGAGCCGGTCAGGCGGGTGCTGACGCCAGCGGCGCCAGTCCTTACTCGGCCAGCAGCGAGATGTCCGCCACGCGGTTGAACAGTGCGGCCAACCTTGCCAGCAGCGCGATGCGGTTTGCGCGCACCGCCAGATCGTCGGCCATCACCATCACGCCGTCGAAGAAGGCATCCACCGGCGCACGCAGCGAGGCCAGCTGGGTCAGCGCACCGGCGAAGTCGTGGGCGGCAAACTTGGCGTCCACCGCCGGTGCCAGCGCTTCCACCGCCGCGAACAGCGCGCGCTCGGCGTCCTCGGCAAACAGCGCCGGGTTCACCGCGGCGATGTCGCCCTCGGTCTTCTTCAGGATGTTCTTCACGCGCTTGTTGGCGGCGGCCAACGTGGCCGCTTCAGGCAATGCCTTGAACTGCGCGACGGCGGCCAGGATGGCGCCGACTTCGTTCAGCTGCGTCGGTGCCAGCGCCAGCACGGCGTCGATCTCGTCGCCCTTGTAGTCGTTGGCGAGGTAGTTCTTCAGCCGTTCCAGGCAGAAGGCGTACACCTCGTCCACCACCGTGGTGGACAAGAGGCCGGCCGGGAAGGCGTCGGCGGCATCGCTGATCAGCGCCTTCAGGTCCAGCGGCTGCTCCAGCACCATGCGCAGTACGCCCAGCGCGGCGCGGCGCAGCGCGAACGGGTCCTTGTCGCCGGTCGGGATCAGGCCGATGCCCCAGATGCCGACGATGGTTTCCAGCTTGTCGGCCAGTGCCACCGCGGTGGCGATGGCGCCCTGCGGCAAGCTGTCACCGGCAAAGCGCGGGTGATAGTGACCTTCGATGGCGTCGGCCACCACGTCGTCTTCGCCATCCAGACGCGCATAGTAGCGGCCCATGATGCCCTGCAGCTCGGGGAATTCGCCGACCATGTCGGACACCAGATCGGCCTTGGCGAGATAGGCGGCGCGGCCGGCCAGCGAGCTGTCGGCGCCGAGCTTGCCGGCGATGGCGGCGGCGATGCTGGACAGGCGGGTGACGCGCTCCAGCTGGTTACCGATCTTGTTGTGGTAGACCACGTGCTCCAGCCGCGGCAGGCGGCTGTCGAGGCGATGCTTCTGGTCCTGCTCGTAGAAGAACTTGGCATCGGACAGGCGCGCGCGCAGCACGCGCTCGTTGCCGCCGATGATGAAGCGCGGGTCGTCGGTTTCCAGGTTGGACACCAGCAGGAAGCGGTTCATCAGCTTGCCCTGCGCGTCCAGCAGCGGGAAGTACTTCTGGTTCTGCTGCATGGTCAGGATCAGGCATTCCTGCGGCACGTTCAGGAACTCGGCCTCGAAGCCGGCTTCCAGCACCACCGGCCATTCCACCAGCCCGGTCACTTCATCGAACAGCGCGTCCGGTGCGGCGATGGTGGCGTTCAGTTTGGCGGCGGCGTGCGACAGGCGCTGGCGCACCAGTTCGCGGCGGGCGAGGAAGCTGGCAATCACCTTGCCCTCTTCCGCCAGCGTGCGCGGGTAGGCATCGGCGCTCGGGATGGTCACGTCACCGGCGGACAGGAAGCGGTGGCCGCGGGTGACGTTGCCGCTTTGCAGCCCCAGCACCTCGCCGGCGACGACCTGTTCGCCGTGCAGCATCATCAGGCCGTGTACCGGACGCACGAACTGCACGTCGAGGTCGCCCCAGCGCATCAGCTTCGGCGCCGGCAGCTTTTTCAGCGCGCCCGCGACGATGCCGGACAGCACCGCGGACAGGCTTTCGCCGGCCTTGGTCGATTCATGGGCGTACACGTCCTGCTTGCCGTCGTGCACGGTGGTGAGCTGGCTCACCTCCACGCCGCAGGAGCGGGCGAAGCCGGCTAGTGCCGGGGTCGGCTGGCCGTCCTTCATGCCGCTGGCCACCGCCGGGCCGCGGCGCACGCTGTGCTGCTCGGGCTGGATGGCGGCGACGGCCGGGATTTGCACCGCCAGACGGCGCGGGCTGGCGAACACGTGCGACTGCACGTTGCTGGCCACGAACTGCAGTTTTTTCAGTTCGTCGGTAATGGTGTCGGCAAAGCTGGCGGCCAGCTTTTCCAGTGCTTTCGGCGGCAGCTCTTCGGTGAGCAGCTCGATCAACAGGGTAGCAGTCATGGTCATTCAATCTTCAAGCTAGGAGCATTGGGGGCGAGTCGGCACACCAGGCGCAGCATGGTATCGGCCGTCGAATCGGCGACCACCGGCACGAAGGTCCAGTTAAAACGCTGCAACGGGAACATCTGCGTGTAGACGTGCTGGCCGCTGGCGGTCCAGTACGAGGCGCCGATGAACGCATACTGGCGCGCGTTGCAGTCGGCACGGCCTTCGAGGCGGCGGATGTGATAGCGGATGCCCAGCTCTTTCTGGGTCTTGCGCTCGCTGAACCGCTCCTGGTTGACGAAACGGACAAGGCCGTCATTGACGTTGGCGATGGTGGCCAGCTCCAGGGACAGTTCCAGGCCGGTACCACTCTGGTACACCTGGAACTCGCCCTCCGGTTGCGGCACCGGCTGCTGACTGCGCACATACCAGCTGAGCGCGGCCAGCGTGGCCAACAGCACAAAGAACAGCGCTGCCCACGTCTTCATGGCATCAGTCTTTCTTGCACATCGGGAAGCCCAGCGCCTCGCGCGCGGCGTAATAGGCTTGCGCCACGCCACGGGCCAGGTTGCGGATGCGGCCGATGTAGGCGGCGCGTTCAGTCACCGAGATGGCGCCGCGCGCGTCCAGCAAGTTGAAGGTGTGGCCGGCCTTGAGAATCATCTCGTAGCCGGGCAGCGGCAGGCCGGCGTCCAGCAGGCGCTTGGCCTCGGCTTCGTAGTCGCCGAACTGCTTGAACAGCAGCTCGACATTGCTGTGCTCGAAGGCAAAGCGCGACTGCTCCACTTCGTTCTGGAAGAACACGTCGCCGTAGCTCACCGGCGTACCGTCCGGCAGGTAGGTCCACACCAGCTCGTACACGTTCTCGATGTCCTGCAGGTACATCGCCAGCCGTTCCAGGCCGTAGGTGATCTCGCCCAGCACCGGCTTGCAATCGAGGCCGCCGACCTGCTGGAAGTAGGTGAACTGCGTCACTTCCATACCGTTGAGCCACACTTCCCAGCCCAGACCCCAGGCGCCGAGGGTCGGGTTTTCCCAGTCGTCCTCGACAAAGCGGATGTCGTGCACGGTCGGATCGATGCCCAGCTCGCGCAGCGAGCCGAGGTACAGGTCCTGGATATTCGGTGGCGACGGCTTCAATACCACCTGGAACTGGTGGTGCTGGAACAGGCGGTTGGGGTTCTCGCCGTAGCGGCCGTCTTTCGGGCGACGGCTGGGCTGCACGTAGGCGGCGTGCCACGGTTCCGGGCCGAGGGCGCGCAGGAAGGTGGCGGTATGCGAGGTGCCTGCGCCCACTTCGGTATCGTACGGCTGGAGCAAGGCGCAGCCCTGACGGTTCCAGTAGTGCTGCAGGGTGAGGATGATTTCCTGAAAAGTGAGCATGTCGCGGCGTTTCAAAGATGAAAAACAAGGCACGATTCTAACCGCATCGTGCCTTGCTCTGCCATCCATTGCGGCCAACCTTGTGGCAAAGGTTGGCCGCAAACATCATATTCCGCTTACTGCCAGTCCAGAATCACCTTGCCGCTCTGCCCGGACAGCATGGCGGCGAAGCCGGCTTCGAAATCATCGACCTTGAAGTGGTGGGTGATGATCGGCGAAATATCCAGCCCGGACTGGATCAACGCCACCATCTTGTACCAGGTCTCGAACATCTCGCGACCGTAGATGCCCTTGATCTCCAGGCCCTTAAAGATCACCTGGTTCCAGTCGATAGCGGTGTTGGCCGGCGGAATGCCCAGCAGCGCCACCTTGCCGCCGTGGTTCATCGTTTCCAGCATCTGGCGGAAGGCGTGCGGATTGCCGGACATTTCCAGGCCGACGTCGAAGCCTTCGCTCATGTGCAGTTCCTGCATCACCGTTTTCAGGTCTTCCTGAGCCACGTTCACCGCACGGGTGGCACCCATCTTGCGCGCCAGATCGAGGCGGAAGTCGTTGACGTCGGTGATCACCACGTGGCGAGCGCCGACGTGCTTGGCAATCGCCACCGCCATGATGCCGATCGGGCCGGCGCCGGTGATCAGCACATCCTCGCCGACCAGGTTGAACGACAGCGCGGTGTGCACCGCGTTGCCGAACGGGTCGAAGATGGACGCCAGGTCGTCGGAGATGTCGTCCGGGATCGGGAAGGCGTTGAAGGCCGGGATCACCAGGTATTCGGCAAACGCGCCTTCGCGGTTGACGCCGACACCGGTGGTGTTGCGGCACAGGTGGCGACGGCCGGCGCGACAGTTGCGGCAGTGGCCGCAGGTGATGTGGCCTTCCCCGGACACGCGGTCGCCGATCTTGAAGCCCTGCACTTCCGAGCCCATGCCGGCGACCACGCCGACATACTCGTGGCCGACGTGCATCGGCACCGGGATGGTCTTCTGCGCCCAGTCGTCCCAGTTCCAGATGTGGATGTCGGTGCCGCAGATCGCGGTCTTGGTAATCTTGATCAGCAGGTCGTTGTGGCCGACTTCCGGATGCGGCACATCGGTCATCGACAGGCCGGGAGCGGCCTGCAGTTTGGCAAGAGCTTTCATGTTTTATCCTGTAGTGCGCCGCGACAGGCGGCGGCGCGGTGAAACGGAACGCGCGGGCCACGCGGCAGGCAGCGCCGCCGTGGCCTCCGCAAGAATCAGATCACGCCCAGCTCGCGGCCAACCTTGATGAAGGCGGCCACCGTGTGCTGCACCTGCTCCAGCGTGTGGCCGGCCGACATCTGGGTACGGATGCGCGCCTTGCCCTTCGGCACCACCGGGTAGGAGAAACCGGTGACGAACACGCCTTCCGCCAGCAGCGCCGCCGCCATCTCGCCGGCCAGCTTGGCATCGCCCAGCATCACCGGAATGATCGGATGCTGGCCCGGCACCAGAGTGAAACCCGCCTCGCTCATCGCCTGACGGAAGTAGTCGGCGTTGCGCCTCAGGTTGGCGCGCAGCTCAGCGCCCTCTTCGGTGGCCAGGATCTGCAGCACCTTCAGGCTGGCAGCGGCGATAGCCGGCGCCAGGGTGTTGGAGAACAGGTACGGCCGCGAACGCTGGCGCAGCAGGTCGATGATAGGCTTGCGGCCGGAGACGTAGCCGCCGGACGCGCCACCCAGCGCCTTGCCCAGCGTGCCGGTGTAGATGTCGACACGGTCACTGACGCCGCACAGCTCCGGGGTGCCGGCGCCGTGCTCGCCCATGAAGCCGACGGCGTGCGAATCATCCACCATCACGATGGCGCCGTAGCGTTCTGCGACGTCGCACAGTGTTTTCAGGTCGGCGATGATGCCGTCCATCGAGAACACGCCGTCGGTGACGATCAGCTTGAAGCGGGCACCGGCCTCTTCGGCGGCCTTGAGCTGGGTTTCCAGATCGGCCATGTCGTTGTTCTTGTAGCGGAAACGCTTGGCCTTGCACAGGCGCACGCCGTCGATGATCGAGGCGTGGTTCAGCTCGTCGGAGATCACCGCGTCGTCTTCGGTGAGCAGGGTCTCGAACACGCCGCCGTTGGCGTCGAAACAGCTGGAATAGAGGATGGTGTCGTCGGTGCCGAGGAAGCCGGAGATCGCCGCCTCCAGGTCCTTGTGCACCTGCTGCGTACCACAGATGAAACGCACCGAGGCGCAGCCGTAGCCGTAATCATCCAGCCCCTGCTTCGCCGCCGCGATCAGGCGCGCATCGTCGGCCAGACCGAGGTAGTTGTTGGCACAGAAGTTCAGCACTTCGCGGCCACCGGACAGGGTGATGCCGGCACGTTGCGGCGTGGCGATCACGCGTTCCGGTTTCTCGAAACCGTCGGCACGGATTTGCGCCAGCGTGGCTTGCAGATGAGCGAGATAGGTGTGGTTCATGCGGGAGGGTCCCTGTTGTTCAGCGTGGAAGCCGGCGCCGTTGACCGGTGCCGGCAAGCATCGTTCTGTCACCATTCTAGACCCGCGCCGACGACTTTATCAGGGACAGTTGCGCACGATTTTCACCGGGTGAGTGTTACCCCCGTCCGGCAGCCGTAGCCTCGGCTGTGCGACAATCCGTACCCCATTCCAGCGCCGAACCCGACCGTGAACCGCCCCAGCTCCCCTGTGCCGCATTGCCGCGCCTGCGTCCACTACTACATCACCCACGACGCCCGCTTCCCCTACGGCTGCCGCGCCATGGACTTCAAGAGCAAGCGGCTGCCGCTGCAGGACGTGCGTGAAGCGACGGGGCGCGACTGCCTGACTTTTTGTTCAAGGCTCAATGGCAAATGACCACCTTGAGTGGACTTGCCGCCAACCAACACCCAAACATCAAGAACAAATGAGTATTTATTTTGCAACACAGAAGAATGACTTCTATACATCCTCGCATAAAATCAAACATATTTAGCATGCTCTTGTTATCATTGTTTCCATATTGCATTTAAATTGAAAATTAGCGACAACACCTCTTGCATACTGGAGACTGGGAATGAAACTAAAAAAAATCGCCTTGGTTTGCGCCATTGCATTACCGCTGCAAGCACAGGCAGCAAACGTGCTCATTTACGACTATCAGGCAGCCGGTGATGAAGCGGCGGGTCTTGCCTCAGTACAAACCACGCAAGGGAACACCCCGACCACCATCGATATCAGCGGCAACTACGCCACTTACACGCCAACCGGCCTAGCTTCCTATAGCCAAGTATGGGATCTGGGTGCCAACAAGGGCATTACAGCCGACCAGCAAACCGCTTATACCTCCTACCTGAATGGCGGCGGAACGCTTTTCCTGATGGGTGAAAACGCCGGCTATGGTGCAACCAGAAACACGGCGATCAGCACCTTCATCGCCAGCCTTGGCGGCGGAACGCTTGGCACCGTGACACAGACCAGCTTCACAGCAACCACGATCAACCAGGCTTTCCAGGTTGATAACGCCACTTCGACGCTAACACTACCGGCTAGCGGCATTTTTCCCTCCGCCGGCACCGGCACCTGCATCACAGCAGACTGCAGTGCGGTGGCCTGGGCGGTCGGCACCCTAGCCAATGCCCCGACCGGTACCGTCATTTCCGTGCTTGATGTGAACTTCCTGCAAACTGCGTTCTTGGATAACAATAGCTACCCAGGTCTCAGCGATTTCGTGAAGAACCTTATTGCCTACCTGGCACAACAAGGAGAAATTGCCAACGGTGGTGGGGTACGCGTTCTCGTTGCCAGTACCAATGCAAACAATAATCCAGCTCTTGGCGCGGCAGCAGTCATTGATGCCAACGCCAACCTGCTTGCCTTGTTCACCAATGCCAACCTTTCTGGCGACCAGCAAATCTCCGCGGCCGCCAGCCAGACGCTACCACTGCTGACAGGCGGTTCCATGGCAGCGGCCGGCAACGCGCTGTCCGGCATCAACAAGGTGATTCAGGCCCGCATCGAGTCCAATCGCGGCCTGTCTTCCGGTGACGGTTTCTTCGGCGACAAATACGTGTGGGTGAAGCCGTTCGGCTCGTGGGCGGATCAGGATGACCAAAATGGCGTATCCGGCTTCGAATCGACCACCACCGGCGTGGCATTTGGTGTCGACAGCGCCGTCAACGACAAGCTGCGCCTTGGCACCGCCATGGCCTACGCCAAAGCCGACGTGGACAGCAACTCGAACGTGGCCAAGCAGAGTGCCGATGTCGATGTGTTCCAGCTGGTCGGCTACGGCAGCTACAGCCTGGGCAACAACAGCGAAGTCAACTTCCAGGTAGACGTGGGCCAGAACAGCAACAAGGGTCGTCGTAGCATCGCCTTTACCAACAGCACCGCGACTTCCGAGTACACCAGCTACACCGCCCACGCCGGTGCCGGCCTTGGCCGCACCTACCAGCTGAGCGCCACCACCAGCATCACCCCGTCCATCCGTGCCGACTACACCTGGATCAAGGACAAGGCCTACCAGGAAAGTGGTGCCGGCCTGCTGAACCTGAACGTGGGCAGCCGTGACAGTGAAGAGCTGGTACTGGGCCTGGACGGCAAGATCAGCCACCAGCTGAGTGACAACACCAGCCTGTCGGCCAACCTGGGCGTCGGCTACGACACCATGGCCAAGCGCTCCAGCATCACCGCCACCTTTGCCGGTGCCCCCGGTGCCGCGTTTACTACCTACGGCCTGGATGCGGAGCCATGGTCGGCACGGGCTGGCGTCGGTCTGACGCACACCACCGCCAACGGTACCGAGATCACCTTGCGTTATGATGCGGAACACCGGGAAGCCTTCCTGAACCAGACGGCATCGCTCAAGGCACGCTGGGCGTTCTGAAACAAGCTGCGCTAACCGGCCACAACCCGTCACCGGGTTGTGGCCTTTTTCATGATGACGACAACCGACAACACCAGACCCCTTGCCCTCCACTACCGCTTGCTGCCGCTGCTATGCTTGGCCGCGTGCAGCACGCTGCCGACTCCGGCCGAGCGCGCCACCACGGCACAGGCTCTGGCCCAGCCCGGCAACTGGCAGGCAAGCACCCTGAGCAGCAGCACCTTTATGCTGCGCAGCTATGGGCCGGCACACATCCGGGCCGACAAGCCGCTGAGCATCTATATCGAAGGCGACGGCTTTGCCTGGCTCAATCGCGAGCAACCGTCCGGCGACCCGACCCCCATCGATCCACTGGCGCTGCGTCTCGCCCTTGCCCAGCCTGATGGCAATGCGGTTTACCTGGCCCGCCCCTGCCAGTACCTGGCGGCACAAGACCGGCGCTGCGCGCAGCGTTACTGGACCGACGCCCGCTTTTCCGCCGACGTGATCCAGGCCACCGACGAGGCGATCAGCCAGCTGAAAACCCGCTACGGTGCCAAGCAAATCAGCCTGATCGGCTACTCAGGCGGTGCGGCGGTCGCGGCGCTGGTCGGTGCCGGACGGCATGACGTCGACCGTCTGATCACAGTCGCCGGCAACCTGGACAGCCAGACCTGGACCGAGCATCACCGCATTAGCCCGCTGCGCCATTCGCTCAACCCGGCGGATGCCGCCAAACGGCTGGTGCAGATACCGCAATGGCATCTGCTCGGCCAGCAGGATCGCATCATTCCCGCGCTCATCGCGCAGTCCTTCGCCCGCCGCGCACCGGCGCAACAGCAGCTTATCGTCCCCTTTCCGGGCTTTGATCATCACTGCTGCTGGGCGGCGCAGTGGCCGCAAATCTGGCGGCAACTGGAAAGCGGCACGCTGGCGCCCTGACGCGGCGCCCATGAAAAATGCGGCCAACGTTGGCCGCATTTTTGCTGAGCGTGCTGCGTGTATCAGCGACGCAGCAGCCGTGCCGCGTCCAGCGCGAAGTAGGTGAGGATGCCGTCGGCACCGGCGCGCTTGAACGCCAGCAGGCTTTCCATCATGCACTTCTCTTCGTCCAGCCAGCCGTTCTGCGCGGCGGCTTTCAGCATCGCGTATTCGCCGGATACCTGGTAGGCGTAGGTTGGCACCTTGAAGGTGTCCTTGATGCGGCGGATCACGTCCAGATACGGCATGCCCGGCTTGATCATCACCATGTCGGCCCCCTCTTCCAGATCCATCGCCACTTCCTGGATCGCCTCGTCGAGGTTGGCCGGGTCCATCTGGTAGGTGTACTTGTCGGCCTTGCCGAGGTTGGCGGCGGAGCCGACCGCGTCGCGGAACGGGCCGTAGAACGCCGACGCGTACTTGGCGCTGTAGGCCAGGATCTTGGTGTGGATGTAGCCGTCTTCTTCCAGCGCGCTACGGATGGCGCCGATGCGGCCGTCCATCATGTCGGACGGGCCGAGCACATCGGCGCCGGCTTCGGCATGACACAACGCCTGCTGCACCAGCACCGCGGTAGTTTCGTCGTTCAGCACGTAGCCGCTGTCATCGAGCAGCCCATCCTGACCGTGGATGGTGTACGGGTCGAGCGCGAGGTCGGTCATGATGCCAAGCTCCGGGAAGCGCGCCTTCAGCTCGCGCACCACGGTCGGCACCAACCCATCAGGGTTGTAGGCTTCCTTGCCGGAATTGTCCTTGCCGGTTTCCACCACCGGGAAGATCGACAACATCGGGATGCCCAGCTGTAGCGCGTCTTCGGCGGTAAACAGCAGCTTGTCCAGGCTCTGGCGCACCACGCCCGGCATCGACGTCACCGCCTGCTCGCGCCCCTGCCCTTCGAGCACGAATACCGGATAGATCAGGTCGTTGGTGGTCAGCACGTTTTCGCGCATCAGGCGGCGGGAGAAGTCGTCACGGCGCATGCGACGCAGACGGGTCGCGGGGAAGTAGCGGTTGGCAAACATGAGGGTCTTTCGCGGCAAACGGTTCAGAAGGAAGGCGCTAAAGATAGCAAGACTGGGACAGCGGGCACAGCAGAAGTTCAGCGGCATTTGCGGCAGCGCAAGGTTGGCCGCAACGCCACGCAGCGTCAGCGCGAAGCCGCGTCGTCATCCTGCTCCGCCTGCTCGCGGCGGGCGTAGGTGCCCGGCGCCACGCCCGGCGGCAGCTCGATCGGCGGCTGTTTTTGCGACAGCCGCGCCAGGGTGCCGAGCACGGTGCCAAGCGGCGCGCCGATGATCACGATCCAGAACCAGGTGCTGTGCAGTAAATCCATGCTCGGAAATCCAGTGAAAAACGCCGGGCAGACCCGGCGTCGATGTTGATGCGGATAAGGACACAGGATACCAAATACCGCTCCCGCCCGCAGGGCCGCGCCCCGCCACCTCGCGCTCCCTTCCCGGAAAAAACACCGGTGACTTCCTGCAAAAACCGGAATTTAAGTGCATTTTGTCAATTCAAACAAAATCTATAGTGAAAAAACGATAACGATAATTTTTATACTATTCCGGTTTTCGGGCTTCGCCACTGCCACCCAAGCAGGGAATGCCCGGAAGCGTCCGGCAGGGAGAACTGGCACCGACAAGCAGCCAGCCCCTGCCGCATGCAACACCGCGGCCCGATCGGCCCGGATGTTACGCCTTGCACAACATGGAGAGACCTTATGCAACACCAGCAAGACAACTTGCAGCGCGGACTTGAGGAGCGCCACATCAACCTGATGGCCCTCGGTGCCGCCATCGGCGTCGGCCTGTTCCTTGGCTCTGCCAGCGCGATCAAGATGGCCGGCCCGGCCATCATGATTTCCTATGCGCTGGGCGGCGTGGCCATCTTTCTCATCATGCGCGCCCTGGGTGAAATGGCCATCCACAATCCGGTAGCGGGCTCGTTCAGCCGCTATGCACAGAACTATATCGGCCCCCTCGCCGGCTACCTCACCGGCTGGAATTACTGGTTCCTGTGGATCGTCACCTGCATGGCGGAAATCACCGCCGTCGGCGTCTACATGGGCGTGTGGTTCCCCGATGTGCCGCACTGGATCTGGGCGCTCTCAGCGCTGCTGATGATGGGTTCGCTCAACTTTATTGCCGTGAAAGCGTATGGCGAATTCGAGTTCTGGTTCGCCCTGATCAAGATCGTCACCATCGTGCTGATGATTGTGTCCAGCGTCGGCATGATCGCCTTCGGCATCGGCAACGGCGGCATTGCCACTGGCATTTCCAATCTGTGGTCGCATGATGGCTTCATGCCGCATGGCGTCAAGGGCATCCTGATGTCGATGCAGATGGTGATGTTTGCCTATCTGGGCGTGGAGATGATCGGCCTGACCGCCGGCGAAGCGAAAAACCCGAAAAAAACCCTGGCAAGGGCAGTTGATTCTGTTTTCTGGCGTATCCTGATTTTTTATGTCGGCGCACTATTTGTCGTGATGTCGATTTACCCGTGGGACCAGATCGGTACCACCGGCAGCCCCTTCGTCATGACCTTTGAAAAAATGGGCATTCCGGCCGCCGCCGGCATCATCAACTTCGTGGTGCTGACTGCCGCCCTGTCCTCCTGCAACAGCGGCATTTTCAGTACCGGCCGCATGCTGTACAACCTGGCGCAGCAAGGCCAGGCCTTGCCGATATTCGGCAAAGTCGGCAAGAACGGCGTGCCCAACATGGCGGTACTCATTTCCGTCACGATGCTGCTGGGTGGCGTGCTGCTGAACTACCTCGCACCCAAGGAGGTCTTCACCTGGCTGACCGCCATCTCCACCTTTGGTGCGGTCTGGACCTGGGCCGTGATTCTGGTATCGCAGCTGAAATTCCGCCGCATGCTCACGCCGGGACAAGTCGCCAAGCTGGAGCACCGCATGCCGTTCTTCCCTTACGGCTCCTACATCGCGCTGGCC
Organism: Vogesella indigofera; assembly: GCF_028548395.1. Classification (NCBI taxonomy): domain Bacteria; kingdom Pseudomonadati; phylum Pseudomonadota; class Betaproteobacteria; order Neisseriales; family Chromobacteriaceae; genus Vogesella; species Vogesella indigofera. The sequence continues at coordinate 20,928 of NZ_JAQQLA010000001.1, read as the reverse complement.
TTCCTGCTGCTGGTCATCGGCCTGATGGCCTACTTCCCGGAGACACGCATTGCGCTGATCATCGGGCCGGGCTGGCTGGTCATGCTGGTTGCCCTGTACTACCTGCTGGGCTACCACAGGCAGTCGGCACCTGTGGCACAGCCGGCATATCAGTCATGATCTGAACTGCTGGCAATCAGAAACGGCGACTCTGCGAGTCGCCGTTTTTTTTATGGTTCACACCCGCAAGGTCGCGACAGCCATTGCCTCGCCGCAGGTGGCGCCCCTCATCGCGCAGGCGACGGCCCTCAATACGGCAAGCCTGCCGACCGACGCGGGTTCGGCTTGACGGGCGCCCTGGTTCACGCATCCACCGCGTCACCGGTGTCGTCGTCTCGCGCTCCTATTCGTCTGCGATGCCCACAGCGCCGCAAGGTTGGCCGCAATGGGCTTGCGAGACGAACCCGCAGCCAGACGGCTTGCCCGCCGGCTCTGTGCTCTCCCCGACCAGCCGTGCCGTACGCGAATAGCCGCAGCGGACACAGGAAACGCCGCCTTCTTGACTGCACGCAGCGCAGCGTGCCAATGCCTGCGGCCATCGTGCCAGACGGGCGAGTGCGCCGGCGCTGCCCTGCTACGCACCAAGCTGGCGACGGGTGCCGCCGTCCGGCGACAGCGGCGGTGACGGCGCTTGTTGTGACCTCACTGCGTGGCGCCGGGCCAGCACCTCGTGGCGACGCACCAATGAAAAAACGCCGGGTTGCCCCGGCGTCAATCATAATGCTGCTTCCAGCAAGTCTATCAAACTCGGTCGTAGACCGGTTGACCGCCGTGCTTGCGCTCTTCTTCCAGATTGTCTTCCGACTGATGGCCGGTCCAGTAGTCGGCGCCCTTGATGCCCAGTTTTTCTGGGTGGAACACCGGATCCACACCTTTGGCCAGCTGCGCCTCGTAGTCACGCAGCGCGATGAAGGCCGGCTTCTGCAGCATCAGGATGGCGGTGATGTTGAGCCATGCCATCATGCCGACACCGATGTCACCCAGACCCCAGGCCAGATCGGCAGTCTTCACGGTGCCGTACACGGTGGACGCCATCAGCGCCATCTTCAGCACCAGCGTCAGCCACGGACGGTTGATCTTGCGGTTGAGGTAGGCGATGTTGGTTTCGGCGATGTAGTAGTAGGCCACGATGGTGGTGAAGGCGAAGAAGAACAGCGCCACCGCCACGAAGATGGAACCGAAGCCCGGCATGATGTTTTCCATCGCCGTCTGAGTGTAGCCAGGACCGGCCACGACACCAGCGATACCGCTATACAGCGCCTTGCCATCCGGACCTTGTACGTTGTACTGGCCGGTAATCAGCAGCATGAAGGCGGTAGCGGAGCACACGAACAGGGTGTCGATGTAGACCGAGAACGCCTGTACCAGACCCTGCTTCGCCGGGTGCGATACCGCAGCGGCGGACGATGCGTGCGGGCCGGTACCCTGGCCGGCTTCGTTGGAGTACACGCCACGCTTCACGCCCCACTGCACGGCAAGGCCGAGGATGGCGCCGAAGCCGGCTTCCATGCCGAAGGCGCTCTTGAAGATCAGGCTGAGTACGTGCGGCAGTTCGTGAATGTTCAGTGCCACGATCACGCAGGCCACCAGGATGTAGCCCAGCGCCATGAACGGCACCACGATCTCGGCAAAGGAAGCGATACGCTTCACGCCACCGAAGATGATGAAGCCCAGGATCACCGCCAGAATGCCGGCCGTCACGTTCGGATCAATGCCCATTGCATTTTGCAGGCCAGCAGCAATCGAGTTGGCCTGGGTGCCCGGCAGCAGCACGCCGCAGGCAAAGATGGTGGCGATGGCAAACACCAGCGCGTAGCGCTTCATGCCCAGGCCCTTCTCGATGTAGAAGGCCGGACCGCCGCGGTATTCACCGTTGATCTTTTCCTTGTAGATCTGGCCGAGGGTGGACTCGACGTAGGCCGAGCTGGCGCCCAGGAAGGCCGTCATCCACATCCAGAACACGGCACCGGGGCCGCCGAAGGTGATCGCGGTGGCCACACCGGCGATGTTGCCGGTACCGACACGACCGGCCAGCGTCATCGCCAGCGCCTGGAACGACGACACGCCACTGTCGCTGGACTTGCCGTCAAACATCAAACGGATCATTTCGCCAAAATGGCGTACCTGGGCAAAACGGGTGCGAATGGAAAAGAACAAACCAACGCCCAGGCAAAGGAAGATCAATCCCTTGCTCCAGATCCAGCCATTCAGAAAATCAACTGCTGCCTGCATGTTTACTCCTCAGTTTCAAGGGGGGTCTGTACCCGCTCCGACGGTGTTGTTGCCGCCGCGGCCTTGTCGACCGCGACGTGCTATCGCACAGGTCATCTGCCTGTTTCGCGAAGCCGGAACCTTACTGAAACATGCCCAGCGTGAACAGTGGCCTGGATACATTAGCCATTATTTGTCCGACAATCCGCAAAATAACGGCACATCGTTGCACCAGAAAACAAAACGCGCCGTCAAACTTGCTTGACGGCGCGTCATTAAAACAACTGAAAACAGCACTAATCAGCCAAAGAAGTCCTTCAGCTTGTCCATGAATGAGTTGGCCCGCGGATTGTGCGTTGCGACATCACCCTGGCTGATGGCCTCGAATTCGCGCAGCAATTCCTTCTGCCGCTCGGTGAGGCTGACCGGGGTTTCGACGATGACGTGGCACATCAGGTCGCCGACGTCGTGGCCGCGCACCGATTTCACGCCCTTGCCGCGCACTCGGTACACCTTGCCGCTTTGCGTTTCCGACGCGATCTTGACCTTGACCATGCCGTCCAGGGTCGGGATCTCCACCTCGCCGCCCAGCGCCGCGGTGGCGAAGCTGATCGGCATTTCACAATGCAGATCCATGCCGTCGCGCTCGAACACGCTGTGCTTCTTGATGTGGGTGACCACGAACAGGTCGCCGGCCGGACCGCCGTTCTGACCCGGTTCACCCTCGCCGGACAGACGGATGCGGTCGCCCTCGTCGACACCGGCCGGAATCTTCACGTTCAGCGTCTTGTGCGTCTTCACCTGACCGGCGCCGTGGCACTTGTGGCACGGATCGGTGATCTGCTTGCCGCTGCCGTGGCAGGTCGGGCAGGTCTGCTGGATGGAGAAGAAGCCCTGGCTCATGCGCACCTGGCCGTGACCGCCGCAGGTGGTGCAGGTCTTGGGCTGGGTGCCCGGCTTGGCGCCGGAGCCGTGGCACACGTCGCAGTTTTCGTGCGACGGGATGCGAATCTGCTTCTCGCAGCCGCGCGCCGCTTCTTCCAGCGTGATCTCCATGTTGTAGCGCAGGTCGGAGCCACGATAGACATTGGAACGGCCACCGCCGCCACCGCCACGTTGGCCGCCGAAGATGTCGCTGAAGATGTCGCCGAAATCGAAACCGCCAAAGCCGGCGCCGCCGCCCATGCCGGCCTGCGGATCTACCCCGGCGTGGCCGTACTGGTCGTAGGCGGCGCGCTTCTGGCCATCGGACAGGATTTCATACGCGGCCTTGACCTCCTTGAACTTTTCTTCGGCGTCCTTGCTGTCCGGATTACGGTCCGGGTGGTACTTCATCGCCAGCTTGCGATAGGCCTTCTTGATGTCGTCGTCCGACGCATCGCGATTGACGCCCAGTACCTCGTAAAAGTCCTTTTTAGCCATGCTGTCTCACCAGTGCGCCCAACCGTCAAAGGTTGGCCGCAAGTTTTACCAATGAAAAAGCACAGCGCCCGCGCGCGAGCCCTGTGCCTTGTCGACCGTCAGCCGATTACTTGTCTTTCTTCACTTCTTCGAACTCGGCATCGACCACGTTGCCGTCGTCCTGCTTGCCTGCGTCCGCTTCGGTGTTGGCGGCACCTTCCGCACCCTGCGCCGCGTACATCTGCTCGGCCAGTTTGTGCGATGCCTTCATCAGCTCTTCGATCTTGGCGTCAATGGCTTCCTTGTCGTCGCCCTTGACCACTTCTTCCGCATCCTTCAGCGCGGCTTCGATCGTGGTCTTTTCTTCGGCGGAGATCTTGTCGCCGTGTTCGGCCAGCGATTTCTTCACGCTGTGGATCAGGCCTTCACCCTGGTTGCGGGCCTGTACCAGCTCGTGCAGCTTCTTGTCTTCTTCCGCGTTCAGCTCGGCGTCGCGCACCATTTGCTGGATTTCGTCTTCCGACAGACCGCTGGAGGCCTGGATGGTGATGTTGGCCTGCTTGCTGGTGGCCTTGTCCTTGGCGGACACGTGCAGGATGCCGTTGGCGTCGATGTTGAACTCAACCTCGATCTGCGGCACGCCACGGGCGGCGGCCGGAATGTCACCCAGGTTGAACTGGCCCAGCGACTTGTTGGCGGAAGCCTTCTCGCGCTCGCCCTGCAGCACGTGGATGGTCACCGCGGTCTGGTTGTCTTCAGCGGTGGAGAACACCTGCGACGCCTTGGTCGGGATGGTGGTGTTCTTCTGGATCAGCTTGGTCATGATACCGCCCATGGTTTCGATACCCAGCGACAGCGGGGTCACGTCCAGCAGCAGCACGTCCTTGCGATCGCCGGACAGTACCGAACCCTGGATCGCGGCGCCAACAGCCACGGCTTCGTCCGGGTTCACGTCACGGCGCGGCTCCTTGCCGAAGAAGGCCTTCACCGCTTCCTGTACTTTCGGCATGCGGGTCTGACCGCCGACCAGGATCACGTCGGTGATGTCGGCCAGCGACACACCGGCGTCTTTCAGTGCCACTTTGCACGGCTCGATCGAGCGCTGTACCAGGTCGTCGACCAGGCTTTCGAACTTGGCGCGGGTGATCTTCATCGCCAGGTGCTTCGGACCGGTAGCATCCATGGTGATGTACGGCAGGTTCACTTCGGTCTGGGTAGCGGACGACAGCTCGATCTTCGCCTTTTCCGCGGCTTCCTTCAGGCGCTGCAGGGCCATCACGTCGTTCTTCAGATCAACGCCCTGGTCCTTCTTGAACTCGGTCACGATGTAGTCGATCACGCGCTGGTCGAAGTCTTCGCCGCCGAGGAAGGTGTCGCCGTTGGTGGACAGCACTTCGAACTGGTGCTCGCCGTCTACGTCGGCGATTTCGATGATCGACACGTCGAAGGTACCGCCGCCGAGGTCATAGACGGCGATCTTGCGGTCACCTTCCTGCTTGGCCAGGCCAAAGGCCAGTGCGGCAGCGGTCGGTTCGTTGATGATGCGCTTCACGTCCAGACCGGCGATGCGGCCGGCGTCCTTGGTGGCCTGACGCTGGCTGTCGTTGAAGTAGGCCGGCACGGTGATGACCGCTTCGGTCACTTCTTCGCCCAGGTAGTCTTCGGCGGCCTTCTTCATCTTGCGCAGTACTTCGGCGGAGATTTGCGGCGGCGCCATTTCCTTGTCGCGCACCTGTACCCAAGCATCGCCGTTACCGGCTTTCTTGATCTGGAAAGGCATCAGGTCGATGTCTTTCTGCACTTCCTTGTCTTCGAAACGGCGGCCGATCAGGCGCTTCACCGCATACAGGGTGTTCTTCGGGTTGGTGACCGCCTGACGCTTGGCCGGGGCGCCGACCAGGATCTCGCCGTCTTCCATATAGGCGATGATGGACGGGGTGGTGCGTGCGCCTTCGGCGTTCTCGATCACCAGCGGGTTGCCGTTTTCAACGACTGCCACGCAGGAGTTGGTGGTGCCCAGGTCAATACCGATAATTTTGCCCATAGTGCTGAATCCTTTCGATTTGATCTCGATTTAATCTGTTTGCTTGCCCGTCGCAGCCGGTGGTGCGCCGGGGGGTTGTCTTGCCAGATATTGGCTATTTCCGCGTTTTCAAGAGGGTTAGTCGTCGCAATCTCAGCTCTTGGCCTTGGCGACCACCACCATCGCCGGACGCAGCACGCGATCGGCGATCAGATACCCTTTTTGCATCACGCGCACCACCGAATTCGGCTCGGCGTCGGATTCTTCGGTGCTGATAGCCTGGTGGCGATGCGGGTCCAGCTTCTCGCCCAGCGGGTTGATTTCGCTGATCTGGCCCTTCTCGAAGGCGGCCAGCAGCTGCTTCAGCGTCAGGTCGACGCCGAATTTGAGGTTTTCGAACTGGCCGGACTGGTCCTGAAGCGCCATTTCCAGGCTGTCCTTGACCCCGATGAGTTCGGAGGCGAATTTTTCGATGGCAAACTTTTGTGCCTTGGCCACTTCTTCCACGCCACGGCGGCGCTGGTTTTCAGTTTCGGCCTTGGCGCGCAAAAACTGCTCTTTCATTTCTGCTAGTTCAACTTCCAGCTGGGCGACACGCTCCGCGTCACTGACGACGGCGCCTTCGGCCGGGTTGGCAACTTGTTCAAGCACTTCTTCCGCTTGGGGATTTTGATTTTCCTGCATGATCGCTTCCGTTTGGCTGAATTCACAAAGACCTCAGGTAAATAAGGCCAAGCTGCCCTTTTTCAAGATCTTCTCCACAATAAGTAAATGGTCATTTAGTTACTTTTATTTTCGTTAACGATCAGGATCGGCGCGCACCGGCGATTCATTTTTGTGCACCTTTGTTACCTTTTGAAAACAAAGGATTTTTTTGTGCTGCAGTGCACACAACGCAATTTTTTTATGCTTAAATGATTCCACAACAGCGCTACTGCACGGCCCGCCAGCACTGGATCCGGGGCGGTTTCCGGCAGTCAGGCCCGCCACCAGAACAGGCGGGTTAGCAACGCACAAAGACCGGCATCACCGGCCTGCAGCAAGAGAAACTGGGAGCGCCGGTTTATCCGGCAAAACGAAACTATCAAGTGAAGGGTTTACCATGACTACTCGCGAACAACGCATCGCCGCCATCCAGCACGACTGGGATACCAACCCGCGCTGGAAAGGCATCAAACGTGGCTACACCGCTGCTGACGTTGAGCGCCTGCGCGGCTCCGTACAGGTAGAGCACACCCTGGCCCGCAACGGTGCCGAGAAGCTGTGGAATCTGGTGAACAACGAGCCGTACATCAACTGTCTGGGCGCACTGACCGGCGGTCAGGCGATGCAGCAGGTGAAAGCCGGCATCAAGGCGATCTACCTGTCCGGCTGGCAGGTTGCCGCCGACAACAACGAATACTCCGCCATGTACCCGGACCAGTCGCTGTATCCGGTTGACTCGGTGCCGAAGGTGGTCGAGCGCATCAACAACGCCTTCACCCGTGCCGACGAAATCCAGCACTCCAAGGGCGTGGAACAAGGCGATGCCGGTTTCGTTGACTACTACGCACCGATCGTGGCCGACGCCGAAGCCGGTTTCGGCGGCGTACTGAATGCCTACGAACTGATGAAGGCGATGATCCGCGTCGGCGCCGGTGGCGTGCACTTCGAAGACCAGCTGGCTTCCGTGAAAAAATGCGGCCACATGGGCGGCAAGGTACTGGTACCGACCCAGGAAGCAGTGCAGAAGCTGATCGCCGCCCGGATGGCAGCCGACGTTTACGGCGTACCAACCCTGGTGATCGCCCGTACCGACGCAGAAGCCGCCGACCTGCTGACTTCCGACTACGACGAAAACGACAAGCCGTTCCTGACTGGCGAGCGCACCGCTGAAGGCTTCTACAAGACCAAGAAAGGTCTGGAGCAAGCCATCAGCCGCGCCGTGGCCTATGCCGAGTACGCCGACCTGGTATGGTGCGAAACCGGCACCCCGGATCTGGAGTTTGCCCGCCGCTTCGCCGAAGCCGTACACGCCAAGCATCCAGGCAAACTGCTGGCCTACAACTGCTCGCCATCGTTCAACTGGAAGAAAAACCTGGACGATGCCACCATCGCCAAGTTCCAGCGCGAGCTGGGCGCCATGGGCTACAAGTACCAGTTCATCACCCTGGCCGGCATCCACTCCATGTGGTACAACATGTTCGATCTGGCGCAGGACTACGTGGCACGCGGCATGTCCGCCTACGTGGAGAAGGTGCAGGAGCCGGAATTCGCGGCCCGCGACCGCGGCTACACCTTCGTATCGCACCAGCAGGAAGTCGGCACCGGTTACTTCGACGACGTGACCACCGTGATCCAGGGCGGCAAGTCCTCGGTGACCGCGCTGACCGGCTCCACCGAAGAAGAACAGTTCCACTAAGCGTTCGACATTACGGCACCTCGACCCTGCCGTCTGCGTCAAACAGCCCCGCCTGACACTGCTCGCAGTGCTCGTGCGCGGGGCACCCAAACCGCCTGCAACTTTGTTGCGGGCGGTTTGCTTTTCTGCCGCCGACTCCAGCCTCATACCGATAAGCACCGGGACGCCACCGCACCGGACTGCTCAGAAATGACAACGCCAGCGGCAAGCCACTGGCGTGATCAAGGTTGGCCGCAAGCAGCGGCGGCCATGGAATCGCTACTCCGCCTTGCCGGCCTCGGCCCGGCGGCGGCGCACCTCCTTCGGATCGGCCTGCAGCGAGCGGTAGATCTCCACGCGATCGTGATCGCGCAGCACGTGCTCCGCCGGCACCGCCTTGCCGAAGACACCCAGTTTCAGCTGCGTAAGGTCAATGTCCGGAAATTCGCTGGCGATACCGGACTGCAGCACCGCCTCGCGCGCGGTGGTGCCGGCAGGCAGCGACAGTTTGACGATCAGCTGCCGTTCCGGCCGCGCGTAGGCGACCTCCAGCTGCAGCCAATCAGTCATCGCCGTACACCTTGTCGGCTTCCTTGATGAAGGCATCGACCAGCGTGCCGGAGATGTGGCCGAACACTGGCCCAATCAGCTTTTCCAGGATCTTGCTGGAGAACTCGTAGCTGAGGCGGAATTCCACCTTGCAGCCGACATCGCCCAGCGGCAGAAAGTGCCAGCGCCCCTGCAGGTGCTTGAACGGCCCATCCACCAGCTCCATCAGGATGCTGCTGTACGGTTCGTTCACATTGCGGGTGGTGAAGTGCTGTCGCACCTTGAGGTAGTCGATGTGCAGGCTGGCGACCAGCTGGTCGCCGTCGCGGGAGTGCTCCTCCCCCTTGCTGCACCACGGTAAAAAGCGCGGGTAGTGCGCCACGTCGTCCACCAGGCGGAACATCTGCTCCGGGGTATGGGCGACCAGGACATTTTTCTCGACAACTTGCATGATGAAAACTGTGTGGGAGTCCGTAAAAGGCCGGCGCGGCGGCAACACAAGGTTGGCCGCAGCAAGCCCATGAATTTTCGATACTTTGGCGATACGCTTTGTTCTGGTAGAATATCGGGTTTACCGCTTCGTCTTTCCGCCACGCCGCCATGAGCATCATCGACAACCGCAAAGCGTTTCACGATTACTTCATCGAAGAAAACATCGAGGCCGGCCTGGTACTGGAAGGCTGGGAAGTCAAAGCCATCCGCGCCGGTCGCGTGCAGATCAAGGAAAGCTACGTTCTCTACCGCAATGGCGCATTCTACCTCGTTGGCTGCCATATTACCGCACTGCAATCCGCGTCGACCCACATCAAGCCCGATCCAATCCGCGACCGCAAGCTGCTGCTGAAGCAGGAGCAGACCAATCGCCTGATCGGCAAGGTCGAGCGCGCCGGCTACACCATCGTGGCGCTGAACCTGCACTACAGCAAAGGCAACATCAAGGTCGACATCGGCCTAGCCAAGGGCAAGAAGCAGCACGACAAGCGCCAATCGGAAAAAGAACGCGAATGGGCGCGTGAAAAACAGCGCCTGATGCGCGATAAGGGCTGAGCCATGAAACCCAGCGCCACCCAGGCCTTCATCCTTATCATCCTCGGCGCCCTGTGGCTGCTGAAAAGCACCGCGCTGCTGCCGGACACCATCACGCTGCTGGCCATCCTGCTGGCCAGCGCCGGCGCCGGCCTGCTGCTGATCGACGGCATCACCAAGTCCAGCATTGTGACCAACCCGATGCTGATCTATACCGGTGCGGCCATCTACCTGTTTGACACCAGCAGGCTGCGCCTGAGCCACAGCCTGGCACTGGGCATGATCCTGCTTGGCATCCTGATGCTGATCGCGCGCAGCGACCGCATTCCGGAGCGGCGCCTGAAGAAATAGCGCTCGCCTGCCTGCGGCAGGCCCGGCCCCGAGTACCCGCATTCAAATCCGACTGGTGACCCGACCAGTCTTTTACATTCAAGGACAGTCATGGACAAAATCCTCATCCTCGATTTCGGCTCCCAGGTTTCCCAGCTGATCGCCCGCCGCGTACGCGAAGCGCACGTTTACTGCGAGCTGCACCCGTTCGACATGCCGCTGGCCGACATCAAGGCCTTCGCCCCGAAAGCCATCATCCTGTCCGGCGGCCCGAACTCGGTGTACGAATCCGACTACCAGGCTGATCCTGCCATCTTCTCGCTCGGCCTGCCGGTGCTGGGCATCTGCTACGGCATGCAGTTCATGGCGCAAAGCCTGGGCGGCAAGGTCGAGGCCGGCGACACCCGCGAATTCGGCTACGCCGAAATCCAGGCGCGTCACCACTCCAAGATCCTGGAAGGCCTGCAGGACCGCATCGACGACGCCGGCAACGGCTTCCTCGACGTGTGGATGAGCCACGGTGACAAGGTCACCGCGCTGCCGGCCGGCTTTAACGTTATCGCCGAGACCCCGTCCTGCCCGATCGCCGCGATGGCCGACGAGGACCGCGGCTTCTACGCGGTACAGTTCCACCCGGAAGTGACCCACACCAAGCGCGGCACCGAGATGCTGCACCGCTTCGTGCTGCACGTGGCCGGCGCCAAGCCGAGCTGGACCATGCCGAACTACATCGAGGAAGCGGTGCAGAAGATCCGCGACCAGGTCGGTGACGAGGAAGTCATCCTCGGCCTGTCCGGCGGCGTGGATTCCTCGGTGGCTGCCGCGCTGATCCACCGCGCCATCGGCGACCAGCTGACCTGCGTGTTCGTCGACCACGGCCTGCTGCGCCTGAATGAAGGCAAGATGGTGATGGAAATGTTCGCGCAGAACCTGGGCGTGAAGGTGATCCAGGTCGACGCCACCGCCCAGTTCATGGGCAAACTGGCCGGCGAGTCCGACCCGGAGAAGAAACGCAAGATCATCGGCGGCGAGTTCGTCGAGGTGTTCCAGCGCGAATCCGGCAAGCTCACCAACGCCAAGTGGCTGGCACAGGGCACCATCTACCCGGACGTGATCGAGTCCGCCGGTGCCAAGACCGGCAAGGCGCACGCCATCAAGAGCCACCACAACGTCGGCGGCCTGCCGGACGACATGAACCTGAAGCTCTTGGAGCCGCTGCGCGACCTGTTCAAGGACGAAGTACGCCAGCTGGGCGTGGCACTAGGCCTGCCGCACGATATGGTCTACCGTCACCCGTTCCCGGGTCCGGGCCTGGGCGTGCGCATCCTCGGCGAAGTGAAAATGGAATACGCCGACCTGCTGCGTCGCGCCGATGCCATCTTCATCGAAGAGCTGCGCAACACCATCGACGAGAAAACCGGCAAGAACTGGTACGAGCTGACCAGCCAGGCATTCGCGGTATTCCTGCCGGTGAAATCGGTGGGCGTGATGGGCGACGGCCGCACCTACGACTACGTGTGCGCACTGCGCGCGGTGGTGACCAGCGACTTCATGACCGCACACTGGGCGGAGCTGCCGTACAGCCTGCTCGGCCGCGTCTCCAACCGCATCATCAACGAAGTCCGCGGCCTCAACCGCGTGGTCTACGATGTATCGGGCAAGCCGCCGGCAACCATCGAGTGGGAGTGATCTGACGCGGCTCGCCGGCTGACGGCGAGCAACGCCACACCCTGCCACCCCGTGCCAAGGCGCGGGGTTTTTTGCGCCCAGCGGCCAACCTAGCGAGCGCCGGGCTACCCGTGGCCGCCATGCCAGAACTTTTTCGGGCATGCTGTAATGAATTACCGCCACAGGCGACTAAGGGCGGTAATGCGCGGCTTCGCGCATTTCAGCACCCCCCAATCATTCAGGAGAAACACCATGTCCGCATCCAGCACCCTGCTTGCCTCCGCCCTGACCGCCGTCATCGCCATGAGCGCGGCCGCCCCGGCGGTCGCCGCCAGCAAGGAAAAATGCTACGGCGTCGCCGCCGCCGGCAAGAACGACTGCGCCGCCAACGGCCACAGCTGCGCCGGCCAGGCCAAGCTCGACAAGGATCCGGCGGAGTGGAAATACGTCGCCGCCGGCAGCTGCTCCCAGCTGGGCGGCATGCTGCAGCCGGGCAGCAAGTAAGCCTGCGCACCGGGTGGGGTAACGGCCCCACCGTTTTTTGTGAAAGCCGATCATGAGCACCCCGCTTCCTGTCTGTGCCGGCATCGGCCTGCGCCAGCCGCACTACCGCCAGGTTCTGGACAGCCTGCCCGCCTTGGGCTGGATCGAGTTGCACAGCGAGAACTTCTTTGACGGCGGCCAGCCGCTGGCGATGCTGCAAAGCTTGGCCGCAAGCTATCCGCTGTCGCTGCACGGCGTCGGTCTGGGGCTGGGTTCCGCCGCACGTCCCGATCCGCAGCACCTGGCCTCGCTGCAGCGGCTACTGGCGCAGGTGCCAGCGGCCGCAGTGTCGGAGCACCTGTCGTTCAACCACGATGCCGACTACCGCTTCGCCAACGACCTGCTGCCGATTCCCTACACCCGCGCCATGCTGGTGCAGGTGGCGGCCAACGTGGCCGAAGCCCAGGACGCCATCGGCCGCCCGCTGCTGCTGGAAAACCTGTCCAGCTACCTGCAGTTTCCGGGCAACGAGATGAGCGAGGCCGAATTCCTGGCCGAGCTGGTGCAGCGCACCGGCTGCGGCATCCTGCTCGACGTCAACAACCTGTACGTCAACCACATCAACCTCGGGCTGGATGTCGACGCCTTCCTCGACGCGCTGCCGGCCGCCGCCATCGGCGAGATCCACCTCGCCGGCCACAGCGAACGCCGCTTCGACGACGGCAGCCGCCTGCTGGTCGACACCCACAGCCGGCCGGTAGCGCCGGCGGTGTGGCAACTGTACCGCGCGGTGATCGCTCGCTTCGGGCCGCGGCCAACTCTGATCGAGTGGGACAGCGACATTCCGCCGCTGGACACGCTACTGGCAGAGGCGGCCACGGCACAGCACATGCTCGACACCGCCGGCCGGGGAGCGCGCGATGACTGACGCACAACGCTGGCAGCATGAACTGCTGGACGCCATCACCGCGCCGCAGTGGCAGCCGCACGCCACGCTGCCGGCCCATGCGCTGGCGGTGTACCGCAACAACTACCGCGTCGGGCTGATGGAGATGCTCGCCCTCGTCTACCCCATCGTGCAGCAGCTGCTGGGCGCGGCATTCTTCGGCGCGCTGAGCCGCGAATTCGTGCGCGCCACGCCGTCGCACAGCGGTAACCTACACCGCTACGGCGCCGGCTTCGCCGACTTCATCGCAGGCTTTGCGCCCACCGCCGAATGGCCCTACCTGCCGGATGTGGCGCGCATGGAGTGGGCGCTGCATCGCGGCTATTACGCCCCCGACAGCGCGCGCCTGGAGGTCGCCACCCTCGCCGCGCTATCGCCTGCGCAATGGAGCGAACTGCACCTGCCGCTGGATGCCTCGCTGAGCCTGTTGCGCTCGCCGTGGGCGCTGTCGGCGATTCACGCCTACCACCAGCCGGGCGCGACACGGCAGCCGTTCACGCTGGCGCAGGCGGAAAACCTGCTGCTGTGGCGCGAGCACGGCCAGATGCAGCTGCGCCGTGTGGACGACGCGCCCACCGAGTTCCTGTCCCGCCTGCAACGGGGCGCCACGCTGGACGAGGCCACCGCCGCCGCGCTGGCGCTGGCGCCAGACTTCGCGCTGCAACACACCCTGCAGACCGGCCTGCAGCACGGCTGGTTTGCACAAGCACAAGGAAAGCCGCCATGAACTCGCCCATCGCCTGCCTGCTGCGCCAATCCAGCCGCGTGATCACGCCACTGGCGCCGCCACTGCAGGACCTCGCTCTGCTGGCACTGCGCCTGTGGCTGGCGTGGGTGTTCTTCAGGTCCGGGCTGACCAAGATCGAAGACTGGGACAGCACGCTGTTCCTGTTCCACGAGGAGTACGCGGTGCCTCTGCTGCCGCCAACGTTGGCCGCATGGCTGGGCACCGGCGGCGAGCTAGTGCTGCCGGTGCTGCTGGCACTGGGGCTGGCCGGCCGCTTCGCCGCGCTGGGCCTGTTCGTGCTCAACGCGGTGGCGGTGATCAGCTATCCGGCGCTGGAAGGCAGCGCGCTCGACTTCCACTACCAGTGGGGGCTGATGCTGTTTACGCTACTGGCCTGCGGCCCCGGCCGGCTGGCGCTGGACGCGCTGATCAAACGCCAGTATCGGCTGTGACATGGCATAATCGTCAGCACTGTTCACTCTTGATCCCTGCCCACGCATGAGCACGCCACAGACTCTGGTATTACAAGCCCCCACCCTCGACCAAGCCCGCCTCACCGAGCTGGCCGCCCTGTCCGGCGCCAGCGACAGCCGCAGCGTTGCGGCCAACGTGGTGCGTCTCGACGATGTCGACCCCGCCCGCCGCGAGCTGGTGCTGGCGCGCGCCGAACGCCTGAGCGTGGATGCCAACTATGTCGACCGCGCACGCCGCTTTGCCGATTTCGGGCTGCTGGTATCGGACATGGATTCAACGCTGATCACCATCGAGTGCATCGACGAGATCGCCGACATGCAGGGGCTGAAACCGCAAGTGGCGGCGATTACCGAGCGCTCGATGCGCGGCGAGCTGGACTTTACCGAATCGCTGAAAGCGCGCGTCGCGCTGCTGGCCGGGCTGCCGGAAGCGGCGCTGGCCCGCGTCTACGATGAGCGCCTGCAGCTGATGGCCGGCGCCCGCGAGCTGCTGACTGCCTGTCGTGAGCACGGCGTGAAATTCATGCTGCTTTCCGGCGGCTTCACCTACTTCACCGAACGGCTGAAGGCGGAGCTGAACCTCGACTACTGCCACGCCAACCAGCTGGAAATTATCGACGGCAAGCTCACCGGCCGCGTCATCGGCGATATCGTCGACGGCGCCGCCAAGCGCCGCCTGCTGATCGCGCAGCGCGAGGCACTGGGCCTGCGCGCCGAGCAGGTAATCGCCATGGGCGACGGCGCCAACGATCTGCTGATGCTGGCCGAGGCCGGTGTCGGCGTCGCCACCCACGCCAAGCCGGTGGTGCGCGCCCAGGCCCGCTACACCCTCAACCACGTCGGACTGGATGGCATCCGCCACCTGTTCCTGTAGCCTGCGGCCAACCTTGTATGCCACTGCCCGAACTGGACACCGTCTACTTTGACAGCTGTTTTCCGCTGCGCTTCCACCCGGCGCCGGACGCGGCCACCAGCCACGCCGCGCAGCTGGAAACCGGCCTGGCGCTGGCGGTGCTCGCCGCGCCGCTGGACCAGGACAGTGACGGCAGCCCGTTGCTGCAACGGCTGGAAGCCAAGCTCGACTTCGTGCTGGAACTGGGTCTGCTGGCGCGCTATCCGCAACTGCCGCCACCCCGCCCCTGCCGCATCGGACTGGAGGCGGTGGTGTGGCAGGACGAACTGGCCGCCAGCGTCGGCGACAGTGGCCTGCTGCAGCTGCATCCGCACGCACCGTCCGGCTGCCCGCTGTACCTGTGCGTGACCATCGAATCCAGCCTGGCCGGCCCCGACGGCTACCAGCACCTGGCCCGGCTGCAGCCGCTGCGCCACGACAACGACACCCGCCGCTGGGAGCGCTGGGTGTTCCAGCAGCATCGTCAGCACATCGGCAAGGGCAAGACATGACGCCGACCCTGCCGTCAGAACAGCACGCACCGGAAACGCAGCGCGCCCGCCGCCTGCTACGCCTGTCGTGGGTGCTGGCCCTGCTGGTGCTGGCGGTGATGTGGGGCGGCGTGATCGAGGGCCTGCGCCAGCGCCAGTCGTTGCTCAGCGCTCAGCAACAGACACAGCAGGCGGAATGGCTACGCCTGTCCAGCGCGGCGGTCGATGACCGGCTGCGCAACCTGTACAAGGAATTGCAGCTGTTCGCCAATGACCAGCCCAGCCTGGCCCGCGACGCCACCCAGCTGTTTCCGCTGCAGGGCGGCAGCCTGTGGCTGGTGGACGCCAGCCAGCAACAGCAGCTGCGCGGGCAGCAGCAGCCGCTGAGCGCAGCGGCCGTGCAGCAAGTGCGGCAATGGCTGCAAAGCCCGGCGGTACATCCGGCGCTGACCGTGCTGCCGCTGCCGGTGATCGACAAACGGCCAGGCAACAGCGAGCTGCTGCAAGTGGTGCTGCCCTTGTGCGACCTGGAGCGCTGTCACAGCGCACTCACCGGCTTCCTGCGCGTCAGCGAGCTGCTGGACCCGGAACAGCTGCTGGATCACCCCGCCTACGCCGTACTCGACATCAACGGCAGCGTGCTGGCCAGCAATGGCAGCATGGATTTCAACGGCCACAACCTGACCCAGGTCGCCACCACCCGTCTGAGCCAGGTGCCGCTGCTGCTGGCGGCCAACTACCGCAGCAGCCAGATCATCCGCAGCTTCAACCTGTTCGCGCTGAGCCTGCTCGGTGTCGCACTGGTGCTTAGCTGCCTGCTGTTGCTGCTGATGTGGCGCATCAGCCAGATCCTGCTGCATGTCGAACACAGCAGCAGTCAGTTCAACCACGCGCAGCAGCTGCTGGCGCTGACCAACAGCAGCCTGCGCGAAAAGATGCGCACCCTGATCGACGAGCAGCGCGACCAGCAGACGCTGATCGAAACGGTGCAGGTCGGCGTGCTGATCGTCGACGCCAGCGAGCTGTCCATCCTCACCAGCAACGATGCCGCCGCGCGCATGCTGGGCATGTCGCGGCAGATGCTGCAGCGGCAGACGCTGCCGGCGCTGTTCCACAATCCGCAGCGCTGCGAGGAGCTGCTGGCGGTGCTGCAGGAGCAGCAGATCGTCACCGACCGCGAAGCGCAACTCAACAACCACAACCACAAGGTCTGCTGGAGCATGACCTCGATGCGTTACCTGCAATTCCGCGAACGCCACGCCATCGCCGTCAGCCTGATCGACATCACCGAGCGCATCGCCCACGCCCAGCGGCTGCAGGACGAGAAGCAGGCCACCGAACGCGCACTGGCACAGCTGCAGGCCACCCAGCACGAGCTGTACCAGCGCGCCACGCTGGACGACCTTACCGGGCTGGCCAACCGCCGTCACTTCCTGTCCTTCGCCGGCAAGGCGCTGGAGCGCGCACGGCTGGCCGACGATACTGTTGCCGTGGCGCTGATCGACCTCGATCACTTCAAGAACATCAACGACCGCTACGGCCACGCCGCCGGTGATGCCGCGCTGCAACACTTTGCCAGCAACCTGCGCGCAGCGCTGCCGGACAGCGCCATGGCCGGACGCATGGGCGGCGAGGAGTTTGCGCTGCTGCTGCCGGACACCTCGCTGGGCGAGGCGCACGCCATCGTCGATGTGCTGCGCAACGGCATCGCCGCGCAGTCGTTCCACACCGACGGCCAGCAACTGCAGCTGACCTTCTCCGCCGGCGTCGTCGCCAGCCGCAACGGCCACGCGCACGACCTGTCCGAGCTGCTGAAGCTGGCCGACAAGGCGCTGTATCGCGCCAAGGCCAACGGCCGCAATTGCGTGGAAAGCATCGCACCATAAAAAAACGCCAGACCGCAGTCTGGCGTGGTGGCGGTCCGCGAGGCGCCTCAGCCCGCCAGCGCGCTCAACAGCTTGCCGTGGATACCACCGAAACCGCCGTTGCTCATCACCAGCAGTTGGTCGCCGTCGTGCGCCTCGGCGACGATGGCGGCCACCAGCGCGTCGATGTCGTCGAAGCAGCGCGCCTTGGCGCCCAGCGGCGCCATCGCCTCGGCCACGCTCCAGCCCAGGTCGGCCGCACCGTAACAGAATACCTCGTCGGCGTCGGCCAGCGAGCCCGGCAGCGCCGCCTTCATGGTGCCCAGTTTCATGGTGTTGGAGCGCGGCTCCAGCACCGCCAGGATGCGGCTGTTGCGGCCAACCTTGTGGCGCAGGCCGGCGATGGTGGTGGTGATGGCGGTGGGATGGTGGGCAAAGTCGTCGTACACGGTGACACCGCGCACGGTGCCCTTCACTTCCATGCGCCGCTTCACGCTCTTGAAGCGCGACAGCGCGTCGATGGCCACTGCCGGCGTCACGCCGACGTGGCGCGCGGCGGCAATCGCCGCCACCGCGTTCAGGCGGTTATGCTCGCCCGGCACCTCCCACTGCACGCGACCCAGCGTCTCGCCGTGCAGCAGCACGTCGAAGCGGCCATCGGCCGCCGCCGTGCCGGCCTGCCAGCCGGCATCGCTGCCGAACTGTTCCACCGGCGTCCAGCAGCCGCGTTCCAGCACGCGCTGCAGGCTGGCCTCGCGACCATTGCTCACCACTAGGCCATTGCCTGGCACGGTGCGCACCAGGTGGTGGAACTGGGTTTCGATGGCGGCCAGGTCGGCAAAGATGTCGGCGTGGTCGAACTCCAGGTTGTTCAGCACCGCGGTGCGCGGATGGTAGTGCACGAACTTGCTGCGCTTGTCGAAGAAGGCGGTGTCGTACTCGTCGGCCTCGATCACGAAGAACGGGCTGGTGCTGGCCGCGTCCTGGCGCGGCGTGCCCGGCAGGCGTGCGGAGATGCCGAAGTTTTCCGGGATGCCGCCGATCAGGAAGCCCGGTTCCAAACCGGCATCCTGCAGAATCCACGCCAGCATCGAGGTGGTGCTGGTCTTGCCGTGGGTACCGGCCACCGCCAGCACCCATTTGTCGTGCAGCACGTTCTCGGCCAGCCACTGCGGGCCGGAGATGTACGGCAGGCCGCGATTCATGATCTCTTCCATCAGCGCCTTGCCGCGCGTCACCACGTTGCCGATCACGAACACGTCGGCGCCGATATCCGCCTGTTCGGCGCCAAAGCCCTGCATCAGCTCGATGCCCATGGCTTCCAGCTGGGTGCTCATCGGCGGATAGACGTTGGCGTCGCAGCCGGTAACCTTGTGGCCGGCGGCCTTGGCGATGGCGGCGATGCCGCCCATGAAGGTGCCGCAGATGCCGAGAATATGGATGTGCATGACAGAATCGCGAAAACGGAAAAACAGCAAGGATACCGGATTTCAAGCAAAAAAGGCTGCCACAAGGGGCAGCCCTGATACCGCAAGGCGGTGAATTACAGCACGATCAGCGTCAGCAGCAGGAACAGCGGCAGCAGGATGCCGAACGACCAGGCCATGTAGCCGAAGAAGCTGGGCATCGCGATACCGCGCTGCTGGGCGATGGCCTTGACCATGAAGTTGGGCGCGTTGCCGATATAGGTGCACGCGCCCATGAACACGGCCCCCATCGAGATCGCCAGCAGCGTAGGCGCCAGCGGCCCCATCAGCGTGGCCGCATCGCCCGATGCCAGATTAAAGAACACCAGATAGGTCGGCGCGTTGTCGAGGAAACTGGACAGCACGCCGGTCAGCCAGAAGTACATCACATTGTCCGGCGTGCCTTGCGGCGTGGTCACCAGCTGCACCAGCGCGGTCAGCGCACCCCTCTCGCCAGCCTGCAGTACCGCCAGCACCGGCCCGATGGTAATGAAGATACCGGCGAACAGCTTGGCCACTTCCAGCATCGGATCCCAGTTGAATTCGTTGCCCTCGCGAATGGCTTTCGGCGTCAGCCACAGCGACAGCCCGGCAATCGCCAGCAGCAGCAGGTCACGCACCAGGTTCTGCAACGCCAGCGGCGTGCCCAGCACGTCGAAGACCACGCCCGGTTTCCAGATGCCGGACAGCAGCACCGCGGCAATCACCGCACCCAGCAACGGCAGGTTCTGCAAGCCACTGATACGGATCGGCGAGTCCGGCGTCCGGTCACGTTGCAACACACCTTCTTTCCGGAACAGATAGCTGTCGATCACATAAAAAATAAGCAGCAACGTTACCGCCATCAGCAGCACCGGCAACGCCATGGCCTGCAGGGTCCAGCCGAAATCGACACCCTTCAAAAAACCGAGGAACAGTGGCGGATCCCCCAGCGGCGTCAGGCCGCCGCCGATGTTCGCCACCAGGAAAATGAAGAACACCACCACATGGACATTGTGACGGCGGTTGTCGTTGGCCTTGATCAACGGCCGGATCAGCAGCATCGCCGCCCCGGTAGTGCCCATGATTGATGCCAGAGCCGTTCCCAACGCTAGCAGGCCGGTATTCAGCGCCGGCGAGCCGTGCAGATTGCCGGCCACCAAAATGCCACCGGACACCGTGTACAGCGCAAACAGCAGCACCACGAAGGGGATGAACTCGGCCAGCATGGCATGCAGCACCAGCCCGGCGGCAGTGGCGCCACCAAAATTCAGCGTAAAGGGCAACAGGAACAACAAGGTCCAGCCGGTAGTGATCTTGCCAAAGTGATGGTGCCAGAACTCCGGCGCCACGATCGGAAACAAGGCGATCGACAGCAGGAGGCCGGCAAAGGGAACGCCCCACAACAGGCTCAGGCTGGCGCCATCCAGCGTGGCCGCATGGGCCAGCAATGGCGTACCGCACAGCAGCAACAAGGCAATCAGACGGGACACTTTTTCTCCTCGTGGCAGACAACACCGCAACTGCACGGGCGCAAGGCACCCCACACCGTACAGCAAACCGTTCGTGTTGACTTTAGTTATTCAAACCAGTGTCAGTAGACTAGTTTTCCACAAAAAGATTCATTCGATCTTGCGGTTTCAACACAACTAATGACAAAAGGGTTGAATTGGGTCGTATGGGTCGAATAACGGTGGGTCACTTGGCAAAACGAGTCGATGAGAAGCAGGAAGGCAGACAAAGGTTGACCGCAGCAGGCACGAGAGGCTTCAGGACAGGAGGATTGCACGACAGCAGCAAGACCTGCTACGTTGGCCGCCCACAAAGCACAAAGCCCAGCTCGGTTGAGCTGGGCTTTGTTTATGGGGCGTCTGGCGGTGTCCTACTTTCACACAGGTATCTGCACTATCATCGGCGCTAAGGCGTTTCACGGTCCTGTTCGGAATGGGAAGGCGTGGGACCACCTCGCTATGGCCACC